>NZ_RFLV01000002.1:0-300000 GCF_004920405.1 Pseudomonas leptonychotis
AGTTTAATAGCGTGTTTGGTGCAGACGGTGCAGCAGCCGGTGATGCCGGCACGGTGTACAGCTTGGCGCTTAGCGGTGCCAATGTACCGAGTGGTTTGTTTGCGGTGGACGCGAGCGCGCCGCTGGGTAAAGGCGAGCAGATCGTCCTGAATCAAGTGGGCAACGTGGTCACTGGCAGCGCCGGTGGCGTTGCGTATTTCACCCTGACCATCAACCCGGTTACCGGCGCGGTGACCCTGGGACTGCTGGACAATATCTGGCACGCGGACACCAGCAATGCGGATGACAGCCAGTTGCTGAGCTTGGCTGAGGGCGCACTGCTGCTGACCCAGACCGTCACCGACGGTGATGGCGACAGCGACAGTGTCTCGATTGACCTGGGCGCCGCCGGTGCCTTTAGCTTTGAAGATGATGGCCCAACCGGCGGCAGTGTTGTTGCTGCGGTCGTTCTGGATGATGAAGGCCTTGCCGGCGGCATTAATGGCGGCCCAGGCGATGTCGCGGGTGCTGCGACCAGCACCAGTGGGAATTTGGCATTTAATGCCGGTGCTGATGGTCTCAAATCCATCGCGCTTAGCGGTCCGCTGAGTCTGGGGTCGGAGGCCGTGACATCCAACTGGGATGCATCAACCAATACCCTGACCATCAGTTCTGTCCGCGGTGCATTGCTGACGGTGGTGCTCACTGATCCAGCCTCTGGCGCCTACACCATCAATCTGTTGCAACCGCTGATGCATCCGGTCAGTGGCACCGAAGACGATATCACGCTGAACATCGGCTACACGGTGACTGACGGGGATAACGACTCGGCCACGGGCTCGTTGGTCGTGACGATTGATGACGATACCCCGACCATTCAGGCCGGGAATATTGGAGTGACCTCCTTTGTCACCTTCCAGGGCTCCGATGCTGGCTTCAGCAACTCCTATGGCTATTACAACAAGGCGCCAGATGGCTCACCAATAGACGGCAAAGTGATTTGGGCCAATGTGCATGCTCAATCTGTTGGCGATGTGGGTGATCTCAGTGGCCTAGACCCAGCTAATACGGGCTTCTTTATCATCCCTAACGGCGGGGCCAATGCCGGCCTGGCTAATGGCTCTGTCGTGACCTTCGAGCTTGTCGCGGGTCAGTGGCAGGCCAAGCTGGGTGGTGTGCCGTTGGTGGGGGCTGATGGCGCCAATGTGCTGTTCAGTGATGCCAGCTTGAACCCTGGTGGCTCGCACCTGCAGGACACCGGTAGCGCGGGTAATCAGAACTGGGAAGACAAAACTCTCACCTCGGACTACGACTACAACGATGTCAGCGCCAATGTCACCTGGGGTTCAGCGCTGCAGGTTGATGAGTCGGCCTTCCATATTGATGCAACGGCTAACTTCAGTGGTGTGTTCAATGTGCAACCGGGTGCCGATGGTCTGCAAAGCTTGACCTACAACCTGAGTGTGCAGAACGCCAACTCGGGCCTGGTCGATACCGAAACCAACCAGGCGGTGATCCTCAGCTTCAATGCGGGGGTTATTGAAGGCCGCACCTCTGGCACAAACCAATTGGTATTTACCCTGAGCGTCGATGCAGCAGGCACCGTTACTCTCGATCAGATTCGCTCCATCGTTCACCCTACCGGCGACCCAGACGAAGCCAAGTTCTTGGGCGCGGGGCATATCAGCTTGAATGCCGTCGTGACCGATGGGGATGGTGATCAGGCCAGCGCCAGCCTTGATATCGGTACAGTCATCAGTTTCAAAGATGACGGCCCAAGTGTGCTACCGAATGCCCTGGTGCAACTGGACGACGATGCTCTGGCCAACGGCATTCCGGGGGGCGTGGGTGACGATGCGGATTCGATCAACGCCAGCGGCACGCTGGGCCACAGCTTCGGTGCGGATGGTGCGGGTAGCCTGCAGTGGCTGACCACTGGTGCTCCAGCCGGCTTCACCTATCAAACTTCAGGCAGCTCACTGCTGGTCAAGCAGGGAGCCACCCTCGTTTTGACTGTGACGCTTAATCAATCGACCGGCGCATACACAGTTACCCAAAATGCGCCTATCCAACATGCCACGGCTGATCAGGAGAACAACCAAGCCTTTACCCTGAGCTATCAGGTGACTGATAAGGATGGAGACAGCGCCACTGGCACCTTATCGCTCAATATTGACGATGACACCCCGCAAGCCCAAGACGACACTGCCACAGTACAAGCCTCGCAAGGTAAGGACTTCAATGTAGCCTTTGTGCTGGATTTCAGTGGCAGCATTGATAACACCGAGCTGAACACCATGCTGCAGGCCGTACGTGCTGCCGGGCAGGCATTGTTCAATGGCACCACAGGCGATGTGACGATCAAGGTCGTGGCCTTCTCCGGCACGGCGACTTCCTACGCCGCTGTTACCGACTATGCCGCTTTCTCGACTCTGATTGGCAGCCTCAACCCGGCTGAGACTGGAACTCGTCCGTTCAATGGGCAAACGGACTTTACTGCAGCGATTCAGGAAACCATGGGGGCCTACACCCCGGTAGCAGGGGCAAGCAACCAGGTGTTCTTTATCAGTGACGGTAACCCCAATGAGCAAACTGGCTCGGGTGGCAACTCGCTGAGCGATGCAACGGCTACAGCTTGGAGTGCCTTCGTTAATGGCTCTGTGGGTGTGAGCGTCACCGCTATCGGTGTAGGCAATGGCATCAATACCGCTCGCTTGCAGGATGTGGATCTGGATGGCGTTGGTGCGCCTATTCTGGTTGGCGACTTCAATGGGCTGGTCGACACCCTGTTGGGCCAGATTGGCGCTCTGGTTAGCGGCAATGTGCTGCTGGGCAGTGACGGCGTTGCTGGTGGCGGTGATGACGATGCCTTTGGCGCGGACGGCCCTGGTTATATCCAGTCCATCGTGATCAACGGCATTACCTATGTATGGGATGGCGCGGGCACTATCGATCCGAGCTCCGGGCCGAATATTGCCGGTAGCCAGCTGAGCAATATCACCACAGCTGAAGGCGGTAAGCTGAGCTTCAACTTCAGTACCGGGGCGTGGACCTATCAAGCGCCCTCAAATGTCGTCGGTGATAAAACCGAGACCTTCACCTACACCATCGTCGACAAAGATGGCGATCCATCCAGCGCTAACCTAACGGTATATGTTGAAGACACCAGTCCGATCATTGCGATGGTTGATGAGGATGAGTTGCCTGGTGGTATCACTGACAACGATTCGGTTAATACCGTAGCAACTGGCAGCCTCAGTAACTTGATCGTTGGCCCAGCAGTCTCTGCGCAGTTCAGTTTGTCTGCCGACACCAGCGGGTTGAGCGGTGCGTCTTCCGGCGGTGCTCCGTTGGTGTATAGCGTGGTCGGTAATCTGCTGACAGCGAAAGCCGGTGCTGCTGGTCCTGTTGTGTTCACGCTAGAGGTGCAAAGCAATGGTGACTATACCTTCACCTTGCTAAAAGCTCTGGATCACCCGCTGGGCAATGGCGATGACAATGAACTGCTGGTCATGGACTTTGCCAGCATCATTTTGGCCAGCAACGGCAGTAACCCTCTGCCTTTGGCTGGACAGTTCTTGGTTCAAATCGAGGACGATGTTCCTACCACGGGCGTCAATGCACCTGTGCAATTGGACGACGATGCGCTGGCCAATGGCATTCCTGGAGGAGTAGGTGACGACGCAGACTCGATAAACGCCAGCGGTATCCTGAGTCACAACTTCGGTGCCGATGGTGCAGGAAGCGTGCAATGGCTAACCACAGGTGCTCCGGGCGGCTTCACTTACGAGGCGGGTCCTGGTGGCTCGCTGCTGGTCAAGCAGGGTGGCGTAACTGTACTGACGGTGTCTCTCAACAGCGCTACTGGAGCCTATGGAGTTGTCCAGAATGCGCCGATTCAACACGCCACCGGTAATCAGGAGAACAATCAGGCCTTTACCCTGAGTTATCAGGTCACTGACAAAGATGGCGACAAGGCCACAGGCACCTTATCAATCAATGTCGACGACGATACGCCGCTGGCCAAGGACGATACCGCCGATGTGGTGGAAGGCCGCGGACAGGACTTCAACGTAGCCTTTGTACTGGACTCCAGCGGCAGCATCAGTAACAGCGAGTTCAGCACCATGATGAGTGCCGTGAAAGCGGCAGGACAGGCGTTGTACGCCGGTACTGATGGTGATGTGAAAGTAACGGTCGTGGCGTTCTCGTCGACTTCGCTGGCCTATCCATCGGTCACTACGTTGGCGTCTTTCAACGCCCTGATTGACAGCATCATTGCCAGTCGGCCGTTCAGCGGGCAGACCGATTTCACGGATGCGATCGAAGAAACCATGGCGGTTTACAGTCCGATACTTGGTTGGAGCAATCAGGTATTTTTCATCAGTGACGGTAATCCAAATCAGCAAACCGGCCCAGGTGGCACCTCGCTGACCACAGCCACTGCCACGGCCTGGAACAGCTTTGTCGACAATAACGGTATCAATGTCACCACCATTGGCGTTGGTGACGGCATTAATGCAGCTCGGCTGCAGGATGTTGATGTTGATGGCAGTGGTTCCCCCATCCTGATCAGCAACTTCAATGGGTTGATTGATACCCTGCTTAGCCAGTTGGTCGGTGGCCGTGTCAGCGGCAACGTGTTGTTGGGTAGCGATAATGCAGTCGGCGGCGGTGACGACGATAGCTTCGGGGCGGATGGCCCAGGGTATATCCAATCTATTGTCATCAATGGGGCGACTTACACTTGGAATGGAGTCGGAACTATCAGCGTGAGTGCCGGCGGCACTATCGTCGGTAGCCAGCTGACGGACGTAGCCACAGGCCTGGGCGGCAAGCTGAGTTTTAATTTCGCTACTGGCGCTTGGAATTATGTGGCGCCGTCGAGTGTGGCAGCCGACACGAGCGAGAGTTTTGGCTACACCATCGTCGACAAGGATGGCGACCCTTCCAGTGCTTCTCTGACCATCAATATTGAGGATGCCTCTCCGGTTATCGGTCGGGTGGACGAGGACGAGCTACCTGGCGGCATCACCGATGGTGACAGCGTGAATACTGTTGCCACTGGCAGTCTGGTTGATTTGCTGGTGGGGACCAACAGCGGGCAGTTCAGCCTGAATACCTCGCCCGCTATCATGCCGACAATAACCTCAGGCGGTGTCGCGGTCACTTATAGCTTCTCCGGTGACACCATGACCGCCAAGGCTGGTAGTACTGATGTGTTCACCCTCAAAGTGCTGAGCGATGGTACTTATACCTTCACGCTGCTGGGGCCACTGGATCACCCTAACGCTGGCACTAACGACAACGAAATTCTCACACTGAATCTGACCAATGCAATCAAGGCCAGCAATGGTGTGAATCCGTTACCGATTGCCGGCGATCTGCTGATCCAGGTTGAGGACGATGTACCTATCGCCTTTACCCCTGTGACTGCATTGCTGGTGGATCAGGTCAGTGAAATCCGTTCCATTACTGCGGATCTGCGCTTTGAAGCTTCGGCGGGTGCGGATGGCCCGGATCAGGTTAATTTCTCCATCGTGCAAGGCGCTGCTGCGCGGGATGCCAGTGGTAATCTGCTGAGCCTCAACGGTCAACAGCTGTACCTGTTCTATGGCAGCGATCAGTCGATTATCGAAGCCAAGACCAGTGCCAGTGGAACCCTCGGTTATCGCATCGATATGGATGCATCGACCGATAGCTACACGCTGACCACCTATGGTCCGATTGCCAATGGCACAGAAGTATCTGCCACCAATCTGACCGGTGTCGGTGGCGGTAACAGCGCCTTTAAAGGATTGATTGACATGGGGGGCACAACATTTGATGCCCTGCTGTCGAGCACTGCAGGACAGAGCATCAATACCAACAGTACTGAAATCGGGATTAGTGATGGCAACAGCATCAAGAATGGCGAGCAGCTGCGTATCGATCTGGTCAACGGCCTGGCCACGGGAGGTGCCAATGGCACCGGTTTCACCTACACCAGCCACAACACCACCAATCGCTTTGCGCAGAAAGTTGCCTGGGTCAGCCCGAGCGGTGCAGGTACCGCAACCTTCGTGATCGCGGTGCTGTTGGCCGACAATGACTACAGCTTTATTGGCGATGCTTCAGGTGAAACGACTCGTAACCTGGCTACCAGCAATATCCGCATTTACGCCATTGAAGGTGGCTTAGAAGTGGACAAAACCAGTCAGGTTACCCTCACTGATCTGGGCAACTCGATTCGTGTGACGGGTATGCAGGAAGGGTGGTGGTACGAAGTCAGCTCTGCCAGTAACTTCAGTGCTGTGCAGGTTGATGGCGGTAACGGGCAAACCTTCAAGTTGGGCCTCTTCGAATATGACCAGGCAAGCACCGGGCAACCCATTAGTCTTTCTCACAACATCGTAGGTATTGATGGGGACGGAGACAGCGTAAGCAGTGTGCTGAGCGCCATGTTGATTCCTGGCTCGCTGTCGGTGGATGGTACTGCCGGTGTGGATAACCTGGTTGGTACCGCTGGCGTCGACTACCTCTTCGGCTTGGGTGGTGACGACACGCTCAGTGGTTTGGCTGGCAACGATGTGCTGTCCGGTGGCGATGGCAATGACATCCTTATCGGTGGGCTAGGGAACGATATTCTCTCTGGTGGGGCGGGTGCGGATATCTTCCGCTGGTTATCAACCGATACTACAGGTGCTGATAAAGTGCTCGACTTCAAACCCAGTGAGGGTGACAAGTTGGATCTCACTCAGTTGCTGATTGGCGAGTCGTACAATGCCGGATCGCTAGATGACTTCCTTAGCTTCTCGGTAGTTGATAACAGCACCATTATTGCGGTTAGCCCTACAGCAGGCGGCGTTGCATCCACAACCATTGAGTTGACTGGGTTTAATGTGGCTGTTGAGTATGGTGTGACTCCGGGCGGTGGCGGCATCATTTCTGGAGGTGCTGATACAGCCAGTGTCATCAATGGGCTGTTGGGAGACAACGCCTTGCAGGTCGTGTGATGCCAGATTAGAAGGCACACTAAAGCCCGCAATCCTAATCAGATTGCGGGCTTTTTCTTACTCAGCTTCTTGGAGGCTTATTCGGATGGCGGCTATGTCGCGATTACAGCTGTTGCAGATACCCCACCACATCCGGCGCACCCGCCAGGCGTAGCCCTTCGCCCAGGGCCGTGGCTTCACTGGAGTGTTTGGGCAGCAGCAGAAACTCCGGTGAGCCTGGAGCCCCCATTAAAGAGAGGCGCGAGTAGGGCAGGCCGTTATCCAGCAGCAGCGCCATAAAAGCAGGGTCACTCCAAGCAGCATTGGGCATGCCCAGTACGTGATAGTGCTGCTGCAGGTTGCTGAGGCCTTGCTCGCTCAGGCGGTAGCTGCTGAGTTCAGCCGGTAGATTGACTTCAAGCTCACGTCGACGGGCATAAGCAATGGCGCAGGCGAAAGCCTCGCTATGGTGCTCGCCGGCCCAGAACACCCGATCACCACGCCAGCTGGCTTGACGCAGGGTAATGCGTTCACCTGCGAGAAAGCGCGGTAAGGCTTGGCTAATGGATTTAACGAAGTCTTTGTAGCTGATGATGCGTACCTGGCGGCACGGCTCGCTGGCGGCGAAAGCCTCGAAGCTGGCGTGGTTGGCTTGCAGAGGGTTACAGGTCGATAGGCCATCGATCATGCGCAGGTCGAACGATGCGAGTTGTTGTTCGTGCGCCTCAATAACGCCCACGAGCATGGCATGTGCCTGCGCTTTGTCTTCTTGAACTGGGCCGGAGAGTGCGCTGCGAGGTAAGTCTATAAGACGGTGTAGCTGTGGGCCGTCTTGCCAGCAGATGCTTGCACGCAAGTGTGGCAGCGGGTTGAACGGCAGGCGAAGCTGGCTGGCGCGTTCGAGTATCTGGCGTTGCCCACGGCCAATAAGGCCTAGCCGTTGCGCTAGGGCACCGATGCGTGAGCTGAGGGTAGAGGGCTGCTCAGACAGACTCATGGCCAGGTACGAACTCCGAAATCACCATTGCCAGTTTGGCAGAGCCTGTTGGGCGCTGCACAGGCTTTATCGGCCGTATCGACAGGTTTTTTATGGCCTGTCATCCATGTCTGGCCACTCTCTGAGTCAGCACGACAGACGTTTAAAATGGCTGCTGCCCATTTTTTACCGGGCACGTGTGCGGTATATGGCAAGATTGATGCAGTCAGTTGCAAAGGTGCCTCCATGCCCAGTTTGGTGTTTGATATCGCGTTACCGGCCGAGCGTTTACATGTCGTTTATCAGGGGCGCGCTAACCGGATATTAGTGCAAAGTCGCGATGGGCGGAGTGTCAGTGTGCCGGCCCACCATTTTCGGCCATTTCTGACCCATGAAGGTGTTTATGGTTCCTTCGCGCTCGAGTTCAGCACAACTGGCGAATTACTCAGCTTGCGTCGCTTGGACTGATACCGTCACGCGCCTCGCCTATCAGGTGCGCAGCCGGCTATAATCGCGGCCTTTGTAACTTTATCGAGCTAAGCCTGCCCATGTATACCCTGGCCCGCGAGCTGCTGTTCAAACTTTCCCCTGAAGCCTCCCATGAACTGTCCATCGACCTGATCGGTGCCGGCGGTCGTTTGGGGCTTAACGGTTTACTGACTAAGAGCCCGTCTTCATTGCCAGTCAAGGTGATGGGGCTAGATTTCCCCAATCCGGTCGGGTTGGCTGCTGGGCTGGATAAGAACGGCGATGCTATCGATGGCTTTGCTCAATTGGGCTTTGGCTTTGTCGAGATTGGCACCGTGACGCCGCGTCCGCAGCCGGGTAACCCCAAGCCGCGTTTGTTCCGTCTGCCTGAGGCTGAGGCGATCATCAATCGCATGGGCTTTAACAACCACGGCGTTGATCACCTGCTGGCTCGCGTACAAGCCGCCAAATACAAGGGCGTGCTGGGTATCAACATCGGCAAAAACTTCGATACCCCGGTCGAGAATGCAGTGGATGATTATCTGCTGTGCCTGGACAAGGTCTATCAACACGCCAGCTATGTGACGGTCAACGTCAGCTCGCCAAATACTCCAGGGCTGCGCAGCCTGCAGTTTGGGGACTCGCTCAAGCAATTGCTTGAAGCCCTGCGCCAGCGTCAAGAAGACTTGGCTGCGCAGCATGGCAAGCGTGTACCGCTGGCGATCAAAATTGCGCCGGACATGAGCGATGAAGAAACCATCGAAGTCGCCAATGCGCTGGTTGAAGCCGGCATGGATGCGGTGATCGCCACCAACACCACGCTGAGCCGTGAAGGTGTGCATGGTCTGGAGTGTGCCGATGAAGCCGGTGGGTTGTCTGGCGCGCCGGTGCGTGACAAAAGCAGCCATATTGTCCAGGTACTGGCCAGCGAGCTGAAAGGCCGTTTGCCGATTATTGCGGTGGGCGGGATTACCGAAGGCAAGCATGCGGCCGAGAAGGTCGCGGCCGGTGCCAGCTTGGTGCAGATTTATTCGGGGTTTATTTACAAAGGGCCGGCGTTGATTCGCGAAGCGGTCGATGCCATCGCCGCGTTACCGCATAAAGTGCAGAGATAAAAAGGGCTCCCTGAAGGAGCCCCTGGGCTCGCGCCCGCCGCTCGGATGGAGCGTGCTTGGTGAAGTCGGTAGGTTCCTGAATCAGCCGACAGCGTGAAGTTCGTTGAGTCGATGGATACCGGCGGTGCCGGTCATGCCGTCCCAGTTGTCACCGCGTCCTTCGCGCCAGCCGTTCAACCAGGCTTGGCGGACTGAGGGGAGGGTAAATGGACAAAGCTCGCGGGATTTACCACTGATGCCGTATTGATAGCCGCGCAAAAAAGCTCTTTCTAATGGATCACGCTTAAGTCTTCTCATAGGGTGAAGCCCTCAATGTTGACTGTTATGTCCCTTAGACCTTGTCGCAAGGTCAGGCAGAAATGGTCTGCCTTGTGGAGTCCGCTGCCGGCGTCGCGAGCCTCCTTGCCAGCACCGTTGCAGTGATGGCCTGAGGTGATTTCTAACCAATGCGCGGGTGGCTGTGAATGACCGTTTTGTCATAAGCCCGTAACCTTTTTGCGGGTCAGGCCATAAGGGCCTTGGTAACCACTCAGGTTTCTTGCTGTAGCGCCTATGCTGTGGGCGTATGTACTGGGTGTGCTGGTGTTTTGCTATCGCGAATGAATTGCGATTGAGACTGTTGTTTATTCCGACGAAGGGTCGCGTTACGAGGCTTCGTCACTTATTTTGGCTGTGCGGATTTATCCATGCGGCGCTTTTTGCCTTAGGCACTGGAAACTCTCATGTCGGATCGTTACGAACTCTTCCTTACTTGTCCCAAGGGCCTGGAAGGCTTGCTGCTTGAAGAAGCCAGCAACCTCGGCCTTGAAGAGGCGCGTGAACACACCTCGGCCATTCGTGGCATGGCCGACATGGAAACTGCCTATCGCCTGTGCCTGTGGTCGCGCCTGGCCAACCGTGTGCTTTTAGTGCTCAAACGCTACAGCGTGCAGGACGCCCAGAGCCTCTACGAAGGCGTGCTGGAGGTTGACTGGTTCGAACACCTGGAATCCAACGGCAGCCTGGCCGTGGAATTCAGCGGCAACGGTTCTGGCATCGACAACACACACTTCGGCGCCTTGAAGGTCAAGGATGGCATCGTCGACAAGTTGCGTCTGAAAGACGGCACACGCCCTTCGGTCGACAAGCTCAATCCGGACATGCGCGTGCATCTGCGTCTGGATCGCGGTGAAGCAATTCTTTCCCTCGATTTGTCTGGGCACAGCTTGCACCAGCGCGGTTATCGCCTGCAGCAGGGTGCGGCGCCGCTCAAGGAAAACCTCGCAGCAGCCGTGCTGATTCGCGCGGGTTGGCCGCGCATTGCCGCTGAAGGCGGCGCGCTGGCTGACCCGATGTGCGGTGTGGGTACCTTCCTGGTAGAAGCGGCGATGATCGCCGCCGATGTGGCGCCGAACCTGACCCGCGAGCAGTGGGGTTTCAGCAAGTGGCTGGGCCATGTGCCGGCCTTATGGAACAAGCTCCAAGCTGAAGCCCAGCAGCGCGCCGAAATTGGCATGGCCAAGCCGCCGCTGTGGATTCGCGGTTACGAGGCCGATCCACGGCTGATCCAACCGGCGCGCAATAACATCGACCGTGCGGGTTTGAGTCACTGGATCAAGGTGTATCAGGGCGAAGTGGCGACCTTTGAGCCGCGCCCGGATCAGAACCAGAAGGGTTTGGTGATTTGTAACCCGCCGTACGGCGAGCGTTTGGGTGATGAAGCCAGCCTGTTGTATCTCTACCAAAACCTCGGCGAGCGTTTGCGCCAGGCGTGCATGGGCTGGGAGGCCGCGGTGTTTACCGGCGCGCCCGATCTGGGCAAACGCATGGGTATTCGCAGCCACAAGCAGTACGCCTTCTGGAACGGCGCATTGCCGTGCAAGCTGTTGCTGATCAAGGTGCAGCCCGAGCAGTTTGTCACCGGCGAGCGCCGCACCCCCGAGCAGCGTGAACGCGAGCGTGAGCAAGTAGAAGCCGACAAGGCACCACTTGAGCCGCTAGAGCGTCAGTACAACAAGAACGGCAACCCGATCAAACCAGCGCCGCCTCCAGCACCTGTTGTCGAGCTGGCACGCTTGAGCGAAGGCGGGCAGATGTTTGCCAATCGTCTGCAAAAAAATCTTAAACAGCTGGGCAAATGGGCGCGTCGTGAAGATGTGCAGTGCTACCGCCTGTATGACGCCGACATGCCGGAATATTCCATGGCGGTGGATGTGTATGGTGATTGGGTGCATGTGCAGGAATATGCCGCGCCCAAGTCAATTGATCCTGAGAAAGCCAAATCCCGCATGTTTGACGCCATCGCCGCGATTCCACAAACGCTGGGTGTCGACAAGAACAAAGTGGTACTCAAGCGCCGCGAGCGTCAGAGCGGCACTAAGCAGTACCAGCGTCAGGCAACTCAGGGTGAGTTTCTGGAAGTCAGCGAGGGCGGCGTGAAGCTGCTGGTTAACCTCACCGACTACCTGGATACCGGGCTGTTCCTCGATCACCGTCCGTTGCGACTGCGCATCCAGAAAGAGGCGGCCGGTAAACGTTTCCTCAACCTGTTCTGCTACACAGCTACAGCTACCGTGCATGCGGCCAAGGGCGGCGCTCGTACCACCACCAGTGTTGACCTGTCCAAGACCTACCTGGATTGGGCGCGGCGCAACCTATCGCTCAATGGTTATTCAGACAAAAACAAGCTGGAACAGGGCGATGTGATGACCTGGCTGGCCGATGATCGCGGTGAATACGAGTTGATCTTTATCGATCCGCCGACTTTCTCCAACTCCAAGCGTATGGAAGGTATCTTCGACATCCAGCGCGACCACGTGCAGATGCTCGACCTGGCTATGGCGCGTTTGGCTAAAGACGGTGTGCTGTACTTCTCCAACAACTTCCGCAAGTTCGTGCTCGATGAGAGCCTGGCCACGCGCTATCAGGTTGAGGACATCAGCGAGTCAACCCTCGACCCGGACTTTGCCCGTAACCAGAAAATCCACCGCGCTTGGCGCATCAGCCTGCGCGGCTAACAACGCAGTGGCTGTTGGCGCGCCTGTTCTCAGGCGCGCACGCGATGCGATGCAGTGTTAGGCCTTGTTGCGGATTAGCGTGCGCAAGGCGAAGCGGTTGGGGTGGCAGGCGTGCGCCACGTCGGCCGCGACGGGCAGCGGCTCGTCGTTGAGCCAGGCGGCGATCAACTCACCGGACAATGGTGCGGTGATCAGCCCGCGGGAGCCATGCCCGCTGTTGATGTACAAGCCTTCCAGCCAGGGGCAGGGTGTGTCTGGCACCTGGCGAGCGTCTTTGCTCAGCACCGCATAGGCTTCGGCAAAAGCGTCGCTATCGGCCAGTGGCCCGACAATCGGCAGGTAATCCGGGCTGGTGCTGCGGAACGCGGCGCGGCCTTGTAGTTGCTCGGGCTCGAGTGTCGCAGCATTAAGTGCGCAGGAAAGCTCAGGCGATATCTCGTCCAATAACAGCAAATTGCTTAGGTGGTCGGCGCCGTTCAGCGCTAGGTCGTCGCTGTTGAAGTCAAAACTCGCTCCCAGCGTGTGTTCATCCAGGCGCGCCGGGGCAACATAGCCTTCAGCGCACACCACGGTGCTTAACGCGCGGCTGGCCTCGGTGGCTGGCAGGCAACTGATCTGGCCGCGGATTCGTTTCAGGGGCAGGTCTGCACTCTGGCTGAAGTCCTTGATCCCGGCAGCGCCGGCCAAGATCACCACGCTCGCGCTGGCCAGCAGTTGCTCGCCATTCCAAGCTTGCCAGTGGTCGCCTTCACGGCGCAGTTGCAAGGCTTCCTGATGCAGTTGTAGGTGGATATTGGGCTGTTGGCTCAGTAGCTCACACAGCGCTGGCGGATGCACCCAGCCCGCCTCTGGATAGAACAAGCCACCCGCAGGCAGGGGGATGCCGGCTTTGGCTGCGGCGGCGCTTCTGTCCAAATTCGTCAGCAGATCGGCCGGGAAGGCCGCCGCAAGCTGCGTCTGGCGCTGTGCTTCTTTTGCATCGAAAGCCAGCTGCAACACGCCGCAGTTATCCCAGTCAGTCCCCCTACGCAGGCGCTCCAGCAGCCTACGCGTATGCCCAAAACCACTGACGATCAGGCGCGACAGCGTGGTGTGGTGGGCCGACAGTTTAAGGTAGAGCACGCCTTGTGGGTTGCCGGACGCTTCCTGGGCAATGGCGTGATGGCGCTCCAATAGGGTGACCTGCCAGCCGCGCTGAGCCAGGCTGGCTGCAGTCGCGCAACCGGCCAGGCCTGCGCCCACGACGAGGGCGTGGCGGGTGCCAGCAGGCTGTGGTGGCCGAATAAACCAAGGTTTTACAGTCGCTGTGGTGCTGCCGAGATACACGCCTTTAAGCACTTCCCATTTTTTCCCAAGGCCCGGCACACGCTTCATCTTGAAGCCGGCTTCGTTCAGGCGGCGACGGACATAACCGGTACTGGTAAAGGTACCCAGGGTGGTGCTGGCATGGGACAGTCTGGCCAGCTCAGTAAAGAGTTCGGGGGTCCACATATCCGGGTTTTTTGCCGGCGCGAAACCATCAAGAAACCAGGCGTCTACCTTAGCGTCCAGTTGCCCCAGTAGCTCCAGCGCATCGCCAATCAACAGGGTGAGGATGATGCGACCATTGGCAAAAACTAAGCGTTGAAAGCCTGGGTGCAGCGCCACGTATTGCGCCAGCAGCTGCTCGGCGTAAGGCTCAAGCTCTGGCCACAAGGCCAACGCACGGCGTAAGTCGGTCTGGTTTAGCGGGTATTTTTCCACGCTGACAAAGTGCAGGCGCGCGCCAGGCGCGGCGTGTTGTTCGAACAGCTGCCAGGCGCAGAGGAAGTTCAAACCGGTGCCGAAGCCGGTTTCGCCGATCACCAGCTGCTGGTCTGCCGTCAGTGCGGCGAAGCGCTCCGGTAGCTGGTTGTTGGCGAGAAACACATAACGGGTTTCGGCCAGGCCATTTTCGTTGGAGAAATACACGTCAGCGAATTGGCTGGACAGGGGTTGACCCTGTTCATCCCACTCAAGGCGGGCTTGCTGGTGTGGTGCGTCTGTGGCTGCGGGCATGTGCGGCTCGGTCACGGGTAGTCGATGGCGACGATGTACCAGGTCTTCTCGCCGGTGGGCGTGTGTACGCGTACTTCGGCGTCCAGGCTTTTGCCGATCAAGGCGCGGGCCAGAGGGGAGTCAATGCTGATCAGGTTAAGTTTCAGGTCCAGTTCATCCGGGCCGATGATGCGGTAGCGCGCCTCGACGCCGTCTTCATCTTCCACGGTCACCCAGGCGCCGAAGTAGACCTTGTCCGGATCGCTAGGGCGGGTGCTGACGACTTTGAGGCTTTCCAGGCGCTTGGTTAAAAAACGTACACGACTGTCGATCTCGCGCAGCATTTTCTTGCCGTAGGTGTATTCGGCGTTCTCCGAGCGGTCGCCCTGTGCGGCAGCCTCGCTAACCGACTGAGTGACTTGCGGGCGGCGCACATGCCAGAGCTCATGCAGCTCGGCGCGCATGCGAGCCTCACCTTCGGGGGTGATCAAGGGTGTGCCGGCGGAGCGGGGTGGGCGGTAGCGACTCATAAGAACCTGTTCAACGTCTGCTATGCGACGGCCTTACTGCGTTAGCAGCAGGCTTGGGAAGCTGCTTGCTGCTAACAGTCTCTCAGACCGCTGAGAAAAATGAGGCGCGAGTCTATCAGCCCTCGCGCAGCACCGTCAGCGGGCTGATATTCAAGGCGCGACGGGTGCCGAGTACGCCTGCCGTGCCCACCAGCAGCGCGCCGATCAAGGGCAGCAAGAGCAACCAGGGATGCGGCTGCCAGGCGAGATCGAAGGCGAAACGGTACAGCAGAAAACTTATTAGCTCACAGCCAACCGCGGCCAATAGCCCGCTTGACGCACCGAGCAAGCCAAACTCAGCGCGGCGTGCTGTGATCAAAAGTCTGCGTTCGGCCCCCAGGGCACGCAGCAGAGCACCTTGACGGATGCGTTCATCCAAAGTGGATTGCAATCCGGCGAACAGCACAGCAAGACCGGCGGCCAGGACGAACAGCAGGACGAACTCGATGGCCAGGGTAACCTGGGCAAGGATGCTGCGCAGTTGTGCGAGCAGCGCTTCGACCTGCAGCAAGGTTACGGCCGGGAAGGCGCGCGACAGTTCGACCAGTTGTTTTTCGTGCTGCGGCGGCAGGTAGAAACTGGTCAGGTAGGTCACCGGCAGGTCCTGCAGGGTGCCAGGCTGGAAGATCATGTAGAAGTTGGGCTGGAAGTTGTTCCAGTCGACTTCACGCAAGCTGCTGACCACGGCGTCGCGGTTGAGACCGCCGACGCTGAAGCTCAAACGGTCGCCCAGTTTCAGTTGCAGGCTTTCGGCCAGTTCGGATTCCACCGACACGCCCGGTAATTCGCGGGTGTTAGCGTCCGTCCACCAGCTACCGGCAACGAGGGTGTTGTCGGCGGGTAAGTCGGCTGCCCAGGTTAGGCTCAGGTCGCGGCGAATCGCACGTTCACCTTGCGACTCCTTACTGACGATCTGCCGCACGGGCTCGCCATTGATCATCACCAGGCGTCCGGGCACCACGGGGAACAGCGGCGCGGGGCGCGGTGACAGCTCGCTTAGGCGAGCGCTGAAGGCATCCTTGTCCGCCGGTAGAATATTCAAGGCGAAGTGGTTGGGCGCCTGTTCGGGCAGCTGATCTTGCCAGGTGTCGAGCAGTTCGCCGCGCAGCAATGCGATCAGCGCCATGGCCAGGATGATCAGACCAAAGGCCAGGGATTGGCCGGCAGCGGCCAGCGGGTGACGCAGCAGCTGACCCAGCCCCAGCCGCCAGGGCAGGGAGGCCCCGGCCAGTAAGCGGCGTAGGCTCTGCAGGCCGAGTAACAGCAGGCCGCCCAATAGCAAAGCGGTTACCAGGCCGCCGCCGAGCAGTGCAAGGGTCAGCGGCAGATCAAGGCTTAAGCGCCACATGATCAGGCCAAGGGCCAGCAGGGCTGCGCCATACACCAGCCAGGAACTGGCTGGCACTGGCAGTAGATCACGGCGCAGTACCCGTAGCGGCGGCACGCGACCCAGTGCGGCCAGTGGCGGCAAGGCGAAACCGGCAAGGGCAACCAGCCCGGTGGCCATGCCCGCCAGGGCTGGCCATAGACCGCCCGGTGGGATTTGCGCCGGCAACAGCTCTTGCAGCAGGTTGAACAGGGCGAGCTGCGCCAACCAGCCCAGTAGCGCGCCGGTCAGGCTGGCCGTGATGCCCAGTAGGGCCAGTTGCAAGCTAAATAAGCCCAGTGCCTGCCGGCGTGACAGGCCCAGGCAGCGCAGCAGGGCGCTGGCGTCAAAACGTTTGGCCGCGAAACGTGCGGCTGAGAGGGCTACGGCAACCCCGGCCAACAGGACGGCTGCCAGGCTGGCGAGGTTCAGGTAGCGCTCGGCCCGGCCTAAGGCGTTGCCGACCTGACGATTGCCATCTTTGGCATCCTCTAGGCGCTGGTTGGGGGCGAGGCTTGGGGTGATGTTCTGGCGGTACTGCGCCAAGGCATCACTGTTGCCACGCCACAGCTCCTGATAGCGCACGCGGCTGCCGGGCTGCACCACACCGGTGGCGGGCAAATCATCCAGATGCATCAACAGGTGAGGCGTCAGGCTGTAGAAGTCCCCAGCCTCATCCGGCAGAAAGGTCAGTACGCGGGTCAGGCGCAGGATTTTCGCCCCGACTTCGATTTCATCACCCGGCTTGAGGTCGAGTGCGACGAACAAGCGAGCTTCGGCCCAGGCTTCACCAGGCTGAGGCCCAGGGCCGGTTGTTTCTGTGTCGTACAGTGCGGCGGCGCTCTTCAATTCGCCGCGCAGAGGATAGGCACTGTCCGCCGCTTTAACACTGGCCAGCTGGATGCCGGCATCGCTGGCCACCACGCTGGAGAACTCGACCAGCTGCGCGTGTTGCAGGCCCAGCTGCTTACCCTGCTTGATCTGTTCTGGGGTATTGGGCGAGCTGCCAGTCAAGCGCAAGTCAGCGGCGAGAAATTCGGTGGCGCGTAGCAGCATGCCGTCGTTCAGGCGTGCGCTGAAATAACCAATAGCGGTGCTGGCGGCTACCGCGATCAGCAAGGCGAAGAACAGCACGCGCAATTCGCCGGCGCGCGCGTCGCGTAATAATTGGCGGCTGGCCAGTGACAGCAAGCGGGCAAACGGCAGATGGTTCATCAGGGTTCCACATGGTCGACCAGGTGGCCGCCTTCCAAACGGATCAAGCGATGGCAGCGGTGCGCGAGGCGCTCGTCATGGGTGACCAATACCAAGGTTGTGCCGCGCTCTTTGTTCAGCTCGAACAACAGGTCGCTGATGCGCTCACCGGTGTGGCTGTCGAGGTTGCCGGTGGGTTCGTCGGCAAACAGCACGGCAGGCTCGGCGGCAAAGGCGCGGGCAATGGCAACGCGTTGCTGTTCGCCGCCCGAGAGTTGGCGCGGGTAATGGGTTAGGCGTTGGCCCAGGCCGACACGCTCCAGCAGGGTGCGGGCGCGCTGGCGGGCATCAGCATGGCCTTCAAGTTCTAAAGGCAACATGACGTTTTCCAGGGCGTTCAAGCTGTCGAGCAGTTGGAATGATTGGAAGACGAAGCCGACGTGCTCGGCACGCACTCTGGCGCGTTGATCTTCGTCGAGAGCAGCCAGATCATTACCGGCTAACACCACGCTGCCGCTGCTGGGTAGGTCGAGCCCTGCAAGCAGGCCAAGTAAGGTGGACTTACCCGAGCCGGAGCGGCCGACGATTGCCAAGCTGTCACCGCAAACAAGCTCCAGCGACAGATCATGCAGTATGGTTAGCTCACCTTCCGTGCTGGGCACCACTTTGCTAAGGTTTCGCGCGGTGAGAATACTTGAGCTCATGGAGAATCCAATGCGTACGTGGTTGATCGGTACTGCCCTGAGCCTGCTGCTGTGGGGGCCGGCGGCGTTTGCGGGTACCGTACTGGTAGTCGGCGATAGTATCAGCGCGGCTTTTGGCCTGGATACCCGCCAGGGGTGGGTCGCCTTGCTGGAAAAACGCATGGTTGAGCAGGGTTTTGACCAGCAAGTGGTCAATGCCTCAATCAGTGGTGATACCAGCGCAGGCGGTGCCGCGCGGCTGCCTGCGCTACTTACAGAGCATCAACCGGAGCTGGTGATTATCGAGTTGGGCGGCAACGATGGCCTGCGTGGTCAGCCGCCTATGCAATTGCAACAAAACCTTGCGGCCATGGTGCAAGCATCGCAGCAAAAGGGTGCCAAGGTGCTGATTCTCGGTATGCAGTTACCGCCTAACTACGGTGTGCGTTACACCACGGCGTTCGCTGCTGTGTTTCCTCAGGTGGCGCAGGAGCATGATGCTGCCCTGGTGCCATTCGTGCTGGAAGGCATAGGCGGCGTGCCTTCCATGATGCAGCGTGATGGAATTCACCCCACAGCCCAGGCGCAACCCAAGCTGCTGGATAACGTCTGGCCGACCCTAAAACCTTTGCTCTGATAGGCTTTTCTGTAACGAGCCTTTCGGCTAATGTGGCGCCCCCGCACTGGAGCCCTCAATGCCGCGTCCTGCCTGGTCCTTACACGCTTATCAACTGATCGAACCCGACGAGCAGCTTGACCTGTTCGCCTGCCGTGAAGTGCGTGTGCACCTGTTAGCTCGCCAGCTTGAGTTGGGGCAGTTTGCCGATCGCACATTGTGCGGTGGTTTGTTGCCTGCGCAGCCGGTGTGGCGCGACTTGGACAAGATGATGCTGCGTGACAAGCGTTTGTGCCCGGCTTGCCGGGCGACGCTTGAGGCGCAAAAGCACGGTGAGCGGCCAGCATTGCCGGGCCGTTGAGCTTTCCAAGCGACTGATCAATCGGTGTACAATCGCCCGTACTCTTATACCAACCATTTTTGTCAGGAATTTCCGGATGTTGTCGCGTGCCTTTGCCGTCACCCGCTGCCTGCCACTGGCTGCTGTTTTCGCAGTAGCTTCTGCCAGCGCGCTTGAGTTCCCCTTGCCGCCGCCAGGTGAAGATATTGTGGGCGAGGTGCAGGTGATCCAAGCCAAGTATGAAGACACCTTTGCTGACCTTGGGGTGGCCAATGATCTGGGTTACCTGGAGATGGTGGTGGCCAATCCAGGTGTTGATCCTTGGTTGCCGGGTGCTGGTAACGAGATCATTCTGCCGACGCGTTACATCCTGCCAGCGGGGCCGCGCGAAGGCATTGTGATCAACCTTGCTGAGTACCGTCTCTACTATTACCCCAAAGGCCGGAACGTGGTTTACACCTACCCGCTGGGTATTGGCCGTGAGGGCTGGAGTTCGCCGGTTGCCAATGCGCGCATTACCGCCAAAACGCCTAATCCGGGCTGGACGCCACCCGAATCGATTCGTGCAGAGCATGCGGCTGACGGTGATCCACTGCCGGCCTATGTGCCGCCAGGTCCGGACAACCCATTGGGGCCTTACAAGCTTGGCTTGTCAGTGCCGGGTTACCTGATACACGGCTCGAACAAGAAATTCGGTATTGGTATGCGTGTGAGCCATGGTTGTTTCCGCATGCTTAACCACAATGTCTTGAAACTGGCTTCGATGGTTGCGGTGGGTACACCCGTGCGCATCATCAATGAGCCCTACAAGTTTGGTCGCAGCGGCGGCAAGGTCTATTTGGAGGCGCATGCGCCGTTAGACGATACCGGCGATGCGTCGGTCGTCGACAAGCACACCGCGGTGATCAATGCCTTGCTGAATAATGATGAGTTTGCTGATCTGCGTTTGGATTGGGAAATGCTGCGTGAGGTCGTCGCCGCCGAAGATGGCTTGCCGATTGAAATCGCTCAACCTGATCAGGCTATGGTGGTTAACGAGCCTGCTGCTATCTGAGTTGAGTTGTATTTAATAAGCCCGTTATGCGTAACCGCTGACGGGCTTTTTAGTGCCTGCCGAACACTCATGCCCACGTTTTTTAGGCAATAAAAAAGCCGACCCAGAAACTGGGTCGGCTTTCCATAGCCTTGTGAGCTATTACTTGCGGCTGGCTTTTTCCAGCATACGCAGAGCGCGCTCATTGGCTTCGTCAGCAGTTTGCTGAGCCTTCTGAGCAGCAGCCATAGCGTCATCAGCCTTACGGTAGGCTTCGTCGGCACGGGCTTGAGCGCGAGCTGCTGCATCTTCAGTTGCAGTCAGACGGGCTTCAGTTTCTTTGGACATGCTGCTGCAACCGGTAGCCAGAACTGCGGCCAATGCCAGAGCAGAGAATTTCAGAACGTTGTTCATCGTGTTCCCCTTGAGGTGGAGGTTTTCCATAAGAGCAATCTCCTGAATATAGGAAATTAGCCGGCGTACATACTACCTGTAACTTGTAGTAAGTAAACGCAGGCAAGGCAAGGCGCACAGGTTTTTTTCTGTTTATTGTGTTGTTGACCATCTATTGGTCAGTTTTTGGTTAAAAAACAATCAGTTCGAGATAGGTGGGCCGTTCTTTGCGCAGCTCTTATGCCGGTGCGAACGTTACCGTGATTGTTGCAAGTGGTGCCCCTTCGCTCGGCCTTCTTATGTGTTTGTGCCGTTTACGTGATCGGGTTCTAATCGTGCAACCGGTAGATACCGTGGTGAGGATGTGGCGGTGTTGAAATGCTCCTGTGTGTGATCTAAGTCATTGATTCACGTGACCTCGTAGGTTTTGGCCTGATAAGCTCGCGATTATTGCCTACAACTTAATAGGTACGAGCAGCTGCAATCCGACTTGCGCAGAAGCTAAAGCGGGTTGCACGCGTTAACAGAGGAATTGTAATGAGCGAGGCGTTGTCCATTCACCATGACCTGGTAGGCCATCAATTCGAGACCACAGTGGATGGTGATCGGGCCTACTTGGCTTATATGGATCTTGGCAAGCAAACCTTGGATATCTACCGTACCTTTGTGCCCAACTCGTTGCGCGGTCGCGGCATTGCCGCCGCTCTGACTGAGCATGCGCTGCAGTATGCCGAGAGCCTGGGCTATACGGTGATCCCATCGTGCTCCTATGTAGAGCGCTATATGGTCCGGCGTCAGCGGCAGCCAGATAAAAGCTGAGTGATGTGGGTAATAAAAAAGGCCAGTCGACGACTGGCCTTTTTTATAGCTGTCTTTACGTTTTTGCGATCAGGCCTTGGTAATCAAATTGCCGGCGTGTAGCCCGCATTCTTTTTGCGTGGCCTCTTCCCACCACCAGCGGCCCTCACGCTCGTGCTGGTTAGGCAGTACCGGTCGCGTGCAGGGCTCACAGCCGATGCTGATAAAGCCGCGTTCATGCAGGCTGTTGTAGGGCAGCTCCAGCATGCGGATATAGGCCCAGATGTCTTCGCTGCTCATTTGTGCCAGCGGATTAAATTTGTACAGGGCGTTATCTGCGGTGGAGAAGGCCGTGTCGAGTTCAACGACCGCAACCTGGCTGCGTGTGCCGGGGCTCTGGTCGCGGCGCTGGCCGGTGGCCCAGGCCTTGACGGTGGCGAGCTTACGACGCAGCGGAGCGGTTTTGCGGATGCCGCAGCATTCGCCGTGACCATCTTTGTAGAAGCTGTACAGGCCCTTTGCTTTGACGAAGGGTTCCAGTGCGGCTGCATCAGGGGAGAGTAGGTCGATGCTGATGCCGTAGTGCTCGCGCACTTGATCGATAAATCGATAGGTTTCTGGGTGCAAGCGGCCAGTGTCGAGGCTGAACACCTTGACGTTTTTGTTGAGCTTCCATGCCATGTCGACCAGCACAACATCTTCCGCGCCGCTGAAGGACAGCCACAATTCATCGCCAAAGTGTTCGAAGGCGAGTTTGAGGATGTCTTGTGGCGACTTGTTGGCATAGCTCGCCGCCAGTTCGGCTGCGTCGAAGGGGTGGCTCATCGGGCTGAATTCCTAGTTATGGTGACGTCGTGCGCCTTGTGCAGCGATGGTAGCAAAAGCAGCTTATGCGGCTAAATAACGAAGTACCGCAGTTGGCCTTTGTTTTGGGTATAAGTCTTGCGTTGCGCAGCCTGGGACGAGTCGCTAGAGTGCCGCCTTCTCACATAAATCCAAGCTAGGAGTGTCCTGTGGAAATCGCGTGTCTCGACCTGGAAGGCGTGTTGGTCCCGGAAATCTGGATCGCCTTCGCGGAAAAAACTGGCATCGAATCGCTGAAAGCGACCACCCGGGATATTCCGGACTATGACGTGCTGATGAAACAGCGCCTGCGTATTCTCGATGAGCACGGCCTGAAACTGGCCGACATCCAAGAAGTGATTGCTACCCTCAAGCCGCTGGAGGGGGCGGTGGAGTTTGTGAACTGGTTGCGCGAGCGCTTTCAGGTTGTCATTTTGTCCGACACTTTCTATGAGTTCTCTCAGCCGCTGATGCGTCAGCTGGGTTTCCCCACGCTGTTGTGCCACAAACTCATCACCGATGAGAATGATCGCGTTGTGGACTACCAGTTGCGCCAGAAAGACCCTAAGCGTCAGTCGGTTCTCGCCTTCAAGAGTCTGTACTACCGGGTTATTGCGGCGGGCGACTCTTATAACGATACGACCATGCTCAGCGAAGCCCATGCGGGCATCCTGTTCCATGCGCCGGATAATGTGATCCGTGAGTTTCCGCAGTTTCCGGCGGTACACACCTTTGATGCGCTCAAGCGCGAATTCATCAAGGCGTCTAACCGTGAGCTGAGTCTGTAATCAGCTCGCAGTGAAAAAGCCCGCATTTGCGGGCTTTTTTGTCAGTCGCAGAATTGCTCCAAGGTGTCGAGCAGGACTTTGACCTTGGTGATTGACTCTTGATACTCGGCCTCTGCGTTTGAGTCGGCCACGATGCCGCCGCCGCCCCAGCAGCTGATTTGCCCCTCTTTGGCCAGTAAACTGCGAATGGCGATCGAACTGTCCATTTCTCCGCGTACATCCAAATACAACAGCGAGCCGCAATACAGCGCCCGGCGAGTCGGTTCCAGTTCGTCGATGATCTGCATGGCGCGAATTTTCGGGGCGCCGGTAATTGAGCCACCGGGGAAGCTGCCGGCAAGCAAATCCAGCGCATCTTTATCAGCAGAAAGTTCGCCGGTTACTGCACTGACCAAGTGATGCACGTTGGGGTAGCTCTCCAGGGCAAACAGCTCAGGGACCTTAACCGAGCCCACGCGGCAGCTGCGGCCGAGGTCATTGCGCAGCAGATCAACAATCATCAGGTTTTCTGCGCGGTCCTTGTTGCTCTCAAGCAGGGCGTTGGCCTGGGCTTGATCTTGTTCGGGATCGGCATGGCGCGGGCGGGTGCCCTTGATCGGGCGGGTCTCCACTTGGCCTTTGCTGATGCGCAAGAAGCGCTCGGGTGACAGGCTGATGATCGCACCGCCACCTGGCAATGTTTGATAACCCGAGAACGGCGTTGGGCAGGCGGCGCGCAACGCCTGGTAAGCGGTCCAGGGTGAGCCCTGATAGCGCGCGCGAAAGCGCTGGGCAAAGTTCACCTGGTAGCAGTCGCCTGCCTGGATGTAGGCCTGAATACGTGCAAAACCGCGTTGGTAGTCGGCTTGCGTAATATCAGCGTGAAATCGCCCCAGTAGTTTGAACGGTTGCGTTACAGGCACCTCTGCCGCGGTGAACAGCGCGGCCAAACGTTGGCGTTCGGCAAGGGCCAGGCTGGGGTGAAATATCAGCTGGCTGCATTGTTGCTGGTGATCGGTGATCAGCGCCCAGGCGTATAGGCCAAAGTGAGCGTCGGCCAGATTAAGGTCATCAATGGCTTGAGCTGGAAGCTTTTCTAGCCTGCGGCCAAAGTCGTAACCCAGGTAGCCAATCAGCCCACCGACGAACGGAAGCGGATTTTCGCCGGGTGCTTCAGCTTCACCCAGGGCGCTGAGGCTCTGGCGCAGGCGTTGCAGGAAAGCGTTGGCCGTTTCGTCAGGCGTCGGTGACAGCTCTGCCAATGGCCACGCGCTCAGAAGGTCATAGCGTCCACGCTGTGCGGTCGGTCGCCCTGCATCCAGCAGGACTGCGCCAGGTGCATGCACCACACGGCTGAAATAACGTGAAGGGTCTGCATGGTAGGGCAGGGCCAGTACAAGGCAAGTAGACATATGACCGGTTCAAGGTGCGCGGATGCCGATTGTAGAACGTCGCCAACATTCATCCTAGAGCTTGCGCACGGGTTTACTCGGGATGCGTGGGCTCATTAGTATGAGCCGCTACCCGGATGTTCGATTTGACTCATAAAACAATAATTATTACGGGATCAAGGCCATGGATGAAGTAATGAATCCTGCCGCAGGAAGCCTTTTGCGTGCCAAGCGAATGCCACCCCAGGCCTCTATGGATTACCTGGTCAGGCCGCAGCTTGAAGCGGCCCTGTGCGCCAATCCCCATGCACGGGTGCTGCTGTTGGCCGCGCCTGCAGGCTTTGGCAAAACCAGTGCGCTGGTCGCCCTGGCCCAGGCGCGCGAGCAGGGTGGTCAGGCTGTGGCCTGGCTATCGCTGGGGCTGGGTGATGACGAGCCTTCGCGCTTTCTGTTGCAGCTGGTCGACGCCCTTTCTAACGTGTTGCCGGGGTTTGGTACGGAAGCCCTGGCCTATTTGCAGAACACCATGCGGGTGCCGGTTTCCGCCGTGATGGAAAGCCTACTGGTGGACCTGGCGCAGCTGGATAGCCCTTTATTGTTGGTGCTTGATGACGTGCACCTGATTCAGGACGCCGAGTTGATTAGCGCGCTGAACCGCCTAATCAAATTCGCCCCTGAAGCCTTCACCTTGGCGATTGGCAGTCGTTCGCAACCGGCGCTGAACCTCGCCACCTTGCGCGCCAAAGACCTGCTGGTTGAGATCGGTGAGCAGGAGTTGCGCTTGAGCAAAGCCGAAACCCGCGATTATCTGCAGCGCTATGGTTTGCAACTGGATGCCGTGGCGTTTTCCGCGCTGTACAGCCAGACAGAAGGCTGGATGGTCGGCGTGCACTTGGCCAGTTTGTGGTTACGCCATCAACCCCAGGCGGCAGCGCAAATTGCCGACATGGGCACCGATCAGGCGGCCGTAGGGGCCTACTTGCTGCGTAGCGTGTTCGAACAGTTACCGGCCGACAAGCAGGAGTTACTGCTGGCACTGGCTGTGGCTCAGCAGTTAAGTGGTGACTTGGCCAGTGCCCTGACTGGACGGCAAGACGGCCAGTTGCTGCTCGAAGAGCTTGAAGCCATGCAGCTGTTCCTTCTGCCATTGGATAGTGAGCGTCAGTGGTATCGCTTTCATAACCTGTTTGCCGAATTCCTGCGCTGCCGGCTGAAAGAGCGGGACCCGGAGCGTTTCAAACAGCTGCATTTCAATGCCAGCCTGTGGTTCACCAACCATCACATGCAAAACCTGGCCATTGAGCATGCCTGTTTGGCTGAGGACCCGGAAATGCTCGCCGCCTTGGTTGATGGCTGCGGCCTGATGTTGATCAACCGGGGTCAGCTCAACCTGATCTACAAATGGCGCCAGCATGTGCCAGACGAGATTGCTGAGCGCTTTCCCATGCTGGTGCTGGCCGATGTGTGGACCCGTGCTGCCGAGCTGGGCCTGGTGGAAGCCAACCGCATGCTCGATGAGCAGCTCGAACGCTGGGGTGAAACTAAGGTTAGCGGGGCGCTGAGTGACAAGCTGCTGGCGACCTTGGCGATCAAATCGGTTATCGCCTTGCAGAAGGACGATTTACAGACCTGCATCGCCCTGGCGCGGCGGGTCGAGGTGCAGTTGGGCCAGCACACCGCCTTTCTTGAGGTGGCGATGCTGATCATTGGGGCACTGGCCAATGTGATGATCGGCCAACCAGACCAAGCCAAACGGTTATTGGCGTTGGCGCAGCAACGTAATCACTTCCTCGAAGGGCGTTACCTGGATATGCAGTTGTCCAACGTCGAAGTACTGCTGAGCTTGGAGCAAGGGCAGATTCGCCAAGCCGAGTTGTTATTCGCGCAACTGCGTGCGCGAGTGATCCCCTGGTTTTCCGACAGGTCGCGCGCGCTGGCATTGCCGACCATCACCGAGGCATTGATCGCCTATAACCAAGGGCGGCTGGAGGGTATCGAGGAGCGGTTGCGCTGGGCCCTGGCGACTGTCGATGTGATCAACCCGATCGATCTATATGCCCAAGGCATGCTGTGCATGGCGCATGTGCAGCGTATGCAGGACAACGGCAAAGATGCCTATGCCAGTTTGGTGCTGATGCAGAACCTGGCGGCCCGCAACCAGTCCTGGCGGTTTTATGCCCAGGCGGTGGCCGATGAGGTGGCGCAGATTCTTCAAGACCCGGCAGCGGACCGACTGAAGCGAGCTGAGCAGCGTCTTAAGACCGTTGACTGGAACAAGCTGGCGGAGCATTACCAGCACATGCGCTTCAACCCGGTGCTGTGGGTGCGCGGCCTGACGCGTATTCGCTTGCAGCAGGCGCGGGGTCATTACAGTGAAGCGCTGCATGAAATTACCCAGCTGCGCGGCCTGTTATTGGACAACTGGCATGGCTTGCAGCGTTTGCGCCTGGACCTGCTGGCCGCCCTCAGTTATCAGCGCCTGGGTTATCAGGAGCGTGCACAAAGCCTTTTAGTGCAGTGCTTGATCGGTGCTGAGCGCGAAGGCGTGCGCAGCCTGTTTGTTGAAGAAGGCGAGGCCGTTCGCCTGCTGCTGCAACAGCTTGAGGCCGCCGAACGCCAGCCGGCCTTGCAAGGGTTTATCCGCAGCTTGCTGGCGATTTGGCCCGGCAACAGTGCGCGGCAATCGCTTGAGGTGCTTGAAGAGGGGTTGACCGAACGCGAGCGCGAAGTGGTCTGCCTAGCAGCGCAGGGCATGTCGAATGCGGATATCGGCCAACAACTGTCACTGGCGCTGGGTACCGTCAAATGGCACCTGCACAACATTTACGAAAAACTCAAGGTGCGTAACCGCACGCAAGCCATACGGCGCGCCCGCGAACTGAGTCTTCTAGACCTATGAATAACCAATCATTACCCCGCTTGGGCAAGTTGCCGTTATTGCGTACCAAGCTGTTTCCCGCCGAATCGGCAGGTCGACCTTTGCTGGCGCGCTCAGCCCTGCTTGATCGCTTGTTCAATGCTCGTCAACAGCGCCTGATACTGCTCAGTGCGCCGGCCGGCTTTGGCAAAAGCACGGTGCTTAGCCAGTTTCGCTTACGCTTACTGGACACCGGAGCGCAGGTGGCCTGGCTGTCTTGCGATGAAGCCGACAGCGAACCACAGCGTTTGCTGCACTACTTAATCGCGGCAATAGAGGCGCAGCTGCCGGGCTTTGGTGCCAGCACCGCGCGCCTGCTGCGCGATGACTTGAGCGTACCCAATGAAGTGTTGCTGGACTCGTTTATTGCTGATCTGAAGAAGGTTCAGGGCGACCTTTTCCTGATTTTCGATGACTTTCACCGCGTGCGGCATGCCGATCTGGGGCCACTGGTAAATTATTTTGTCAAACAGGTGCCCGCCAATGTGCGGATGATTGGCAGCACGCGGCACCAGCCACGCTTTTTGGATGATGCACTCGGCAGTTCGCCATGGGCGCTCTGGGTTAAGGCGGATGAGCTGCGCTTGACCCGTGCCGAAACCGAACTCTATTTTCGCGAACTCAAGCAGCTGCAGCTGGGCACCGCTGAGTTGGATTTACTGCATCGGCGCACCGAGGGCTGGGTGACGGCATTGCACCTGGTAGCCCTGGCGCTTGCCCGGCACCCCGAGCGCAGTACCTTCCTGAGCAAGCTGTCCGGAACGGAGCGCAATATTGCCGATTACCTGGCCGAGGATGTGCTGGATCATTTACCACAGGAGCAGCAGCTGTTTCTGGATCAGACCTCGGTACTTGATGAGTTCAACGCCGAGCTGTGCAATGCCCTGACGGGTCGCAGCGATGGCGCGCAGATGCTGCAGCGGTTGCAGGCTTCACAGCTGTTCATCATCGCGCTGGATGAGCAGGGCGAATGGTTTCGCTACCATCATTTGTTCGCCGAGTTTTTACAGGGACGTTTGAGCCGTAGCGGTGATCCGACCCACCTGCTGCATGCCGCTGCACGCTGGTGTGAAAGCCATGATATGGCGGATAAATCGGTGAAATATGCGTTGCGTGCGCGTGATTACGCATTCGCCGCCGAACTCCTGGAGCGTCAGGGCGCCAGTTTGATTGCCAGCAACCAGGTGTACGGCATTCTCGCGGTGCTCAAGGATGTGCCGGCCGAGGTGATTTGCGAACACCCGGTGTTCCAGATTTTCTATGCCTGGCAGTTGGCGTTTGAGCAGAAATACGCCGAAGCCGAAGCACTCATTGAGGAAGTCAGCACGCGGTTGATGCAAGGGCGTGGCAAGCCGCTGCATTTTGCCCTGGCGATGTTGTTGGCCGTTGCCCAGGTCCTCAAGGCGCTGGTGTTGCTGTATCAGGACAAGCTCGAAGCGGCCCTGAAAGTGGCGCGTCATTGGCTGGCCTTAGTGCCTGATAACCAGCCGATTTTCCGCGCGAGCATGTCCTGCATTCAAGCGGCGGCTTATTCGCTATTGGGTGAGTTTGGTGATGCGGGAAAAGCCATTGCCGTGGCGCGCGACAACCTGCAACAGGCCGATAGTGAATACCTGCATGCAGTGGTCAGCCTGATTGAAGCCTTGATCTGCAAAGAAATAGGCCAGCCCGAGCGCGGTCGCGTACTGGCGGAAAGCGCACGGGCGCGGGTCGAGCAGGTATTCGGCCGGCGTAGCCGGGTCGGTGGGCCGCTGGCGCTGGCGTATGCGGACCTGCTGTATGAGCAGGATCGGCATGCGGCCATTCTTACAGAATTACCACTGGCCACCACGTGGCGTGATGTGGCGACGCCGATTGAGCTGATTAGCCGCGGCAAGCTGGTGATGGCCAAGGCGCGTTTTTTTGCCGGGGAGGGCGAATCTGCCCTGGCGGAGCTGGATGAGTGGCTGGCTGGTCTGCATGGGCCCGGCTATGAACGGGTTTACGCCTTGGGTATGAGTTGCAAGGTGCAGTTTCTTCTGTGGCTGCGTAAACCCAATGAGGCTGAACGTACGTGCCTGCAGTTGCAGCGCCACCTGGCGGTGCTACCACCAGGGCGCTATGCCGATGCGGAAACTGCCCAGGCGCTCTGCGAGGCGCGATTAGCCTTGACCGAGCGGCGCGCGGATAAGGCGCAGGCGGTGCTTGAGGCCAGCCTGGCCAAACAAACGGCGCAGCACCAACGTGACCGGCGCTTGCGCCTGGCCTTGTTACTTTCTGTGGCGTATTGGCGCAAAGGTAACAGCGACAAAGCCTTCACATTGTTCAAGGAAACCCTGGAAGACGCTTGGGGCAGCGGCTACCGGCGTATTTTTCTGGACGATGCGCTTTGGCTGCTACCGCTCTGGGATGCCTGGTACGCCGCTGAAGCCAAGCGTGCTGGCGCCTGGCAGGGTCTGGCTGAACAGCTGCGCGAGCAATGCCGGCGGCTGTCCGTAGATATTGATAATTTTGATGAAAATCAAGATGTTAGCCATAGAGAGCGAGAGATTTTACGGTTTGTAGCGGCGGGGTTGTCGAATCGCGATATCGCCCAGGCCGTGCATCTGTCGGAGGCCACCATTAAGTGGCACCTGCATAACCTGTTCGCCAAGTTGGGGGTGCGCAGCCGTACCCAGGCTGTGCTCAAGGGCAAGAGCCTGGGTTTGCTAAGTGAGGCCTAATACGTTGAGGGTTGTTTATTGATGCTCCATCCCTTGGATGGGCTGGCAGGCAGGGCATGCGCCAGTAGTTTTAGCGTCAGGACGAGAAGCATGTTGCTTCACGATTCCAAGCCTGGCGCGATTAGGAAAGCAGCGTCAGACCTGGTAAGCGGCGAGAGCCGCTGTAGCTGAGACGGACAGGAGTCCAGAGCAGCCTACCGGGACAACCCATACGTGAACTGTGGAGACAATAACAATGAAAATGTTCAAGCAACTGGCTCTGGCCACCGCTGTTCTGGCTGTTCCTTTCATGGCCCAGGCTGAACTCAAGGCCATGGACGACACCGCTCTGGCCACCGTAACCGGTCAGGACGGCATCAGCATCTCCGGTAGCTTCAACGGCACCATCGGCAGCTTGGTTTACACCGACAACGACAGCAACGGTGGTTCGCTGCGCATGGAAACTGTTGCTTTCACCGGTTTTAACATCGATGACAACGCCCCGGTCATGGTTGACGTGGTCACCAATGGCAGCGGCACTCAGCAACTGCAAATCAGCCTGCCGACCATCACCGGTCAGCTGAGCGTAGGTGCCATCAAAGTGGGCGACACCAGCGCTGCCAGCATTGGCTCGTTGGCCATCAACGACATGAACATGGCCGGCACCACGGTAAAAATCTGGGGCCACTAAGTTCGCTTAGTCATTGCATGTGCTGAAAAGTCTTACCGGTTTAACCGGTAAGACTTTTCTCTTGATGGGCAGGGGTGCAGTTGGCCGATGATCGAGATTTTGTTAGGCAGCCTTATCGGGGTGTGGGGCTTTACCGAAGCGGTGGATACCAAGCCGCCAGCACCGGGTACCGTGTATATCAATCAACATCTATTACCCAACGGTCCTCTGCGCGAGACGGTGACGCTTGAACCGATGAGTCAATTGCAGTTTCGCAATGTGATTCGCCAAGCGTATGACTACAGCTGCGGCTCGGCGGCATTGACCTCGTTATTGGATTATTTCCTGGGACGCAACCTGCAGGAACGCCAAGTAATGGAGGGTTTGCTGCAGTTTGGTGAGGCCGACAAGATCGTTGAACGCCGCGGTTTTTCCTTGCTTGATATGAAGCGCTTTGTCACGGCGCTGGGTTACAAAAGCGGCGGTTTTCGGGCCGGTTTTGCGGACCTCGACGCGCTGGAGCACCCGGCCATCGTGCCCATTGAATATGCGGGCTTCAAACACTTCGTGGTGGTTCGTGATGTCTACAACGACCATGTGTTTGTGGCTGATCCAGCCTTAGGCAATATCAGTTTTACCCGCACACGCTTTGAGGAAATCTGGGATCAGAACGTGCTGTTCGTGATTTTCCCCAGCGGTAATGAGCCTCCTAATGCCTTGGCGTTGAGTGAGCAAGACTTGCGCATCATTGATGACCGCACCATCAGCCTGCTGGCATTTCGTGAGTTTCCACAAATGACTCCGTTCACCGAGAAGCAAGCCACAGAGCTTGGGTCCGGGGGCGATATTCGCTATATCCGCCGCAAATAAAACGCCCGGCATAACAATAAATATTTGGGGGCTGCGCCATGAGAGTTTTGCATTATGTATGGCTGGCCATACTGGCAGGTGCTGCCAGTTCAGCGGTTTATGCCGATCCGACATCCGTCGATCAGGCACGTGACGCACTGAGTAAGCAGGACGACGATGCCGACAGCGCCAAGGCGCTGGAGGAAGTGTTTCAGGCGGCAGAGAAAAGCTACACCCTGCTGAAAAAAGGCGAGCGAACCCTGACCTACGGTTTCGATTACGCCTTGCTGCGCGATACGGTGGTTGAAACGGTGCGCACGGGCAACAACGTGTTCAGCGTGATCGCTCAGGGCGAGGCGCAGCATACCTTCACCAACTCGTTCACCTTTGATTATGGTGTGTGGGACAACCTGACGTTCAGCATGCGCCTGCCGTTGGTTGCCAAATACGACACCGAGCGCGACCTGGATGCCTACAGTCTGGGCGATATCTCCGCCAGTTTGCGTTGGCAGCCGTGGACCTCCTTGCGCGGTAAGCCGGTCACCACCCTCTATGCCACCCTGGGTTTGCCAACAGGCAACAGCCCTTATGACATCAATGCCCAGAGTGACCTGTCCACGGGTAGCGGCGCTTATAGCCTGGGTGTTGGCGCTAATCTGTCGTATGTCATTGACCCTGTGGTGCTGTTTGGCTCTGTTGGTTACACCTACAACATGCCCATCACCAACATTAGCCAGGTACGCGGCGGCCGATTGCTCGAAGAAGTCGATCCAGGCTCGTCCTTCTCCCTGAGCATGGGCTTTGCCTACGCGTTGTCTTATGACGTATCGCTGGCGACCTCCTATCAGATGTCGCACTCATTGAAACCGACCTTCACCTTCGCCGATGGCGAGGTTGAGGGCCGTGGGCAGACTAGCGCGGTGATGAACTTCTCGCTGGGCCTGCGTACCTCACCGGACCGCATCGTCAACGTTAACGCCGGTTTCGGCATGACCGAGGACTCGCCAGATGTGCTGTTAGGCATCTCCATGCCTTTGGATATCAAAGGCCTGAAGGCCCAATAGACGCGAGCGATCCTTCCTATGAACACGCGAATTTCGCTGCTGACGCAGACGATTTTTTGGACGCTCTCGCTCTGCTCTGGGGTTGTCCAAGCACAACTGGCGCAAAACCTGACCATCGGCAGCCCAAAAGCCATGGCCCTTGGCAATGCGGTCACCGCTGACTCCACCGGCATTGATGGGGTGCATTACAACCCAGCCACCTTGAGTAAGCTCAAAGGCCGGCAGACGACGGTCAAGTTCATCACCGGGATGATGGACATTCGTGCCGACTTTGATGCCCCGCAAGACTACGGCAACAACTTTATGGGGCTGGACACTGACTCCGTGGCCAATTCATCCAGCCGCTCAAGCGCCGCGATGATGTACTTGCCTGGGGTGGGGGGCGCAACTGAGTTACCGATGCTGTTTGCGCCTCTGGCTGGGTTGTCGATCACTCCGCCGGGCTCAAAATTTACCTTTGCCACCAATATGTACACGCCCCAGGCGCTTGGCTTTGCCCGTGACGATGACGATCCAGGGCGCTATCAAGGCAAAGAGTTGGTGATTCAGCGGTTGACGTATTTTTCGCCCTCATTGGCTTATCAGGTCAATGATGAGTTCTCCGTCGGCCTGTCGATTGGTTTTTCGCACCAGGCCATGGCGCTTAACCAGGACTTCCGCGCGCCCGGCATTCTTACCGGTTTTGTTGGCGTGGCTCAGGATGCGTTATGCCTGGTCGACAACAATCCGTTTGAGGTTTTCCTCAACATCTGCGGCGGCGAGCTGGGGCCGTTTACCGATATCGCCAATATCGATATTGATATGCAGCAGACCCTTTCACCTACCTGGAACGTGGGTTTTCTTTGGGAGCCCAATGACTGGTTTGCGCTGGGTGCGGTTTATCAGAGCGAAGCCAAGATGCGCCTAAAAGGGCAGTACGTGGTCGATTACTCGGAAAACTGGCAAGGCTTTTGGCAGGGACTGGACAGCTCGTTTATTGGCGCGGTGTTCAATACGCTGACACCCGATGGGGCGTTCAGTGAAGAGCGTGGCAACGTGTCAATGAATATGACCTACCCTGCGCACTTCGCCACGGGTATCAAGTTAAAGCCCCATGACCGCTGGCAGATCAACCTGGATGTGAAGTGGACCGATTACGCCGCCTGGGACAAGTTCGAGCTGGAGTTCGACCGGCAGCTGGATATTCTGACCATTGCCAGCCTGTTCTCACCGGAGAACGCCACCTCGACCAGTATCATTCTGGATCGTGGCTATGAGTCGGTCTGGAGTTGGGCCATCGGTGTCGAGTATCAGGTCAACGATCGGCTGAGTTTGCGCATGGGCTATGAACCACGGCCATCGGCGATTCCCGGTAATAAAGCTGACGTACTGGCGCCGTTGGGTGATGCCAAGTTGTATGGTCTGGGCCTGGGCTATCAGTGGGATAAAGACACAGTGATCGACCTTGGCTTCAACTACCTGGTGAGTAAGCAAGACATCCCTGCGCGTTCTAGTTGCAACCTCAATTGCTCATCAATCGACAGCATGGTGTACAACCCCTATGCCGACCTTGATGTGAAAACCAGTGTTAAGGCCTATGTCCTGGCCCTGACGTATCGCACCGCTTTCTAGGTTTTTGACATGCCTGCTTTGTGGATACTGTTTGGACTGTTGCTAAGCCTGCATGCAGGCGCGAATGGTCGCTACCTGACCTGGGTTGATGATCAGGGTCGGGTGCATAACACCTTTGTCGATGATCGTTATAACGCCCACCAGCGGGCAGCAGCGAATACGATCCAGCGCAGCGATCAAGCGCGTATGCATGAGGGTGAGTCGGCGAACTGGCCGGGCAGCAAGAACAGTGGCGAAAGCAAGCGGCGCTATTTCACCTGGGTAGATGCCCGCGGCAATCTGCAGAACAGCTTTTATGCCGGCCAGCAGGTGCAGGCCGGTGGCCATGAAACGCTATTGGGTACTGGGGAGCGTTCCAGCGTCTATATCAACTCGGATGTACTCGAAGGGCGTGATTTTGCCCAGGATGAGCAGGATGGGCGTTATTTCACCTGGGTCGATGAGCAAGGCCGCATGCGTAACTCCAACGTGCCAGCCAAAGGAGCCAAACCCCCAGTCGCGCCGTTGCAGAGCGCTGCGCTGACCCAGGGGCGGGAAATTACTTTTGAGGCAAAGCCTCAGGCATTGCCCGGTCTGAACGGACAGCCCACTGCAGCCATGCAAGCGTTATTGGCCGGTACAGAAGCGAAGACTGGTGGGCGTTATCAGGAATTGCTTGAGCGTTGTTGTGGGCAATTGAGCGAAGATGATTTCACCTCGCTCAGTGCCGATGAGCCGCGCTATGAAGAGCTCAATCGGTTTTCTCCCAGCCTGGATTTCCCCATGGGCAAAAGCTATTACGCCGCCCTGAAGTTACCTCGCTCGCAGCATGACTTCGGTTTGCGTATTCGCAGTTTTGCCAACAAGCAGGTGGCTTATCCTTCGCTGCTTTTTCTGGATAGGCTTAAGCAGCCGACTCGTTTGGTCAGTGATGCGGTCTATCAGCTGCATGCGGAAACCTGGTACCGCTATGCCTTTATCGAAGGTACCGTGCCGGTAAGAGCGGCAGCGGGCGAGCACTATGTGTTGCTGCTGACAACCGATGAAGACCGTAGCCTACAAACCCTGGACAACAAACCATACAAGCGCCCATTGCAGGCATTGGCGTTGGATGAGGCGGGTATGCAAGCGCATGCTCACAGTGATGAGGGCGCTTTCGAGTTGGCAATCGTGCGCTGATTGACGGTTGTGCAGGCATAAAAAAGCCCGGGTAACCCCGGGCTTCTTCTGTGCGCTCAGTTAGTCCTGAGCGCTGGGCACATGACCGAACAAGCCCTGTGAGAAGCGCATACGCTCTTCGGCGGTTTCGACAATGCCTTGCTTGGTCAGCTCGGCGATGCGCGCCTCAACAGCATGAGCACGGTGGGTAAGGCCGCAGTCATTGGCGATCTGAATATTCAGGCCAGGGCGCGCGTTGAGTTCGAGAATCAGCGGGCCTTTTTCCTGATCTAGCACCATGTCCACGCCGATATAGCCCAAGCCGCACAGCTCATAACAGCCGGCGGCGAGCTTCATAAAGCCATCCCAGTTCGGCAGTTGTACGCCGTCTACCGCGTTGGTGGTGTCCGGGTGTTTGCTGATCTTGTTGTTCAGCCAGGTACCGCGCAGGGTTACCCCGGTCGCCAAATCCACACCCACACCGATAGCGCCCTGGTGCAGGTTTGCCTTACCACCGGATTGGCGGGTAGGCAGGCGCAGCATGGCCATCACTGGGTAGCCCATCAGCACAATGATGCGGATGTCTGGCACGCCTTCGTAGCTGATGCTTTTGAAGATCTGATCCGGGGTCACACGGTATTCGATCAGTGCGCGATCTCGGTGGCCGCCGAGGGAGTAGAGACCAGTCAGAATGCTGGAAATCTGATGCTCGATTTCTTCATGACTGATGATCTTGCCCGAGACCGTTCGATATTTGTCCTCGAAGCGATCAGCGATTACCAGAATGCCGTCACCGCCGGCACCTTGCGCCGGCTTGACCACGAAGTCTGGGCGGTCGCCGATGATTTCGCGCAGTTTATCGATGCCTTTTTCAGTATCGATTACGCCATACATTTCTGGCACATCGATGCCCGCTTCGATCGCGCGCAGCTTGGTGATGATCTTGTCATCGACGATCGGGTACAGGTGCCGTTTGTTGTACTTCAGCACGTAGTCCGCGTTGCGTCGGTTGATGCCCATGATGCCTTTGGCTTCAAGGGCTTTCCACGTCTTGATCAGACCGAACATGGCATTAGTCCTTGAGGAAGGCTTTAAAGCGGAACAACTCGGTCAGGCGGTAACCGCGGTAGCGACCCATCGCCAACATAAAGCCGACCATGATCATCAGCACCGCAGGGAAGGTGAAGATGAAGTAGTTGAGTTCCTGCACGCTCATCAGCAAGTGCGCCAGGGTGGCGGCGAACAGCGTGCCGATGGCTACTTTAAAGGCATGGCCACCACCACGTTCTTCCCAGGTGATGGACAGACGTTCGATGGTCATGGTCAGAATCACCATTGGGAACAGCGCTACCGATAGACCGCGCTCAAGTCCGAGTTTGTGGCTGAACAGGCTGATGGCCGCGATCAGCACCACAACGAAGGTCAGTACCACGGACAGGCGCGGTAGCATCTGCAGTTTCAAGTGCTCAAGGTAGGAGCGCAGCGATAAACCTAGTGCTGTGATGATGGTGAAGAACACAATCCCGTAGCCCAGCTGCATCTCGCGGAAGGCGAGGGCAATCAGAACTGGGGTAAAGGTCCCCAGTGTTTGCAGGCCGCCGAGGTTACGCAGAATCAGGATGACCAGCACGCCGATCGGGATCATCACCATGATCATGAAGGTTTGCTGGGTCTGCAGCGGCAGGCCATACAGGGTGTATTCGAGGAAGTCGGCGTCGGTGTTTTCGTCGGTCAATTTGGCCAAACGAATGGCGTTCATTTCGCTGTTGTCCAGGCTGAAGCTAACTTGCGCCTGTTTACCGCCTTCAAGGCTGACCAGCTCGTCATCACCAGTCCACCACACTAAGCGATCAGCCGGCAGGCCTTGCTCGCCGGTTTCCGGGCTGAAGTACAGCCAGTTTTCACCGTTGAAACTGCGCAGCCAGAGTTCCGGGCTTTGCTGGATGTCGGCGGCCAGGCGGATGGTGTGCACGCGCTGCATAGGGACGTGGGCAATCGACAAGAGCAGCTCGATGACCTTGGCTTTTTTCGACGTTGATGCATCGCCGCCGAGCAGTAATTTGACGTTGTCGTCATTGCGGTTATTAACCCGCTTAATGGTCTCGCTGATAAACGTCTCAACATCCGCCGAGTGCTGACGAATCGGCGCCAATAGCGCTTCTGCGGCAATCTTCTCAGCCCCTTCAACCGGGATGCTGTCGCGGAAGATAGGGCCCTTGGCCTTGGCTTGCTCGCCGCTGTAGCGCTTGGTCAACACCAGGCGGTAATACAGTGTTTGCTTGCCATTGGCGCGCCGCGCAGACCAGGTCACTTTGCGGTTGCCGTCGGCGCGGTTGATGCTCACACCGTAATTGTTGGAGATAAAACTCTCATTAAGGCTGACAAAATCTTGTGCCAGCGGGGGCACAAACATTTGCAGCTTGACCGGCTCGCGTGGGCTGGCCAGGAACTCGACTTTGGCGTCGATATTCCACAGGTCATCAGTCTCGTCTTCGGTCATAGGGATGCCGAGAATAAAGATCTGATAAGCCGTAATCAGAATGCCCAGGCTCACAAGGAGTATGACCAGGACTTTCAGATGGAGGGTAAGAGAGCGCATGGGAATTACTCGCCAGGGTTTGCGTCAGGGGTGCAGGCAGGTTTGCCTGCGGCGTATTTAAGACTTGGGTCGACCAGGGCCGAAAAACGCTTGAGCGCCTCGGAGCCTATCAACAACGGGTATTGGAAAGCACTACGGTCAGTCAAGTTCACTTCAATTGTGCGCAGGGCTTGGCCCATACAAATATCCATTTCAATCACTGGGCGTGCTGTGTAGGTTTTTTCTTCCTCTGGATCATAGTCGCCTGCGCGGCGTTTGATCTTGCTGATACGCGCTAAAGGTCGTTCGATCGGGCTGCTGTGCGCCTCGTCGATTGCCAAGTAGAAGCGTACCCAGGTTTCGCCATCGCGCTTGAAGCGTTTGATGTCGCGCGCACTGAGTGATGCAGTTTTAGCCCCGGTGTCGAGTTTGGCGGCTAATTTCAGGTCGAGGTCGAATAAGCGGACGTATTCATTAAGCCCATAGACTGTCTTCTCCGCGGCGAGACTCAGGCCGGGAGTAAGTAGCAGGCATAGCAGCAAGAGGAAGGGCTTTAGTGTCATAAGTCCTGGGGCATGGTGTTAAGGGTGAGCCGAGCACATGACGGATAGCGCGTGTTGCAGTTGGCGTACCCGGGGTTGGAGTCTAGCAGGCAGCCTGGAAATCCTTTGCAAACGATAAGCAGGCGGCATTCTACCATGGGCTTTTTCAGTCAGGACAGGCGCTTATGCGCGTTTATGCAAGTAAGGTCGCGGTTGGAGCTGGGTAGTGCGGCTTGCATACTGTCAACAATATGGTCTGCGTGTTTGACATTTATAGCCTCTAAGCGTAGTTTTTCAGTCACATATTTTAACTAGTGTCGACAATATGCTTGATGCGATTGAGCTGCCTGAACCCGGTCAAGAAGACCCTGAAACCCTTTCTGAGCAGGTTTTTAGGCGTATACAGGCCGCCATCGTCAAGGGCGATATTGCTCCCGGTAGCAAGATTTCCGAGCCGGAGCTGGCGCGCACCTATGGTATTAGCCGTGGTCCGCTGCGTGAGGCCATTCACCGCCTGGAAGGCCAGCGTTTGCTGGTGCGCATACCGCACATCGGGGCGCGGGTCGTCTCGCTCAGTCACGCCGAGCTGATTGAACTCTATGAGATTCGTGAGTCGTTGGAAGGCATGGCCTGTCGCCTGGCGGCGGAGCGCATGACTGCCGCAGAAATCGACGAGCTGCGTGCGGTGCTTGATCTGCATGAGCAGGATGCGGCGTTCAAGGCTGGCGTTGGTTACTACCAACAGGAAGGCGACTTTGATTTTCATTACCGAATTATTCAGGGCAGTGGCAATAAAACCCTGACCCAGATGCTCTGCGGCGAGCTGTATCAGCTAGTGCGCATGTATCGCCTGCAGTTTTCTGCCACGCCAAACCGGCCGCGCCAAGCATTCGCTGAGCATCACCGCATTCTTGATGCCATCGCCGAGCGTGACGGCGAGCTGGCCGAATTATTGATGCGCCGGCATATCGGCGCCTCCAAACGCAATATTGAGCGTCACTTCGCCATCAGTATGGGGCAGGGCGCATCCAGCAAAACAGCCAAAACCCGAGGTGAGTCATGAGCGTGAAAAGTCCTGGCCAGCGTTTCCGTGATGCGGTTGCCGAAGAGCACCCGTTGCAAGTTATCGGCGCGATTAACGCCAACCATGCGCTGCTGGCCAAGCGCGCCGGTTTCAAGGCTATTTATCTGTCCGGTGGCGGTGTGGCGGCGGGTTCGCTCGGCTTGCCAGATTTGGGTATTACCGGCCTGGATGACGTACTCACCGATGTGCGCCGCATCACCGATGTCTGCGACTTGCCGCTGCTGGTGGATGTCGACACCGGGTTTGGCAGCTCGGCCTTTAACGTTGCGCGCACGGTCAAGTCGATGATCAAGTTCGGTGCGGCGGCGATTCATATTGAAGATCAGGTGGGGGCCAAGCGCTGCGGCCATCGCCCGAACAAAGAGATCGTTTCCCAGCAGGAGATGGTTGACCGCATCAAGGCCGCCGTTGACGCCCGAACCGATGACAGCTTCGTGATCATGGCGCGCACCGATGCCTTGGCGGTTGAAGGTTTGAATTCAGCCTTGGATCGCGCCGCAGCTTGTGTCGAGGCGGGTGCTGACATGATCTTCCCCGAGGCGATCACCGAACTGGCGATGTACAAAACCTTCGCCGATCGCGTCAAAGCGCCGATTCTGGCCAATATCACCGAATTCGGTGCGACGCCGCTGTACACCACTGAAGAGCTGGCCTCGGTGGATGTCGGCCTTGTGCTGTACCCGCTGTCGGCCTTCCGCGCCATGAACAAGGCCGCTGAAAACGTCTACATGGCCGTGCGCCGCGACGGTACGCAGAAGAATGTCATCGACACCATGCAAACCCGTATGGAGTTGTATGAGCGCATCAATTATCACGCCTTTGAGCAGAGCCTCGACGCGCTGTTTGCCGCCAAAAAATAACCGGAGCGCGGGTCTTAGCCGCCTGCGCATAACAAGAACAGCCCGACCGGATCGGATCAGGAGAGTTGAGTCATGAGTGCGACCCCAGAAACCACCACCCCAGGCTTTAAGCCAAAAAAATCCGTGGCCCTGAGCGGCACCGCCGCCGGCAACACCGCCCTGTGCACCGTCGGCCGAACCGGTAACGACCTGCACTACCGTGGCTATGACGTGCTCGATTTCGCCAATCGCTGCGAGTTCGAGGAAATTGCTCACCTGCTGGTCCACGGTAAGCTGCCGAATGTTGCCGAGTTGGCGGGTTATAAAGCCAAGCTCAAGGCTCTGCGTGGCCTGCCGGCGAGTCTCAAGGTCAGCCTTGAGCAGCTGCCGCCGTCGGCGCATCCGATGGACGTGATGCGTACTGCCGTGTCCGTATTGGGTTGTGTGTCGCCGGAGAAGGGCGATCACAACCATCCGGGCGCCCGTGATATCGCCGACAAGCTGATGGCGTCCCTGGGCGGCGCACTGCTGTACTGGTACCACTTCAGCCACAACGGCAAGCGCATTGAGGTGCAAACCGACGATGATTCCATTGGCGGTCACTTTCTCCATCTGCTGCACGGCGAAAAGCCACGCGAGTCGTGGGTACGTGCCATGCACACCTCGCTCAACCTGTACGCCGAGCACGAATTCAACGCCTCCACCTTCACCTCGCGGGTCATCGCCGGCACCGGTTCGGACATGTACTCCTGCATCGCCGGCGGTATTGGTGCGTTGCGCGGGCCAAAGCACGGCGGCGCCAACGAAGTGGCCTTCGAGATTCAGAAGCGCTACGACAATCCGGACGAAGCCGAGGCTGATATCCGCGCCCGCGTTGAGCGCAAAGAAGTGGTGATTGGTTTCGGCCACCCGGTCTATACCGTCAGCGATCCGCGCAACAAGGTGATCAAGGACGTTGCGCGCGAGCTCTCTGCCGAGCAGGGCAATATGAAGATGTACGACATTGCCGAGCGCCTGGAGTCGACCATGTGGGAGATCAAGAAGATGTTCCCCAACCTCGATTGGTTCAGCGCCGTCAGCTACCACATGATGGGCATACCGACGGCCATGTTTACCCCGTTGTTCGTGATGGCGCGTACCTCGGGTTGGTCCAGCCACGTGATCGAGCAACGTATCGACGGCAAGATCATTCGCCCAAGCGCTAATTACGTTGGCCCGGAAGACGTCAAGTTCGTGCCGCTCCAGGAGCGTCCATAACCATGACCATTACCCTGAACAGCCAATACCGCAAACCGCTGCCCGGCACCGTGCTGGATTACTTCGACACCCGTGAGGCGGTTGATGCCATCGCCCCGGGAGCGTACGCCAAGCTGCCTTACGTCTCCCGCGTGCTGGCCGAGCAGTTGGTGCGTCGCTGTGACCCTGCGTTGCTCACCGATGTGCTGAAGCAGCTGATCGAGCGCAAGCGTGACTTGGATTTCCCCTGGTACCCGGCTCGCGTGGTCTGCCATGACATTCTCGGCCAGACCGCGCTGGTCGACCTGGCCGGTTTGCGCGATGCGATTGCCGAGCAAGGCGGCGACCCGTCCAAGGTCAACCCTGTGGTGCCGACCCAGCTGATTGTCGACCACTCGCTGGCTGTTGAGGCCGCAGGTTTCGATCCAGACGCCTTCGAGAAGAACCGCGCCATCGAGGACCGCCGTAACGAAGATCGCTTCCACTTTATCGAGTGGACCAAGACCGCATTCAAGAACGTCGATGTGATCCCGGCCGGCAACGGCATCATGCACCAGATCAACCTGGAGAAAATGAGCCCGGTTATCCAGGCGCGTGGCGGCGTAGCTTTTCCGGATACCTGCGTCGGCACTGACAGCCACACCCCGCACGTTGATGCCTTGGGCGTTATTGCCGTAGGCGTCGGCGGCCTGGAAGCCGAAACCGTGATGCTGGGCCGCGCCTCGATGATGCGCCTGCCCGATATCGTCGGCGTCGAGCTGACCGGCAAGCGCCAGCCGGGTATCACCGCCACGGATATCGTCCTGGCCATCACCGAGTTTCTGCGTGCCGAGCGGGTGGTCGGTGCTTGGGTTGAGTTCTTCGGTGAGGGCGCCAACAGCCTGACCATCGGCGATCGTGCAACCATCTCCAACATGTGTCCGGAATACGGTGCCACGGCCTCGATGTTCTACATCGACCAGCAAACCATCGACTACCTCAAACTCACCGGCCGCGAGCCAGAGCAAGTGGCGCTGGTCGAGCATTACGCTAAGACCACTGGTCTGTGGGCCGATGCGCTGGTCACCGCCGAATACGAGCGGGTGCTGAGCTTCGACCTATCTACCGTAGTGCGCAACATGGCCGGGCCGAGCAATCCGCATCGCCGCCTGCCGACCTCTGCTTTGAATGAGCGCGGCATTGCCGATGGAGCCAAGCTGGCATCCGGCAAGGCTGAAGAGGCTGGCGGTTTGATGCCCGATGGTGCGGTGATCATCGCCGCTATTACCAGCTGCACCAACACCTCCAACCCGCGCAACGTGGTAGCCGCTGCTCTGGTGGCGAAGAAGGCCAACGCCCTCGGCCTGCAGCGCAAGCCGTGGGTGAAGACCTCGTTCGCGCCAGGCTCCAAGGTCGCCAAGTTGTACCTGGAAGATGCCGGGCTGCTGACCGAGTTGGAGCAGCTGGGGTTCGGCATTGTGGGCTACGCCTGCACCACTTGTAACGGCATGTCCGGCGCGCTGGACCCACTGATCCAGCAGGAAATTATCGACCGCGACCTGTATGCCACTGCTGTGTTGAGCGGTAACCGCAACTTCGACGGACGTATTCATCCTTACGCCAAGCAGGCTTTCCTCGCCTCGCCACCGTTAGTGGTGGCCTATGCCATCGCCGGCACCATTCGCTTTGATATTGAGCAAGACGTGCTGGGCCATGACCAGCAGGGCAATCCGGTGACGCTGAAAGACCTGTGGCCGAGCGATGAGGAAATCGACGCCATCGTCGCCTCTAGCGTTAAGCCCGAGCAGTTCCATCAGGTGTACATCCCCATGTTCGACCTTGGCGCTGTGACTGAAGCCGAAAGCCCGCTGTATGACTGGCGTCCGATGTCTACCTACATCCGTCGTCCGCCTTACTGGGAAGGCGCGCTCGCCGGCGAGCGGACGCTCAAGGGCATGTTGCCGCTGGCGGTGCTGCCGGACAACATCACCACCGACCACCTGTCGCCGTCCAATGCGATTTTGCTTAATTCGGCTGCAGGCGAGTACCTGCACAAAATGGGTTTGCCGGAGGAGGACTTCAACTCCTACGCCACCCACCGTGGTGACCACTTGACCGCGCAGCGCGCCACCTTCGCCAACCCGCAGCTGGTTAACGAGATGGCCGTGGTTGATGGACAGGTGAAGAAAGGTTCGCTGGCCCGCATCGAGCCTGAAGGCAAGGTCGTGCGTATGTGGGAAGCCATCGAAACCTACATGGGGCGCAAGCAGAACCTGATCATCATCGCCGGCGCCGACTACGGCCAGGGCAGCTCGCGTGACTGGGCCGCAAAGGGGCCTCGTCTGGCCGGTGTTGAGGTGATTGCGGCCGAAGGCTTCGAGCGTATCCACCGTACCAACCTGATCGGCATGGGCGTGCTGCCGCTGGAGTTCAAACCCGGCACCACGCGTCTGACCTTAGGTATCGACGGTACTGAAAGCTATGACGTGATCGGTGAGCGCACCCCGCGTGCAACGATGACCCTGGTGATCAATCGCCGTAATGGCGAGCGCGTTGAAGTCCCCATGACCTGCCGACTGGACAGCGATGAAGAGGTGCTGGTGTACGAAGCCGGTGGTGTGCTGCAGCGCTTCGCCCAGGACTTCCTTGAGGCGACCAAGGGCTGACCCGTAACCGGGGCGACAATGCCCCGGTTTTTCGTAGGGTGGGTCACGCTGTATCGATCCACCCTGACCGCATGTGCGGTGGATGGAAAAACGCCATCCACCCTACGGTTTCAAAGGCCAGGTAATCACCATGTCTCAGTTACCCCAAATCAAGATTCCCGCTACCTACATGCGTGGCGGTACCAGCAAGGGCGTGTTTTTTCGCCTGAACGACCTGCCGCAAAACTGCCAAGTACCGGGCGCGGCCCGCGACCAGCTGTTTATGCGGGTGATTGGTAGTCCCGACCCTTACGCCGCACAGATCGATGGCATGGGCGGTGCTACGTCCAGTACCAGCAAATGCGTGATTCTGTCGAAAAGCAGCCAGCCGGACCACGATGTCGACTACCTCTACGGTCAAGTGTCGATCGACAAGGCGTTTGTCGATTGGAGTGGTAATTGCGGCAACCTGTCCACCGGCGCCGGCGCTTTTGCCATCCATGCTGGGCTGGTTGATTCCTCACGCATCCCGCAGAACGGAACCTGCGTGGTGCGTATCTGGCAGGCCAATATCCAGAAAACCATCATTGCCCATGTGCCGATCGCTAATGGCCAGGTACAAGAAACCGGCGACTTCGAGTTAGATGGGGTGACCTTTCCAGCAGCCGAGATCGTGTTGGAATTTCTCGATCCGTCCGATGACGGCGAGGAGGGTGGGTCGATGTTCCCCACCGGCAATCTGATCGACGATCTCGAAGTGCCGGGTATCGGCACGCTCAAAGCAACCATGATCACTGCCGGTATCCCAACGATCTTCGTCAACGCCGAGGACATCGGCTACAGCGGCACCGAGCTGCGCGAGCAAATCAATGGCGACCCTGAGCAGCTGGCACGCTTCGAGAAAATTCGCGTGGCTGGTGCGTTGCGCATGGGCTTGATCAAGACGCAGGAAGAGGCGCTTACCCGGCAGCACACGCCGAAAATCGCCTTTGTGGCCAAACCCAAGGATTACCTGACCTCCAGTGGTAAAACGGTGCCGGCAGGCGAGATCGATTTGCTGGTACGTGCGTTGTCCATGGGCAAGCTGCACCACGCCATGATGGGCACTTGTGCAGTCGCCATCGGTACGGCAGCGGCGATTCCTGGCACCCTGGTCAATCTGGCCGCCGGCGGCAGTCCGCGTGAAACGGTGTGTTTTGGTCACCCTTCCGGCACGTTGCGGGTTGGCGCTCAGGCGGCTCTGGTTGACGGTCAGTGGACGGTCACCAAGGCAATTATGTCGCGCAGTGCGCGGATTCTGATGGAAGGCTGGGTGCGTGTACCGGGTGACACGGTTTAGTTACTTGATAATGAGAAAAGGCTCGAAGTGTTCGAGCCTTTTCTTTTTAAATCAGTGGCTTGCTTGGGTTATTTAAAGCGTCGCTCAACACCTTTCTCCACCAAAATCTTGGCGGAAATCTCTTCCACCGAGAAATGCGTGGAGTTGATGTAGGCGATGTTTTCGCGACGGAACAGATTTTCCACCTCGCGCACTTCAAACTCGCACTGGGCATAGCTGGCGTAGCGGCTGTTGGGCTTGCGCTCGTTGCGAATGGCGGTGAGGCGATCCGGGTCGATGGTCAGGCCGAACAGCTTGTCTTTGTATTGTTTGAGGGCTGGCGGGAGCTGCAAGCGCTCCATATCGTCTTCGGTCAGGGGGTAGTTGGCCGCGCGAATGCCGTATTGCATGGCCATATACAGGCAGGTCGGGGTTTTGCCGCAACGTGACACGCCAACCAGAATCAGGTCGGCTTTGTCGTAGTAATGGGTGCGCGCACCGTCATCGTTGTCCAAGGCAAAGTTGACCGCCTCAATTCGCTCCATGTAGTTGGAGTTGTGACCGATGGAGTGGGACTTACCGACAGAATAGGAGGAGTGAGAGGTCAGTTCCTGCTCCAGTGGCGCGAGGAAGGACGAGAAGATATCGATCATAAAACCTTCGGATGTCGCCAGAATGTCACGAATATCCTGGTTGACGATGGTGTCGAAGATGATCGGCCTAGAGCCGTCTTTCTCGGCGGCGCTGTTGATTTGTTGTACCATTGCGCGCGCTTTTTCCACACTGTCGATGTACGGCCGCGTGAGTTTGGTGAAGTCGATGGTTTCAAACTGAGCCAGCAGACTTTGGCCCAAGGTTTCGGCAGTTATGCCGGTGCCATCCGAGATGAAAAAAGCGGTTCGTTTCATTTGCGCCATGGGCCTTAAGCTGAGGACGAATTTTGGCTATGATAGGCCCGCTTGCGCAGGGCCAATCAGGCCGGCATTGTTACTTATTTTGCAGGGCCAGGCCACAATCGTGCGGGTATCACCGCCGCCGAACTTCCTCAGCCCCTAGAGAGTCTGTTTAGGGGCTTGCGAGCAGACCCTTGAACAGGATCTGAGCTTTTCCAACAATTTAGTGGAGAGATCACCTTGGTAGAGTACGTAGTTTCCCTCGATAAGCTCGGCAATCACGATGTTGAGCACGTAGGGGGCAAGAACGCCTCCCTGGGCGAGATGATCAGTAACCTGGCCGGTGCCGGCGTATCGGTTCCCGGTGGTTTCGCCACTACTGCCCAGGCCTACCGGGACTTTCTCGAGCTGAGCGGCCTGAATGATCAGATCCATGCCGCACTGGATGCCCTTGATGTCGATGACGTCAACGCCCTGGCCAAGACCGGTGCGCAGATTCGCCAGTGGGTGATGGACGCGTCTTTCCCTGAAGAGTTGAACGCGCAAATCCGCACCGCCTTCGCTGAAATGGCCGGTGGTAATGACAACATGGCGGTTGCCGTTCGTTCTTCGGCCACCGCCGAAGACCTGCCGGATGCCTCGTTTGCTGGCCAGCAAGAGACCTTCCTGAATATCCGTGGCGTGGAAAACGTGATTCGCGCGGCCAAAGAGGTATTCGCTTCACTGTTCAACGACCGCGCTATTGCCTACCGCGTGCACCAGGGCTTCGACCATAAGCTGGTCGCCCTGTCTGCCGGCGTACAGCGCATGGTGCGTTCGGAAACCGGCACTGCGGGCGTGATGTTCACCCTCGATACCGAGTCGGGCTTTCGTGACGTGGTGTTTATCACTGGCGCCTATGGTCTCGGCGAAACCGTGGTGCAGGGTGCGGTCAACCCTGACGAATTCTATGTGCACAAGCAGACGCTGGAAGCCGGTCGCCCGGCGATTTTGCGCCGCAACCTGGGCAGCAAAGCGATCAAGATGATCTACGGCGACGAAGCCAAGGCCGGTAAGTCGGTCAAAGTCGTCGATGTAGATCGCGCCGAACGTGCGCGCTTCTGCTTGAGCGATGCTGAGGTCAGCGAGCTGGCCAAGCAGGCCATGATCATCGAGAAGCACTACGGTCGTCCGATGGACATCGAATGGGCCAAAGACGGCGATGACGGCAAGTTGTATATCGTTCAGGCGCGTCCTGAAACGGTGAAAAGCCGCACCAATGTCAATGTGATGGAGCGCTATCTGCTCAAGGAAACCGGCACCGTGCTGGTTGAAGGTCGCGCTATCGGTCAGAAGATCGGTGCGGGCCGCGTACGCGTCATCCAGGACGTTTCTGAGATGGACAAAGTCCAGCCCGGCGACGTACTGGTCTCCGACATGACCGACCCAGATTGGGAGCCGGTGATGAAGCGCGCCAGCGCCATCGTCACCAACCGTGGTGGGCGTACCTGCCACGCCGCGATCATCGCTCGTGAGCTGGGTATTCCGGCGGTAGTCGGCTGCGGCAACGCCACCCAGGTGCTGAAAGACGGCATGGGCGTGACGGTTTCCTGCGCCGAAGGCGATACCGGCTTTATTTTTGAAGGCGAGCTGGGTTTTGACATCCGCAAGAATTCGGTCGATGCCATGCCCGATCTGCCGTTCAAAATCATGATGAACGTTGGTAACCCCGATCGCGCCTTCGACTTCGCTCAGCTGCCTAATGAAGGTGTTGGTCTGGCGCGTCTGGAGTTCATCATCAACCGCATGATCGGTGTGCATCCCAAGGCGCTGCTGAACTTTGCCGGCCTGCCGCCGGATATCAAAGACAGCGTCGAGAAGCGCATCGCCGGTTACGACGATCCGGTTAATTTCTATGTCGAGAAGTTGGTCGAGGGCATCAGCACCCTGGCAGCAGCCTTCTGGCCGAAGAAAGTCATCGTGCGTTTGTCGGACTTTAAGTCCAACGAATACGCCAACCTGATCGGCGGCAAGCTGTATGAGCCGGAAGAAGAGAACCCGATGCTCGGTTTCCGTGGCGCTTCGCGTTACATCAGCGAATCGTTCCGCGATTGCTTCGAGCTGGAGTGCCGCGCGCTGAAGAAAGTGCGCAACGAGATGGGCCTGACCAACGTCGAGATCATGGTGCCGTTCGTGCGTACCCTGGGTGAAGCCAGTCAGGTAGTTGACCTGCTGGCCGCTAACGGTCTGGCCCGCGGTCAGGATGGCCTCAAGGTCATCATGATGTGCGAGCTGCCGTCCAACGCGATTCTGGCTGAAGAATTCCTCGAGTTTTTCGACGGTTTCTCCATCGGCTCCAACGACCTGACCCAGCTGACGTTGGGCCTGGATCGGGACTCCGGCATTGTCGCCCACCTGTTCGATGAGCGTAATCCGGCGGTGAAGAAGCTGCTGAGCAACGCCATCCAGGCCTGTAACAAGGCTGGCAAATACATCGGCATTTGCGGTCAGGGTCCTTCGGATCACCCAGACCTGGCGCGCTGGTTGATGGAGCAGGGCATCGAAAGCGTGTCGCTGAACCCGGACTCGGTGCTCGATACCTGGTTCTTCCTGGCCGAGGCTCAGCCGCCGGCTTGATAGCTGCCCGCGTTCTATTGAGGGCGGATTATCCGCCCTTTTTATGGTCTGCCCTACGTGGCGACCGCCCTTCGGGCCGCGTTAGGCGACGTGAAACATTGCACCCGGCACTTGGTTGTACCAGAGCGAAGATAGATGCAAAGCAGCAGTGAGTTTTTCCCCGTGGCCTTGATCAGCGCGGAGCTTCGTGGCGATTTGAGCGAGGATATTTATCGTCTCAAGCCCGGCAACAGTCCGGATAGCAGTGTTGAGTTGGCCCTGACGCGCCTGGGGCGGGCCGGGCATGAGCAAGATCGCGGCGTGCCCGTTATTTTGATTCCTGGCAGTTTCTCCAACCGGCGCTTCTGGTATTCCCCCAAATGCATTGGGTTAGGGCCTTACTTGGCGCGGGCGGGTTTTGATGTGTGGGTCGCGGAGATGCGCGGTCATGGTTTGTCTCCGCGCAACCGCGACTATACACGCAACACGGTCAGCGATTACGTGCGCTATGACCTGCCGTCGATAGCAGACTTTGTTCATGAGTTGAACCCACAGAAGGCCCATTGGCTGGGGCATTCGCTCGGCGGGATCATTCTTGCCGGCGCGCTGGGTGGGCGTTATCTGGATGAGTCGCGGGTCGCTTCCACTGTGCTGTTTGGCAGCCAGGTCAGCCGCGTTTACTGGCCGCTGAAGGTGCCGCCGCTGGAGTGGGGCAGCCGCTTTCTACTCAAGCGTTTCTCGGTGATTTCCGGCTCACGTCTCAAGCGTGGCCCTGAGGATGAGCCGATTGGTCTCGCGGTCGAGAGCTTACGCTGGCATGGGTTGTTTGGCCGTTTCGGCGATGCCGAGCGGGACTGGTGGGTGGGGCTGGCCGAGGTGCGGGTGCCGGTCATGGCCGTTGCAGCGCTTGGTGATCTGCAGGACCCGGCCTGGGCCTGCGAGAAGCTGCTGAAACAGTTCGGCTCGAGCTTGAGCGAGTTCCTCTGCCTGGGCAAGAAACAGGGTTTCAGCAGCGATTTTGGCCATGTCGAAATGCTTGTCAGCAAAGAGGCGCAGCGCGAGGTGTGGCCCCTGGTGGAGCAATGGCTACGTAAGAGCCCAGAAGTGGCTGCCGAGCTTGAAAACAGCGAGATAGATGGCAATAAAACCCTTCCCGCTAAGTAGGCTAATATCGCCCAGGGCATCACGTTGGCCGTTGCCGCGTAGGCGAAAGTTGAGGCTGCTTGGCAGTTGTGTCGCCTTTTAGTTGCAGGCCCAGTAAACGGCCTATCGATGTGAGCGGGTTAGAGTCGACCTGTCAGCAGACTTACTACATCCAAGGAGTTTTGCCATGCACTACATCACCCCAGATCTTTGTGACGCCTACCCTGAGCTGGTTCAGGTGGTTGAGCCAATGTTTAGCAACTTTGGTGGCCGCGATTCCTTTGGCGGTGAGATCGTCACCATCAAGTGCTTCGAGGACAACTCGTTGGTCAAGGAGCAGGTTGATCAGCCGGGTAAGGGCAAGGTGATGGTGGTCGACGGTGGTGCTTCCATGCGCCGCGCGCTGTTGGGCGATATGCTCGCTGAGAAAGCAGCCAAGAATGGCTGGGAAGGCATTGTGGTTTACGGTTGCGTGCGTGATGTCGATGTATTGGCGCAGACCGACCTGGGTATCCAAGCGTTGGCCAGTCACCCAATGAAAACCGATAAGCGCGGTATTGGCGACCTCAATGTCGCCGTGACATTCGGTGGTGTGACGTTCCGCCCGGGTGAATTCATTTATGCCGATAACAACGGCGTAATCATTTCACCCTCTGCGCTGCAGATGCCGGAGTAGGGCGCTTGCAAGAAACTGTCATGCACGAAAGTGATAATGCGCAGTGGGGCCTGGTGCACGCGTTTGTGCTCAATGGTCAAGGCGGTGCGCGCAGTATTGCCCGCCAGGACCTGCAAGGGCTCGCGCTGAGTGAACACGAGAGCCTTTGGCTGCATTGGGATCGTAGTCACCCGCAGACGCACACCTGGTTGCGGACAGGCAGCGGTCTGAGCGCTTTTGCCTGTGATCTGCTGCTGGAGGAAAACACCCGGCCACGCCTGTTGGCTTTGCCTGAGCAGCAGTTGCTGCTGTTCCTGCGTGGCTTGAACCTCAATCCAGGAGCTGAGCCCGAAGACATGGTCTCGGTGCGTATCTTTGCGGATGCTCAGCGGGCTATATCCCTGCGTTTGCGGCCTTTGCATGCGACTGAAGCCTTGGTTGAAGATCTGTTGGCTGGCCGAGGACCGAAAACCTCAGCCGAGCTGATTTTGCGGCTGGCACATTATCTGACGGACAAGATTGAGCACCTGGTCGGTGAGTTGGCCGAGCAAGTCGACGATCAAGAAGAGCGGGCCGATGCGCTGGAGAGTCAGGCTCCTGACCATTCAACGCTGCTGCAAATCCGCCGGCGTGCCGCCAGCTTGCGGCGTTTTCTGTCTCCGCAGCGCGATATCTATGGGCAGTTAACGGCCAGTGCTCAGGCCTGGCTTGTCGGTGCGGATAGCAGCTATTGGAACGAGCTGAATAACCGGTTGACGCGCTACCTCGAAGAATTGGAGTTGAGCCGTGAGCGCGTCAATCTTCTGCTGGAAGCAGAAAATAGGCGCATGGATGAACGCATGAACCACACCATGTACCGGTTCGGCATCATCACCGGCATTTTCCTGCCCATGAGCTTTCTCACAGGTTTGCTCGGCATCAACGTTGGCGGTATTCCTGGTTCAGAAAGCCCCCATGGGTTTCTTTTGGCCTGCTCGCTGATGGCTGTTGTGGCCCTGGTGCAGTGGTTATTGTTTCGGCGCTTGCGCTGGATCTGATGTGACTTGCAGCGAATTCACCTCGTCTAGCCGTCACATCCTGTGAGGTGCGCCATGCACGATCCCTTTGAAGAGTCACTGCGCGACTTGCTCAAGTCGCCCACCTCAAGTCACGACGATGACGCGTGCTTGCATCGCGTGTTGAAAACCGCAAACCGCCAGGTGGGTGCGGGTGATTTATTTGCACTGATGGGGCATTGGGCGGGTGCGTTGATGATTGCCCTGAACAATGGCTCGGCGCATGTGGCGCCGGTCTCGCGTCGTAAAACCACCGATTCAACTGCTAATAAGGCTGACTGAGCATGGAATTTACTCAAGTTCTGGTCGACGCAATGGCCAGCGTATGGACCCCGATTGCTGCATTTATCCCGCGTCTGTTTGGCGCCATGGTGGTGGTGCTGCTGGGTTTCGTGGTGGCTAAATTTCTCGATACGCTGTTGTCCAAACTGCTCGGTAAAATCGGTCTGGATCGTTTGATGGCGGGTACTGGGCTGACCAAGATCCTAAGCCGTGCAGGCATTCAGGTCCCGGTATCGACCTTGATAGGCAAGATCGTCTACTGGTTTGTGTTGTTAATCTTCCTGGTTACTGCGGCCGAGTCCTTGGGGTTGGAGCGCGTTTCGGCGACCCTTGATGTGTTGGCCTTGTATCTGCCTAAAGTCTTTGGCGCCGCCTTGGTGTTGCTGGCTGGTGTGTTGCTGGCGCAATTGGTCAGTGGCCTGGTGCGTGGCGCGGCTGAAGGCGTAGGTCTCGATTATGCCAATGGGCTGGGACGAATTGCTCAGGGCCTGGTGATCATCATCAGTATTTCGGTGGCCATCGGGCAGCTTGAGGTCAAGACCGATCTGCTCAATAACGTGATTGCCATTGTGCTGATCTCGGTTGGTCTGGCCGTTGCTTTGGCGCTCGGCCTGGGCAGTCGCGATATCGCCAGCCAGATTCTGGCCGGCATTTATGTGCGTGAGTTGTATGAGGTTGGGCAACAAGTACAGGTTGGCGCGGTCGAAGGGCAGATCGAGGAGATCGGTACGGTCAAAACCACGCTGCTGACGGAAGCCGGCGAGCTTGTCTCAGTGGCCAACCGTACCTTGCTCGAGCAGCAGGTAAGCAGCCGCTAAAGCCAATCCCTGTTATTGTATGCGGCCAATCCGCAGCCTGATTTGCAGGCTGCGCTGGCTTTTGTCCTGACTGTCGGCCCGACTCGTTTTGAATAAAGCCCACTCTGCCTCTCTGCGTTACGACCCCCGCGAACTCTCGGACGAAGAGTTGGTGGCGCGCGCCCACGCTGAGCTATTCCACATAACCCGCGCCTATGAAGAGCTGATGCGTCGTTATCAGCGCACATTGTTCAACGTGTGCGCGCGTTATTTGGGCAACGACCGTGATGCCGACGATGTTTGTCAGGAGGTCATGCTTAAGGTTTTGTACGGTTTGAAGAACTTTGAGGGCAAATCAAAGTTCAAAACCTGGCTGTACAGCATTACTTACAACGAATGTATTACTCAATACCGAAAAGAACGGCGTAAGCGTCGTCTTATTGACGCCTTAAGTTTGGACCCGCTTGAGGAAGCATCGGAAGAAAAGACGCCAAAGCCTGAGGATAAAGCCGGGCTTGATCGTTGGTTGGTGCACGTTAATCCAATTGATCGGGAAATTCTGGTGCTACGTTTTGTCGCAGAGCTGGAGTTCCAAGAGATCGCTGACATCATGCATATGGGGCTGAGCGCCACGAAAATGCGCTATAAGCGTGCGCTTGATCGTTTGCGCGATAAATTTGCTGACAATACTGAAACTTACTTGGAATAAAGCCGTCATAGCTAACGGTTAATTCTGGTAGAATTGCCGGCTGAGTTGTCTTGTGTTTGTCAGACAACTTACTGACCATCATGAGATAGGGAACATTAGTAATGAAATTGAAAAACACTTTAGGCGTAGTCATTGGCTCGTTGTTGGCCACATCCTCCCTCAGTGCTTTGGCTCAGGGTCAAGGCGCTGTCGAAGTGGAGGGTTTTGCCAAGAAGGAAATGTTTGACAGCGCCCGTGACTTTAAAAACAACGGCAACCTGTTCGGCGGCAGCATTGGCTACTACCTGACTGATGACGTTGAACTGCGTCTGGCCTATGACGAAGTGCACAACGCCCGTGGCGAAGATGGCCGCAACATCAAAGGCTCGAACACCGCCCTGGATGCTCTGTACCACTTCAACAACGCTGGCGACGCACTGCGTCCTTACGTTTCTGCCGGTTTCTCCGATCAGAGCATCGGCCAGTCCGGTCGTAACGGTCGTAACGGTTCTACCTTCGCTAACATCGGCGGTGGTGCTAAGTACTACTTCACTGACAACTTCTATGCCCGTGCTGGCGTTGAAGCTCAGTACAACATCGACCAAGGCGACACCGAGTGGGCGCCAAGCGTCGGTATCGGTATGAACTTTGGTGGCGGCAGCGCACCTGCGCCAGTTGTAGCCGCTGTTGAGCCGACTCCTGAGCCGGTAGCAGCCGAAGAGCCGATGGAACTGGTTCGTGTTGAGCTGGACGTTAAGTTCGACTTCGACAAATCCAGCGTTAAAGAAGAAAGCTACGGCGACATCAAGAACCTGGCTGACTTCATGAAGCAGTACCCACAGACCACCACCGTGGTTGAAGGTCACACTGACTCCAAGGGCAGCGACGCTTACAACCAGAAACTGTCCGAGAACCGTGCTAACGCTGTTCGTGACGTTCTGGTCAACCAGTACGGTGTAGACGCTAACCGCGTTAATGCTGCTGGTTACGGTGAAGCTCGTCCGGTTGCTGACAACGCCACTGATTCCGGTCGCGCTGTTAACCGTCGTGTAGAAGCTGAAGTAGAAGCTCAGATCCAGCAGTAATCGATCTGGCTGTATAGAAAACCCGGCTTCGGCCGGGTTTTTTTATGCCTTATGGTTTCTGATGACCCACCGCGAGCACGTGCCGCGGAGTTAAATGTATCCAGCGTAAATTCCTCATGTCTGCAGATTTTCAAGGGCGAAAAAAAGCCCGCTTGTGGCGGGCAAGGGGAACTTCGCGGAGCGCGAAGCGGTTAGGCACTGATAGCAGCGAGCTGCATGTTGGGTTGAGCGGCGACTTCGCCAATTACTAAGATGGCTGGGCTCTTCAATTGAAAATTCTGTGCCGCTTGTTGCATGGCCCCGAGGCTGCTGCGACATTCGCGCTGATGCGGCAGCGAGGCGTTTTCGATCATGGCCACTGGCATGTCGGCGCGCATGCCGCCGGCCAACAGGCTTTCACGAATTTCGGGCAGCTTGGCCACGCCCATATACACCACCAATGTTGTGCCACTCTGCGCCAGTGCCTGCCAGTTCAGGCTGCTGTCGTCTTGAGTGTGCGCGGTGACCAGGGTTACCCCGCGTGCCACGCCGCGTAAAGTCAGAGGAATGCCGCAAGTGGTTGCTCCAGCCAGGCCTGCAGTGATGCCGTTGACCATTTCCACCGCGATACCGTGTTCGCTTAGCCAGTCGGCTTCTTCACTGCCACGGCCGAAGATGCAAGGGTCGCCACCTTTCAGGCGTACCACACACTTACCCTGGCGCGCATAGCGCAGCATCAGACGATGAATAAACGCCTGCGGCGTGGAGCGGCAGCCGCCACGTTTGCCCACTGGCATGATCCGCGCGCTGGGGCAGTGTTCCAGCACGGCCGGGTTGACTAAGTCATCAATCATCACGATATCCGCCTGATTCAGGGCTTTTACCGCCTTGAGGGTCAGCAGCTCCGGATCACCTGGGCCGGCACCTACCAGCCAGACTTTTGCGCTCATATTGATCTCCTCAGGCAATGTGCATCGCAGCAGTGATTTGATTTCGCTATGCAATAGCCGTGTTGCAGCATTTATTTAAGTTGCGGAGGTTTTGCTGAAAACTCACGCAAAACAAAAAAGGCGTCCCGCTAGTCACCTAGCGAGGACGCCTTTGTCCAAGTCCCGTTCTATCGGGAAGAGCGGTCTTCTTCGTTGAGACCGCGCTTTATTCAAGTTGCAATTAACAATGCAGAGCCTGTGCCAACTTGCTTGGGTGTCGATTTACAGGGTTTAGCAGTGGTTTGCAGGTGTTTGCTGAGAGGTTCTTGCACCTTTAGGTGGCGCTCTGCGCGGCATTGGTGCGCAGGGGGCATGGTGTTATCGCAGCAATACGATCAGCAACGCCAGATTTAACAACAACGAAAACAATGCCACGCTGCGCCACACCAGCAGCGGTTCACGCTCCAGTAGCGGGCGTGGTCGACTGCTGAGCGATTTACGTTCCGCCTGCTCAAGATTGAGCAGCCATTCTTCGGCGGTCTCATAGCGTTGTTTGGGCTCGGCGCTTAGGGCGCGGTTGAGGCTTTCGTCGACCCAGTTTGGCAAGTCGGGACGGTAGCGGCTGGCTGGGGTCGGTTGGCCAAAACGCGGGTGTTGAAAGGCCTCAATCTCGCCATAGGGATAGTGCCCCGTGAGCAGAAAATACAGCGCAACGCCTGCACTATAAAGATCCTGCTGCGGACTGGGAGCGACACCGGAAAACGCCTCAGGGGCTATATAGCTAGGTGTTCCGGGCAGCTCGCATGCTTCGTCCCGACTCAGGCCGGGGCAGTAGGCCAGGCCGAAATCCAGCACGCGCAATTCGCCGTCATCACCCCACAGTAGATTTTCCGGCTTGATGTCGCGGTGCAGGATATTGCGCCGATGCAGCATGCCCAGTGCTTTGATCAGGCGTGGGGCAATATCCAGCCATTCCGGCAGGCCGAGTGGGCCGCTTAGGCGAATGTGCTCGGCCAACGTCTGTCCGGCGTATTCGCGTTGTACGTAATACAGGTGTTGACGCTGCGGCAGCGGGTGAGCATCGGCGAAAAAACGCCCGGCCACACGGCGCAGAAACCATTCTTCGAGCAGCAGAGCGGAGCCGGCTTGCGGTTCGTCGCTGCGCCCGCGCGGTAGGGTTTTCAGCAACCAACGCCGCGCTTGAGCATCACGAACCCGGTAGACCAACGATTGGCGTGATTCGGCCAGCAAACGTTCTACCTGCCAACCTTCGAAGTGTTGCCCTTCGCGCAATTTGGGCGGCAAGGGCCAATGTTCGAGTTGCGCCAAGGTGTCGGCCAGGTCGCTTTCTGGGAGCGATTCAACGCGTAGCAACAAGGCGCTGGCGTTGTCTTGGCTACCGGCCAGGTGTGCGGCACTGACCAGTGCTCGACTGGCCGCGGGCAGATCCTGTTCATCGTGGAGGATGCGCTGAATACCCGCATCGCCGAGGGTGGCCCAGATGCCGTCGCTGACCAGCACAAAGCATTCATCCTGGCGTAGCTCGCCATCCAGATAATCCATCACCAGATGCTGATCCAGGCCCATGGCGCGCTTGAGCACATGCTGCATGCCGGGTTGCTCCCACACATGGTCTTCGCTTAAGCGTTCAAGCGTGCCGTTCAGCCAGCGATAGGCCCGGCAATCGCCGACATGCGCCAAGGTGAAGCGTCGACCGCGCAGGATCAGGGCGCTCAGTGTGGTGAGCAAGGGTTGCCCGCCACCATTGGCCTGCAACCAGCGGTTATGGGCCACCAGTACGCGGTCCAGCGATTGCGTGACGGCCCAGGTTTCCGGGGTGGAGTAATAATCCAGGGCCAGAGCTTGCAGGGTGGCACGTGCCGCCAGGCCACCGTCGGCGCATTGGCTGACACCATCAGCGAGGGCAAACAGGTAGCCCTTGCTCGCAGCCAGCGCCGGGGCCGGGGTGACCACACGGATAGCGTCCTGATTTTCACTGCGCGGGCCGGTGGCGCTGGCTTCACCAAAGGTCAGTTGCAAGGCCATGCAGAGGTTCCTGGATCTGTGACAGAAGAAGCACTGAGGCAAAGGCGAGGCTGGTGAGGCAACCGAGGAGGGCCGCTGCCGACGTCTCCCGCTTTTCCTGACCAGTGCAATAAGCGCTGCCAGTCAGCCCCGCCTTTGCCTCAGTGCTCCAAGGGGTTGGCGTAGGGTGGATCGCGCTTTACCGATCCACCGTTGCTTTGTGGTGGATGAATAAAGCGTCATCCACCCTACATTCGGAAGTTACACGCGGGCTGCGGTGACTGCTGCGCTGCCCCACGTGGTGCGCCAGCGCAGCTTAACCCCATACAGGCCGAACCAGGCCAGCACCCCAAGACTGGCGAACAGCCACAGACCTAGCTGGTAGTCGCCCGTTTGCTGCTTGATGGTCCCCAGGCCTGCGGCCAAAAGAAAGCCACCAATGCCACCGGCCATGCCGACCAGCCCGGTCATTACGCCAATTTCCTTGCGAAAGCGCTGTGGCACCAGCTGGAACACGGCGCCGTTACCGGCGCCGAGGCCGAGCATGGCGGTGACGAATAACGTCAGTGCGGCGGCCGAGCTTTGCAGGTTGAAACCCACCGCGGCAATGCTCAGTGACGCCAAGGTGTACATCATCAGCAGCGTACGGATGCCGCCGATCCGGTCGGCCAATGCGCCGCCTAAGGGGCGCATTAGGCTGCCGGCGCAGACGCAGGCAGCGGTGTAGTAGCCGGCGGTCACTGGGCTGAGACCATATTGGTCGTTGAAATAACCGGGCAAGGCGCTGGCCAAGCCAATGAAACCGCCGAAGGTCACGCTGTAGAAAAACATAAACCACCAGCTGTCACGGTCGCCCAAGGCCTTCAAATAGTCGGCCATGGCTTTTGGCTTGGGCCGCTCAGGTGCGTTCTTGGCCATCAGGGCGAAGATCAGCAGGGTTGCCAGCAGTGGAATCAATGCCCAGCCGAAGACGTTCTGCCAGCCAAATGCGGCCGCCAAAACGGGGGCGAACAGGGCGGCCAGCACCGTGCCGGAGTTACCGGCGCCAGCTATGCCCATGGCCTTGCCTTGATGCTGCGGCGGGTACCACTGTGAAGCCAGCGGCAGTGCCACGGCGAAAGCGGCCCCGGCAACGCCAAGGAACAGACCGAGCAGTAATGCCTGCTCATAGCTGTTGATGCCAATCTTCCAGGCGCAGAACAGCGCCACAATCACGATTACCTGGCCAATTATGCCGGCGGTCTTGGGTGATAGGCGATCTGCTACCAAGCCCATGACAATACGCAGTACGGCGCCTGCAAGAATCGGTGTGGCGACCATCAAACCGCGCTGCTGGGCAGTCAGATCAAGCGCTGTGGCGATCTGCACGGCCAGCGGGCCGAGTACGTACCAGACCATAAAACTCAGGTCGAAATACAGAAATGCGGCGAATAAGGTGGGGGTATGGCCGGATTTCCAGAAGCTTGTATTCATCGAATACCTCATTCAGCAATAAAGGGTCCCGGCGGGTTGCGGTACGCCATGGTCGTGGACATGGCGGCCACAACCCATCGGGGAGGTGCCGTACTTGTGGTGCGACACCCTGGGGCCGAAGCCACAGCTGGGTTGAGAGAATTACCAGTGCCGGCTCTGGATCACAAAGCGGGCACCGGCCCCACACACTGGGGCTAAAACGCAAAACGCCGCATATCCCGTGTGCTTTTGAGCGTGGGGTATGCGACGTCTTTGTCGTTTGTCGAGCAGCCGCCTTTGGCTACCTGTATCTGTGTATTAGCAAGAGCTGCGCCAACAGGAGGATTCAGCGAGATAACTAGGTTGGAAGGGCTTTAGGCGTGGCGCACTCGCTACAAAAAGAGGCGCTGGATGATTTTGCGCACTTGGATGGGGCGCTAAGGGGCTGCCTGCTCCAGCAAGCCAGGGTGCATGTCATGCAGGCATGCTTAGCTATGTGGCCCGTACTTCAACTGACGTTGCTGCAACGCAGTTCGCCCGCCTGGCTTACCGGCGTGCTTAGTACTTTGGCCTGGGTGGGAATAGGTAGGGTGAGTAACGCTAGAGCGAGTAGGTTGCTCAAAAGCCCCGCGTGGCGGACATGGCTGCGCGTGGTTGGCATAGCAATTCCCCTGCTTTTGTTGTTATGCCTAAGGCGTAGCAGAGGATCAGCCTGCTGTCACGGTCGCGACTGGAGAATTGAGCAATTTATGTTCAATTGGGCGATTTGGCTGCTGTCAGGCATGCTGTTCACGAAAATAATGAGCACCGTGACAGTCATTATGATTACTGACTTAGCCAGTTAACCCGGCTGAATTTGTCACTGAAAATGGTTGGCATCCCGACAACCTTGCCCAGTTTGTAGTTGAAGAATACAAAACCAGACTTGGCCATGGCCACCCGTGCGCCATCGGCGGGGCGGCTGATGCGGAAGGTGATATCGCCGCCATAGCGGTTGAAGTCCATCACGCCGACCTCGAACAGCAACTGGTCGCGGGCATGGGCCTCGGCGCGGTAGGTGGTGGCCAGATCGGTGACGATGATGCCGGTGCCGTCTTCCTGGGTTTCTTCAATGCCGAACTCAAACAGAAAGCGGGCGCGCGCCTCGGAAATCATCGAGATCATCGAGTCATTGCCCAGGTGGTTGGCGGCGTTAATGTCGGTAACACGCACGGTCAGATGGGTGCTGTAGCAGAACTGGTCTTCTGGGAATTCAAGGTTCAGGCGGGCCATGCTGAGTCTCGTTTGAACGGGGAAGGGCGCATCTGCGGCGTGTCATTGTACGTGGGCACACCGCCATGGGCTGCTATCTAACGAATGAGTAATGACCCGCTATTAGTTTTGAATGCTCAACGGTGCAGGGTATTGAGCCAGTAAAAGGTCACTCGACCCCCTTCATGGGTGGAGCCGTAGTTATCTTGGATGTAGGCGCCGGCTTTGAAGTAGAGCAGTTGCGTGCTCCAGTAGCCGCTCAGTTGTTGATAGAACGAGCCGTTATCACCATGGCTGCTGGTGACTTTGACCCCGAGTTTGCCGCTGGGGGTAACACGCAACTCGTAGCTGAAGCGCTGGTTCAACTGGATATTTTCTGCCAGCAGGATGTTTTGCACTTCGCTGTCACCAGGGCGCTTGCGCAACAGCAGTTCGAGACGGCCGACACCGCGTAGGTAGTGGTATTGCAGCTTGAGCAGAGGGTCATTATTGCTGCCGGGTTGGTCCTTACTGTGTATCTGGGCGATCACGATCTTGTTCTTGCTGGGCACCTGATTGACCGTAAGCACCGCGCTCAGGTAATTGTCGGCACTGGCGTGATACCAGTTGCTCAGGCTGCCGTCGGCCTGGGTTTCGCGCAGTTCGCTGCGCGGGTAACGGGCATCCTCGGTGTGTGAACCATTGACCGGCACCCAGAACGTGACGCTGTGGTCGGCGTTACGGCGGAAATACTGAGTGCTATAGCCATTGTTTAGGCGGGCAGTGCTGATAGTGGCAGGGGTTGGCTCGATGGGAACAGAGAGGTTCCAGGTGGTCAGGTCAAGCACGGCGGATCCTTAGGTTGTTCTATGGGTTGCTCGAGGTTGGCGCTCCTGTTCGGTGATGATGGGTACGCTTAGTTCAGTTGGACTGACCAATGGGGCGATGCGTTGTCAGCGGCGGAACAACCAGGTCTGCACCTGGCTGTTCAGCGCCGCCGTGAACTCAGGCCGCGGGGCGCACCTGCTTCTGGTAGAGAAACTCCAGTACCGCCGCGCGGTACTCGTGGTAGCGCGCGTCATGGGCCATGGCGATGCGCTCGCGCGGTCGTTCCAGCTTGACCTCAAGAATCTCGCCAACGCTGGCGGCCGGACCGTTGCTCATCATCACGATGCGGTCCGACAGCAGCACAGCTTCGTCGACATCGTGGGTGATCATGATCACCGTGTTGCCGAGGTCGGCGTGAATCTCCATCAGCGAGTCCTGCAAGTGCGCGCGGGTCAACGCGTCGAGGGCGCCGAAGGGCTCATCCATCAGCAGTACTTTGGGCTGCATGGCCAGGGCACGGGCAATGCCGATGCGCTGCTTCATGCCGCCGGATATCTCGCTGGGGCGTTTGTCGCGGGCGTGGGTCATGTGCACCAGAGAGAGGTTGTGTTCGATCCAGTCGCGCATTTCGCTGCGGTTTTTTTCGCCTTTGAACACCTGGCGTACCGCCAGCTCAATGTTCTCGTAGCAGGATAACCAGGGCAGCAGGCTGTGGTTCTGGAATACCACGGCGCGTTCCGGTCCGGGCGAGTTGACCTCGCGGCCGTCGAGAATAACCCCGCCGGTGGTGGCTTGATAAAGCCCGGCGACGATGTTCAGGACGGTGGATTTACCGCAGCCGGAGTGGCCGATCAAGGAGACGAATTCGCCCTTGTCGATCTTCAAGTTGACGTTCTGCAGCGCGCAATACAGGCCCTTGTCGGTGGGGAAATCGATACCGACGCCGGACAGTTCGAGGTGTGGACGGTTCATGTGAGGCTCCTCAATTCTTCGATGCGCTTAGCGCAGGTCGGCGTTTTTGTCCCAGCTGACGCGGCGTTGCAGCGCGAGCATCAGGCGGTCGAGGGCGAAACCGATCAGGCCGATAACCACTACCGCTACCATGATCCGCCCCAGGGAGTTGGAGCTGCCGTTCTGGAATTCATCCCAGATGAACTTGCCCAGGCCGGGGTTCTGCGCGAGCATTTCGGCAGCAATCAGCACCATCCAGCCGGTGGCCAGCGACAGGCGCAGGCCGGTGAAAATCATCGGGATGGCGGCCGGCAGAACGATTCGGCGCACGTGGCTGAGCGGCGACAGGCTGAGCACGCGGCTGACGTTTTGCAGGTCCTTGTCCAGGTTGGCCACGCCCACAGTGGTGTTGATCACGGTGGGCCACAGGCAGCACAGCGCCACTGTCATCGCGGAGGTGACGAAGGATTTGGCGAACAGCGGGTCACTGCTGGTGTATACGGCGCTGACCACCATGGTTACCAGGGGCAGCCAGGCCAGCGGCGACACCGGTTTGAAAATCTGGATCAACGGGTTGATCGCGGTGTAGATGGGTTTGCTCAGGCCGCAGACGATGCCCAGCGGAATGGCAATGATCGAGGCGATCAGAAAGCCAGTCATCACCGTGTACAGGCTGGTGAGGATCTGTTTGAAGAAGGTCGGTTTGCCGGTGTACGGACGAATGCTGACCTTGGCGTCGGGGTTCTTGGCCAGCTTCTCGGCATTACGCACCTCTTGACGTTCGAAGAAGGCATCGGCCTTTTTCTGTTCGCGCAGGTGTTCATTGACCAGCGCGCCGAACTGAGTGGCCACCTGGGTTGGGGCTGGGAATTTGCCGAGGCTGGTGTCAATGGTGCCGGCGACTAACTGCCAGAACAGCAGAAACGCCAGGGCGCCGATGGTCGGCATCAACAGGTTCGGCAGCCAGCGCTTGAATGCAGCTGCGCGGGCGGTTTTCAGGGTTTCTTGAATAGTCTGGGCGACGGCTGGATTACTCATCGTCATATCCTCTGGTAACGATGGGGGCGGCTGTAGCGGCCCCCGGGCGGCGTATGGCTTAGAGTGCGGAATCGGCTTTCAGACCAATTTTGAATTGTTCGATATAGGCGTTGGGCTTGCGCCCGTCGTAGCTCAGGCCATCGATAAACTCATTGGTTGGCGCACGGAAGCCTTCTTCGCTGGCCGGCGGAAAGTCCTCAGCCTTGGCCTTGCCTTCGACAATCAGCTCGTCGGCAGCGCTGCGGTACACCGCCGGCAGGTACACCTGCTTGGCAATGTCGAAGTACCAGCTATCGGGCTTGGCATCGCTGACTTGGCCCCAGCGGCGCATTTGCGTCAGGTACCAGATGGCGTCGGAGTAGTAGGGGTAGGTGGCGTTGTAGCGGAAGAACACGTTGAAGTCGGGTACGGCGCGTTTATCGCCTTTCTCGTACTCGAAGGTGCCGGTCATCGAGTTGGCGATCACCTTGGCATCGGCGCCCACGTATTCAGGGCGCGCCAGGATTTCCACGGCTTCGGCGCGGTTGGCGTTGTTGTTTTCATCCAGCCACATGCCAGCGCGGATCAGTGCCTTGACCAGGCGCTTGTGGGTTTCCGGGTTGGCATCGGCCCATTCCTTGGAGACGCCGAGAACTTTCTCCGGGTTGTTCTTCCAGATTTCGTAGTCGGTTATCACCGGTACGCCAATGCCTTTGAACACGGCGGCCTGGTTCCACGGCTCACCGACGCTGTAGCCGCTGATGGTGCCGGCTTCCAGGGTGGCGGGCATTTGCGGCGGCGGGGTGACCGAGAGTAGGGCGTCAGCGTTCAAGGTGCCGGTGATGTCACCCTTGGCTGGGGCGTAATAGCCCGGGTTGATGCCACCCGCGGCGAGCCAATAGCGCAGTTCGTAGTTATGGGTGGAGACCGGGAACACCATGCCCAGGTTGAACGGCTTGCCCTTGGCTTTGTATTGCTCAATGACCGGCTTGAGTGCATCAGCCTTGATTGGGTGCACCGGCTTGCCATTTTCCATCGGCACGTGCTTTTTCATTTCCTCCCACACGGCATTGGACATGGTGATGCCGTTGCCGTTGAGGTCCATGGAAAATGCGGTGACGATATCGGCCTTGGTGCCAAAGCCGATGGTGGCGCCCAGGGGCTGGCCAGCGAGCATGTGCGCGCCGTCGAGCTCGCCAGTGATGACCCGGTCCAGCAGCACCTTCCAGTTGGCTTGCGCTTCCAGGGTGACGTAAAGCCCTTCGTCTTCGAAGAAGCCTTTCTCGTAAGCGATAGCCAGCGGGGCCATGTCGGTGAGCTTGATAAAGCCGAGTTTGAGTTCGTCCTTTTCCAGCTCGGCAGCCAGGCTGATTTGTAGGCTTAGCGGGTTAAGCAACAGGGCAGCGACGCAGCCGAAGCCAGTCAGGGTTTTTTTCAGCAGCGAACGGCGAGTGTTGAAATGACGCATGGTGAATCCTCAAGTCTCAGAAACGAAAAAAGACGTCAACGATCAACACCGCCCAGCGAGGGCAGGTTGCCTTTGACGTCTTTGTCTATTCGTCCCGATCACCGCCGTTGGCGATCTGAAGACGGGTGTAGGTCTTGAGGAGGTTATTGCAAAGGCCTTGCCAGCTTTGTTGATGTCGGCACCTGCTTTTGCCTGCAAGAGCAGCAGAGGGCGTTCTTGCAACCCTCAAGTGGTAAGTAAAAATACTTTGAATACATGAACCTAGAGTGATGATCTAACTGAGTTTGGAGCTGCTGATGCCATGCACTAACAGGTCAGCGGTGCCTGTCTCAACGTTCTTCCAGGCACCGTTCTGAGCCATAGCCGTGCAACTATCCGTGTGGTTGAGCGCTTTTGGTTCGCTCAAGGCCTGTTTGCGCCATCGGCGTTGCATCCGCATCAATAGACGCCTGTCAGCCTAGCGTCGCCTTATCGCATCAATGTGCAATGGGGCGACGCTGGGCTTCTTCTGTGAACTCCCTGAGCCAGCGCAGCACCTCCACAGCCGCCCAGCGCGATGGATCGAACATGGCATAGGCCAACCCTTGGTAGCCGACTACATCCAATTGGCGGTGGTAGCCCGCACGCTGTAGCAAGGCTTCGATTTCGGCAAAACAGGTGTTGAAGTGCACCCGGGAAAACGGTGTTTTGCCCTCAGTGACGATGCCTTCAAGCTGTAATTCATTGACGGTGGCCCGGACTTTTTCCAAGGGCATGCGGTTTACGCTGTGTTTCAGCTGCAGTACGTCGAGCATCTGGATACTCCTGTTAACGCCTATGGTCCCGCTTGCGGGGCTGCACGGTTGGTTGGGTGGCGTGGTTAAGGGTAATCGAAAAATACTGTACAAATAAACAGTATTCGATAATAGTAAGTCCAAGTCCCTAGCCGGCACCCACTCGATCACTCCCGTCACCTGCCCTTAAAGCGAGTGGCGACAGGCACTGCAGAGGAGTCACTGACAATGCAACAGATGCTGATGACAATTGTGTTGTTGGGATTGCTGACCGGTTGTGCGCAACCGCAGCGTGATCAACCCCGCGCTAATGGCACTTATCTGGTTATTGAGAACAGCCAGGCTTGGGCTGTGCTGGTGTTCGACGGCAAGCGCATTGAGGAGCGCGGCACGGTGGTGGATGTCATCAGGCTGCCTAACGAGGGCTCTGCAGTGGCGGCGAGTTATGTAATTGAAACGGCTAACTGCGGCCGAGTGCAGTGGCTGAGCGAGCGCTCGGATGCTGCCGATGGCATGACCAACCTGATGTTGTTGCACAGCAACAACCAGCTGGAGCAGAACGGTTGCGTTATTACCGATGGCCTCAGCAGGGTCTGGACGGTACTGGATTATTCGAGCTGAAACGCTAGAGGGCACCCTAAGGTGCCCTCTAGCGTATTACTCGCTGTCGACCGTGGTCTTGTTGGCATGCAGACCATCGGCGCGGAACATCGACTTGATGCCACGAATGGCCTGACGGATTCGGTCCTGATTTTCGATCAGGGCAAAGCGCACGTGGTCATCGCCGTAATCACCGAAGCCGATGCCAGGGGAAACGCAAACCTTAGCCTCCAATAGCAGCTTTTTGGCAAATTCCAGCGAGCCAAGATGGGCGTATTGTGCAGGGATCTTGGCCCAGACATACATCGAGGCCTTCGGGTTCTCCACCATCCAGCCCAGCTCATGCAGGCCCTTGACCAGCAAGTTACGGCGTTGGCGGTATTGCTCGGCAATGTCGCGCACGCATTGCTGGTCGCCTTCCAGCGCCGCGATGGCGGCTACCTGCAGCGGGGTGAAGGTGCCGTAGTCGTGGTAGCTCTTGATCCGCGCCAGCGCGTTGACCAGTTCCTTGTTGCCGACCATAAAGCCAATGCGCCAACCGGCCATGTTGTAGCTTTTGGACAGGGTGAAGAACTCCACGGCAATATCTTTGGCGCCTGGCACCTGCATGATCGACGGGGCTTTCCAGCCGTCGTAGACGATATCGGCGTAGGCCAGGTCGTGAATCACCAGCACGTCATATTGCTTGGCCAGGGCCACCACGCGCTCGAAGAAGTCCAGCTCCACGCATTGTGCGGTGGGGTTGGAGGGGAAGCCGAGGATCATCATTTTTGGCTTGGGGATCGACTCGCGGATCGCCCGCTCCAGCTCGGCAAAGAAGTCCACGCCTGGAATCAGCGGCACCGAGCGCACTTGGGCGCCGGCAATCACCGCGCCGTAGATATGGATGGGGTAGCTGGGGTTGGGCACAAGCACGGTGTCGCCATGGTCCAGGGTGGCCAGCATCAGGTGTGCCAGGCCTTCTTTGGAGCCGATGGTGACAATGGCTTCGTTTTCCGGATCGATCTCGACTTCGTAGCGGTCTTTGTACCAGCGCGAAATAGCCCTGCGCAGGCGCGGAATGCCGCGCGACGTTGAGTAACCGTGAGTGTCTTCACGCTGGGCGACTTGCACCAGTTTTTCGACAATATGCGGCGGCGTGGGGCCATCCGGGTTACCCATGCTGAAGTCGATGATGTCTTCACCGCGGCGACGCGCGGCCATCTTCAGCTCGGCAGTAATGTTGAAAACATAAGGGGGGAGTCGATCGATGCGCGCAAAGCGGCGCGGCGGACGTGAGTCAGTCATGTCTATCTCGCAAACGTAAGCGCCCGGAACCGTCCGAGCGACGTTGGCCAGTGTGCTGGCCAGGCGGCGAAGATAAGACGGCCGGGGTGCGGCTGTCCAGAGCAGTTGCCGTCAAACTCAGAGGTACAGCCATAGAAGCGGTTGGCGCAGCGCCAAAGCGGCAGGGTGCTGTATTGCACCGCTTTAGCTGCCCATAGGGTGAGGGAGATGGATGTCCTTCACGATACCCATCGTGGTTAATCAAGATTTATCGACGCTACGCGCCTTATCCCATCCTGCGCAAATTACCCCTTTAACCGCCGAGCATGTCGTGCATGGCGATGATTTGCTCAGCCACTTGCGAGAGCTTTTGCTGGCGGCTCATGGCTTGGCGGCGCATTAGGGTGTAGGCCTGCTCCTCGTCGCAGCTTTTCATCTTCATCAGCAGTCCCTTGGCCAGCTCGATGCGTTTGCGTTCGGCTAACTGAGCATCGCGTGCCTGTAGCTGCGCGCGGAGCGCCTGATCGCTCTCAAAGCGCGCCATGGCGACATCAAGGATCGGCTGTAGGCGCTGGGCATGGATGCCCTCAACGATGTACGCGCTGACGCCGCTTTGGATCGCCTGACGCATGACGCCAGGGTCGTGTTCGTCGGTGAACATGACGATAGGTCGCGGTTGGTCGCGGCTGACCAGTACCACCTGCTCCATCACATCGCGGCTGGGCGACTCGGTGTCGATCAGAATCACGTCAGGGCGAACCGCTTCGACGCGCTCGGGCAAGTCGATAGTCAGGCCGGACTCATCAATCACCTCAAAGCCGGCCTCAATCAGTGCCGCTTTGAGGCGTCCAACTTTTTTGGGTGTGTCATTGATCAGCAGAATGCGCAGCATATTAGCGACTCTCCTGCTGGGCGCTGATCGGGCCATCAGCCAGCGCGTGCAGGGCAAAGCTGCGGGCATAGCCGGCCGGGTCGTTGCCGTCCCATACCTGGCCATCGAGCAATTGGCTGCTGCGCATCTCGCTTGGTACGTCGATGCCGAGAGCCTCGGCAGCCTGTCGATAAAGCTCGAGTTGTTGCACTTGGCGGGCAACGGCCAGGTAGTCCGGGTCGTCGCGCAGCAAGCCCCAGCGGCGAAACTGGGTCATAAACCACATGCCGTCGGACAGATAGGGTTGGTTAACCGCTCCACCTGCGTGAAAACGTAATGGATGGACGTCTTGCCAGGCATGACCGAGGCCGTCCTGGTACTGGCCGAGAAAGCGCGGCTGGATGGCCGAGAGTGGGGCGTCGACATACTCGCTGCCACTGAGCAGTTGCGCGGTGCTACGTTGGTTCTCTTCACTCTCATCAATAAACCGACTGGCTTCCAGTACGGCCATGATCAGTGCGCGGGCGCTGTTAGGGTGCTGTGCGGCAAATTCGCGGGTGCAGCCCAAGACTTTTTCCGGATGATCCGGCCAGATCGCTTGGCTGGTGGTTAGGGTGCAGCCCATCTGTTCATCCACCGCCTGAGCACTCCAGGGCTCGCCCACACAAAAACCATCGATGCGCCGAGCCTTGAGGTGAGCGAGCATCTGCGGTGGCGGTACGACGACGCTGTCGACATCGGTAAGCGGGTGAATGCCCTGACTGGCCAACCAGTAGTTCAACCACATGGCATGGGTGCCGGTGGGGAAGGTTTGGGCGAAGGTTAATTTTGCACCTGATTGGTGCGCGCGCTGCGCCAGTGCGCTGCCAGTGTTCACGCCAGCGGTTTGTAGCGCGGGCGAGAGGTTGATGCTCTGGCCATTCTGGTTAAGGCCCATGAGTACGGCCATATCCGTGCTGGGCGCACCACCGAGTCCCAGTTGCACACCATAGATCAGTCCGTAGAGGCTATGAGCTGCATCCAGCTCACCGCTCAGCAATTTGTCACGCAAGGTGGCCCAGGAGGCCTGACGCTGCAGGTTGAGGGTCAGGCCATGCTTTTCAGCGAAGCCCTGGGTGGCGGCTACGATAACGGAGGCAGCGTCGGTGAGGGCCATAAAGCCGATATTCAGTACCGGTTTTTCCGGGGCAGTGCTGCGGCTGATGTCGTGCTCATTCATGGTGCTTTACCTGTGGCCACACAAAAAGGTGCCGTACCGCTCGCGGCTACTGTTTGCGAGTGATACGACACCGTTGTCTAGTTGAACCGTTTCCGCCGTTGGAAAGGCTTTGAGCTAAACAAAGCAATGCATGTGCCAGCGCAGATGGCAGGCCTCAGATACAACGAACCCCGCAGTGGCGGGGTTCGTTGTAGGGCTGGGCAGGCTTAGCGTTCTAGCATCTGCTTGACCGAACTTTGTGGGATTTGTTGTTTACGGCCCTCGCTGTCGGTGAACTCGATCATGCCAGTGCCTTTGTCCAGTTTCGGCTTGCCATCACTGGTCAGTAACTGCCCGTCGGTGGTGCTGATGATGTATTCACTGCTGCAGCCGGCCAGGCTGAATACGCAGAGTGCGGCAATAATCCAGTGCTTCATGAGTCTTTCCTGATGGTCTTTGCTGTGTTGCTGCGCCCATATAAACGGGAACTCTTGGCCTTTATGCGCGACAAGCCAGGCACAAAGAAAAGCCCCGCACGAGGCGGGGCTTTCTTTATACATGCAGCGTGATGCGTTGTTTCGTTAGGCTTGAACGACCGGGATGTTGGCGTTCGCAGCGGCTTCACGGAACTCGGCGATCTGATCGAAGCTCAGGTAGCGGTAAACGTCCGCTGCCATGGTGTCGATTTCCTTCGCGTAGACCATGTATTCCTCAACGGTCGGCAGCTTGCCAGTAATGGCTGCTACCGAAGCCAACTCGGCCGAAGCCAGGTAGACGTTGGCACCATCGCCCAGACGGTTAGGGAAGTTACGGGTCGAGGTCGATACCACAGTGGAGTTGGCCTCAACGCGCGCCTGGTTACCCATGCACAGCGAGCAACCTGGCATTTCCAAACGTGCGCCAGCTTTGCCGTAGATGCCGTAGTAGCCTTCCTCGGTCAGCTGATGCTGGTCCATTTTGGTCGGCGGCGACAGCCACAGGCGAGTCGGCAGGGAGCCTTCGACTTTTTCCAACAGCTTACCGGCAGCGCGGAAGTGACCGATGTTGGTCATGCACGAACCGATAAACACTTCGTCGATCTTCTCTCCGGCAACGCTCGACAGCAGACGCGCATCGTCTGGGTCGTTCGGTGCGCAGAGGACCGGCTCGTTGATGTCGGCCAGATCGATTTCGATGATCTCGGCGTACTCAGCGTCCTTGTCAGCTTCCATCAGCTTAGGATCAGCCAACCAGGCTTCCATCGCTTGGGCGCGACGTTCCATGGTGCGTGCATCGCCGTAGCCTTCGCTGATCATCCAGCGCAGCAGGGTGATGTTCGAACGCAGGTACTCGGCGATGGCTTTTTCCGGCAGCTTGATGGTGCAACCAGCAGCCGAGCGCTCGGCCGAGGCGTCGGACAACTCGAACGCTTGCTCGACAGTCAGCTCGTCCAGGCCTTCGATCTCAAGGATGCGACCCGAGAAGGCGTTGATCTTGCCTTTCTTCTCGACAGTCAGCAGGCCTTTCTGAATGGCCACATAAGGGATGGCATGCACCAGGTCACGCAGGGTGATGCCGGGCTGCAGCGTGCCTTTGAAGCGCACCAGGATGGACTCTGGCATGTCCAGTGGCATAACACCGGTAGCCGCAGCGAACGCGACCAGGCCGGAGCCGGCTGGGAAGGAGATGCCCATCGGGAAGCGGGTGTGCGAGTCACCACCGGTACCGACGGTGTCCGGCAGCAGCATACGGTTCAGCCAGCTGTGGATGATGCCGTCGCCTGGACGCAGGGATACGCCACCACGGGTGCGGATGAAATCCGGCAGGGTGTGGTGAGTGGTCACGTCGATTGGCTTTGGATACGCCGCGGTGTGGCAGAACGACTGCATGACCAGGTCGGCGGAGAAGCCCAGGCAAGCCAGGTCTTTCAGCTCATCACGGGTCATCGGGCCAGTAGTGTCCTGGGAGCCGACGGTGGTCATCTTCGGTTCGCAGTAAGTGCCAGGGCGTACGCCTTGACCTTCAGCCAGACCGCACGCCTTGCCGACCATCTTCTGCGCCAGGGTGAAACCCTTGGTGCTGGTGGCTGGTGGCTCAGGCAGCTTGAACAGGTTGGTTGGGCCCAGGCCCAGCTCGGCACGGGCTTTCTCGGTCAAACCGCGGCCGATGATCAGTGGGATACGGCCGCCAGCGCGCACTTCGTCGAGCAGGACCGGGGTCTTCATTTCGAAGGTGGTCAGGACTTCATCAGTACCGTGCTTGCAGACTTTGCCAGCATGCGGGTACAGGTCGATCACGTCGCCCATGTGCATGTTCGACACGTCGAATTCGATCGGCAGAGCGCCGGCGTCTTCCATGGTGTTGTAGAAGATCGGTGCGATCTTGCTGCCGAAGCAGAAGCCGCCAGCGCGCTTGTTCGGCACGTTCGGGATGTCGTCGCCGAAGAACCACAGCACCGAGTTGGTGGCGGATTTACGCGAAGAACCAGTACCGACCACGTCACCCACGTAAGCGATAGGGAAACCTTCGCCGCGCATGGTTTCGATTTGCTTCATCGGGCCGGTTACGCCTTGCTCGTCCGGCACGATGCCGTCGCGGGCCATTTTCAGCATGGCCAGGGCGTGCAGCGGGATGTCCGGGCGCGACCAGGCGTCTGGAGCCGGGGACAGGTCGTCGGTGTTGGTTTCGCCGGTGACCTTGAACACGCGCAGGCTGATCTTGTCGGCCAGGGTTGGGCGGTTCTTGAACCACTCGCCGTCAGCCCAGGACTGCAGCACGCCTTTGGCGTGAGCGTTACCATTTTTGGCTTTCTCGGCGACGTCGTGGAAGGCGTCGAACATCAGCAGGGTGTGCTTCAGTTGCTCGGCAGTCACGCCAGCCAGTTCGCTGTCATCAAGCAGCTCAACCATGGTGGCGATGTTGTAACCGCCTTGCATGGTGCCCAGCAGCTCAACAGCGTGTTGCTTGCTGATCAGCGGGGAGGTGGCTTCGCCTTTGGCAATGGCAGAGAGAAAACCGGCTTTGACGTAGGCGGCTTCGTCGACGCCTGGTGGTACGCGGTTGGTGATCAGGTCGAGCAGAAAGGCTTCTTCGCCGGCTGGCGGAGTTTTCAGCAGCTCGATCAGGCCTGCGGTTTGTTCGGCGTTCAGCGGCTGGGGCACGATACCCTGAGCGGCACGCTCTGCTACATGTTTGCGATAGGCTTCAAGCACAGTTATTACCCTCATCAGTGGTCCCTTAGGCTGTCCGGGACGCGATCCAGAAAACAACGAACCAGGCGCTTCATGGCTTTATGGGCCGTTTAGCCGAGGTTTCATCGTTCTCTTGCAGAAGCTGTTTTCAAAGTTTTACGCCGGCAGGACGGGTTGGATGAGGGCTGGTGACGACACTTGAAGGGTGGCTCAAGGGTCGGCACCAACATCGAACCTGCAGGATTGACTGTGCTCGTGACGCTTTGAAAACAGCTTCCAACGGACGTTGCTGCCTTTAAAAGGCCGGCCGATTCTACTGGAAAGCTTTGATAAAGTTAAGCGAAAGGCCCCGCTTATATAGGGGTGATCTGCCTTAGACAAAGGGCTAAGATGCCAGCCTATTCGCCAGTGTCAGCGTCATTTGTTATGTCCAACCAACGCATCAAAACCCCTTGTGTCGGCCTGTGCTCCACTGTTTACGGCGATTTGGTCTGCCGTGGCTGCAAGCGTTTCCATCATGAAGTGATTAATTGGAACGGCTATAACGAGGAAGAGAAACACGCGGTCTGGCTGCGTTTGGAAGTCCTGCTGGTGCAGGTGATGGCCGGGAAAATCGAGATTTTTGATACGCAGCGCCTGCGTAGTCAGTTGGAGCAGCGCAAGATTCGCTTTGTGCCGCAGCAATCGCCGTATTGCTGGGCCTATCAGTTGATTGCCCGAGGTGCACGGGTGATCAGTCAGTTGGATGCTTATGGCATGGTGCTGTTGCCGGAGTTTCGTGAGTGGAACCTGCCAGAGCTGCGCGATGCGATTGATCGCGAATTCTTTCTGTTATCCGAAGCGCATTACGAGCGCTATATCGCGCCGCGTTTTTTGCGTGAAGGGTTGGACGTCAGGGTTTAACTCGAGATTTGAAACAACAAAGCCGCCTTTAGAGGCGGCTTTGTTGTTTCAGGGCTGGTGGTCAGCGCTGGGCGACCAGTTCTTCCAGGTGAGCGATGATGTCGTCTGGTTTGAGCACCAGAATGTCGCTTTCTAGCGAGTCGAGAATCACTTCAGCAGTATTGCCGATCAGGGCCCCGGAGATCCCGGTGCGCGCCACTGTGCCAATCACTGTGACACCGGCCTTGAGTTGGTGCGCCATATGCGGAATCAGTGCATCAGCGGGGCCTTCGGCGATATGCAGGTGCTCATCGCGGATCTCATACTCGGTTTGAAAGGCTTTGCACTGTTGGCGGTAGCGCGCCTCGATGGTTTCCTTAAGCTGGAATGTCGGGTCGGCAGCCGAAAGCATGGGCGTAGGGTGGGCGCTGATCACGTGCAGTTCGGCTTTGGCCAGGGCCGCGATATCGAAGCCATGACTGACGATGCTGGTGTGTAGGGAGCGGTGTTCGCCATCGGCATTACCCACATCAACCGCGGCCAGAATGACGCTACCTGCCCAGGGCTTGTCTGTTTTGACCATCAGCACGGGGGCCGGGCAGTAGCGCAACAGCTTCCAGTCATCAGGGGTGAGCAAGGCCTTTTTCAGCGGGTTGTCAGGGAAGTGCTGTTTGATCACCAAGCCGCAGCCTTCGGCCTGCTGCACGCTGATAATGGTTTGGTGCAGGTTCTCATGCCAGGCTTGTTGGCTGGAGGTTTTGAAACCTTCGCTGTCGAGCAAGCCAGTCAGGTCGCGCAGGTAATCACTGTGGTCACCCTTTTTGTCGCACACCAACAAATGCAAGTGCGATTGAGTAACGCCGGCAATCAGTTTGGCGCGCTTTAGGGCGAGACCTTCTGCGTGATTTGGCTCCATCACCACCAAAATGCTGCGAATAGCTTGCATGATCATCTCCATGTGCAGTCGGTTGAACTGGCTTCACTATAGAACGCCGCCACCTGCTTGGTAGTTGATCGGTATCAATCGAGTGGCTGTTCGTACGCTCATTCGTATAATGGCCGCCCTGCAACCCCCATCACTCCCGCCTGCCTATTTTTGTGAATTTATGTATCTGTTAGCTGAAAACGATTACTCGCCGCGCTGTTTTGCTTTCATGCCCGGATGCTTACTGGTGAAGCCACAGTCCTTGGCTATGGACGTGTGCCCATGAGCTTGCCGGAGATTCATGAGTTTCTCGGTTGCCGCACCCCCGATGGCTGGATCGCTGCCGCCTTGGCTGATCAGCAGACGCTGTTGATTGACCATAAGAACTGCGAATTCAAGGCCGCTAGCACGGCGCTGAGCCTGATGGCTAAGTACAGCACCTACGCGGATCTGCTCAATGCCATGTCGCGCTTGGCGCGCGAAGAGTTGGTGCACCACGAACAGGTGCTGCGCATCATGAAACGCCGCAAAATTGGCCTGCGCCCAGTCTCGGCGGCGCGCTACGCTTCAGGTCTGCGCAAGGTGGTGCGCAGTCATGAGCCGGTCAAGCTGGTGGATACCCTGGTGGTAGGTGCATTTATCGAGGCGCGCAGTTGTGAGCGCTTTGAGGCATTGGTGCCACATCTGGATGAAGAGCTAGGCAAGTTTTACTTTGGTTTGCTGAAAAGCGAGGCGCGGCATTTTCAGGGATACCTGAAGCTGGCTTATCAGTACGGTGATGAGCGTGACGTCAATCAGGCCATTGAGCGGGTGAGGGTGGCTGAGCAGGAATTGATCGAGTCGCCGGATACAGAAATGCGCTTTCACAGCGGGATTCCGTCTCTCTAAAACAGCGATACCCCAAGTGCGTAGCTTTGCTGCTTGGGGTTTGCGGCCTTAGCGCTGTGTTCTCAAAATCGCGGCAAGGTCACTGCCGCGCAGTGATCGCTCGCATCACTGTCGTTTGAGCGGTTTGCCGCACTTGCCGGTAGTTAGCTGGGCTCAAGAGGCTCCAGTTCGAATGCGCTTTGTTGAAAGCCTTGGCGGTCGACCTGCAGTGCCCAGCCTTGTTTGTCCCAGTCACCCAGCACAATGCGTTGCGCCGCTTCGCCGTTGACCTGAAGCGAGTGCGTGGCCGGGCGATGGGTATGGCCGTGAATCAGGGTGCGTACGCCGTGCTCGACCATAATGCGCGGCACTTCGTCCGGCGTGACGTCGACAATCTCGCTGGCTTTCATCCGCGTTTGCGTGCGGCTTTCATTGCGCAGCTTGCGTGCCAATTTCTGTCGAGTACTCAGCGGCAGGTTGCGCAAAATAAACAGCGAAATCGGGTTGCGTAGCCAGCGGCGCAGTTTCATGTAGCCGATGTCCAGGGTGCACAGGCTGTCGCCGTGCATCAGCAGCACGCGTTCGCCGTTCAGTTCAATCACGCATGGGTCTGGCAACAGGGTGCAGCCAGCAGCCTGGCAAAACTTCTTGCCGAGGAGGAAGTCACGATTGCCATGCATCAGATAGAGGCGTGTACCGCGCTCGCTAAGGTGGCGCAGGGCCTGGGCAATCGAGTGTTGAAAGGGGCTCATGGCGTCGTCGCCAATCCACACTTCAAAGAAGTCGCCGAGGATATACAGGGCGTCAGCATGAATCGCGCGGGTTTCGAGGAAATGCAGGAGCGCCCGGCTGATGTCCGGGCGCTCCTCTTCTAGGTGCAGATCAGAGATCAGTAGGATCACTCAACGATCTCAGCACGCTCGATGATGACGTCTTCTACAGGTACATCTTGATGGCCGGATTTGCTGGTGGTGGCAACGGCCTTGATGGCGTTTACCACGTCCATGCCTTCAACCACTTCACCGAATACCGCGTAGCCCCAGCCTTGCACGGTCGGTGCGCTGTGGTTGAGGAAGCTGTTGTCGCCGACGTTGATAAAGAACTGCGCGCTCGCTGAGTGCGGCTCCATGGTGCGGGCCATGGCCACGGTGCCGATTTTGTTGGCTACACCGTTGTTGGCTTCGTTTTTGATGGTGGCGCGGGTGGTTTTCTGCTTCATGCCCGGCTCAAAACCACCGCCCTGGATCATGAAGTTGCTGATCACGCGGTGGAATACGGTGTTGTCGTAGTGGCCTTCAGATACGTACTGCTTGAAGTTGGCCACGGTTTCCGGGGCTTTGTCTTCGAACAGGTTTAGGGTGATAACGCCGTGGTTGGTGTGCAGCTTGATCATGTAGGTAATCGCTCTGTCGATAAATCCGTGAGCCGAATCAATTTCGTTTGTTTACACGTATTGGCGGTAAGCAAAGGCGCTTGAAGCGGTTCTTGGGCCTGTCAGGGGGTTGACAGCTTCGGCTATGATAAGCGCTTTGTATAAGCCGGCCTACCCTGAGAGCCTATCCACAACCTGCTGCGCGTTGGCTGAACGGCGTTGAAAACCACCTAGAAATGCTCATTTACATTCGTAAACTCCGCTTTCTCGGCTATTTCCGTCACCGTTTAGCTCTAGCTCGAAAGGTTGTGAACAGGCTCTGAATCGTGCCACGCACTCGCCAAGGACCTCATGAGCAAGCCAGAAACTGTCGCCGCCGCTAACTTTCTTCGCCCCATCGTCCAGGCTGATCTGGATACCGGTAAGCACGCGAAAATCATCACTCGCTTTCCGCCGGAGCCTAACGGTTACCTGCACATCGGCCACGCTAAGTCGATTTGCCTGAACTTCGGCTTGGCCCAGGAGCTGGGCGGTGAGTGCAACCTGCGCTTCGACGACACCAACCCGGCCAAGGAAGACCAGGAATACATCGACGCGATCAAAAGTGATGTGCAATGGCTGGGTTTTGAGTGGGCTGGGGAGGCGCGCTATGCCTCCAACTATTTCGACCAGCTACATGATTGGGCCGTTGAGTTGATCAAAGCGGGCAACGCCTATGTCTGTGACCTGTCGCCCGAGCAGGCCCGCGAGTACCGCGGCAACCTCACCGAACCAGGTAAGAACAGTCCGTTCCGTGAGCGCAGCGTTGAAGAGAACCTCGACCTGTTCGCCCGTATGAAGGCGGGTGAGTACCCTGACGGCGCTCGTGCTCTGCGTGCGAAGATCGACATGGCCTCGCCGAACATGAACCTGCGCGACCCGATTCTTTACCGCATTCGCCACGCGCATCACCATCAGACCGGCGACAAGTGGTGTATTTACCCAAGCTACGACTTCACTCATGGGCAGTCGGACGCTATTGAAGGCGTTACCCATTCGATCTGCACGCTTGAGTTCGAAGACCACCGCCCACTGTATGAGTGGTTTTTGGCCCAGCTGCCGGTTCCGGCGCAGCCGCGTCAGTATGAATTTGCTCGCCTTAACCTGAATTACACCATCACCAGCAAGCGCAAGCTCAAGCAGCTGGTCGATGAGAAGCACGTTAATGGCTGGGACGACCCGCGCATGTCGACCCTCTCGGGTTTCCGTCGTCGTGGCTACACCCCGGCCTCGATCCGTACTTTCTGCGACATGATTGGTGTTAACCGCGCGGGCGGCGTGGTGGATGTGGGCATGCTTGAATTCGCCATCCGTGATGACCTCGACGCCAACGCCGCTCGCGCCATGTGCGTGCTCAAACCGCTGAAAGTAGTGATCACCAACTACCCAGAAGGTCAGGTCGAGAACCTGGAGTTGGCGCGCCATCCCAAGCAGGATATGGGCGTACGGGTGCTGCCGTTTGGCCGCGAGATCTATATCGATGCCAGCGACTTCGAAGAAGTCCCGCCGGCCGGCTTCAAGCGCCTGATCCCCGGTGGCGAAGCCCGTTTGCGCGGCAGCTACGTGATTCGTGCCGACGAGGCGATCAAGGATGCCGAGGGCAATATTGTTGAGCTGCGCTGCAGTTACGACGAAAACACCCTGGGTAAGAATCCTGAAGGCCGCAAGGTCAAGGGCGTGATTCATTGGGTGCCGGCTGCAGAAAGTGTTGAGTGTGAAGTGCGCCTGTACGACCGTCTGTTCCGCTCCGCGAACCCGGAGAAGGACGAAGACGGCGGCAGCTTCCTCGACAACATCAACCCCGAGTCTCTGGTGGTGCTAAAAGGCTGTCGCGCCGAGCCCTCGCTGGGCAATGCTGCCCCGGAAGAGCGTTTCCAGTTCGAACGTGAAGGCTACTTCTGTGCCGACATCAAGGACAGCAAGCCGGGCGCGCCCGTCTTCAACCGTACCGTGACCCTGCGCGACTCTTGGGCTTAAGGCTCAAACGCTCTGATTTGACGCGGGCCGGCAGGCTGGCCCGTGGTTTTCCAAGGAATGCCGATGCTCTCGATCTACAACACGCTGACCAAAAGCAAACAAGCCTTCAAACCGCTGGATGGCAACAAGGTGCGCATGTACGTGTGCGGCATGACCGTCTACGACTACTGCCACATTGGCCACGGTCGCAGCATGGTGGCCTTTGACCTGGTCACCCGCTGGTTGCGCTTTAGCGGATATGAACTGACCTACGTACGCAATATCACCGACATCGACGACAAGATCATCAACCGCGCCAATGAAAACGGTGAGTCGTTCGACGCACTCACCGAACGCATGATTGCGGCGATGCATGAGGACGAAGCACGGCTCAATATCCTCAAGCCCGACATGGAACCGCGTGCCACGGACCATATTCCGGGCATGCTGAGTATGATCCAGACTCTGATTGACAAGGGTTACGCCTACGCCCCCGGCAATGGTGATGTGTACTACCGCGTCGCCAAGTTCATGGGCTACGGCAAACTGTCGCGCAAGAAGATCGAAGACCTGCGCATCGGCGCGCGTATTGAAGTCGATGAGGCTAAACAAGACCCGCTGGACTTCGTTTTGTGGAAAGGCGTCAAACCCGGCGAGCCGAGCTGGCAGTCGCCATGGGGCGCGGGCCGTCCGGGCTGGCATATCGAGTGCTCGGTGATGTCGACCTGCTGCCTGGGTGAGACCTTCGATATTCATGGTGGCGGCAGCGACCTGGAATTCCCGCACCACGAAAACGAGATTGCTCAGAGCGAGGCAGCCACTGGCAAGCCTTATGCGAACGCCTGGATGCATTGCGGGATGATCCGCATCAACGGCGAGAAGATGTCCAAGTCCTTGAACAACTTCTTCACCATTCGCGATGTGCTGGAGAAGTACCACCCGGAGGTGGTGCGCTACCTGCTGGTGTCGAGCCACTACCGCAGCCCGATCAACTATTCCGAAGAAAGCCTCAAGGATGCCAAGAGCGCCCTGGAGCGTTTCTACAACGCGCTTAAAGGTCTGCCGGAAGCCTTGCCGGCTGGCGGCGAAGCCTTTGTTGAGCGCTTTAGCTCAGCCATGAATGATGACTTCGGTACGCCGGAAGCCTGCGCCGTATTGTTCGAGCTGGCGCGCGAGATCAACCGCATGCGGGAAACCGATGTGCAGGCAGCCGCTGGGCTGGCGGCGCGCTTGAAGGAGCTGGCCGGGGTGTTGGGTGTGCTGCAGCTTGAGCCTGAGGCGTTTCTGCAGGCCGGTGCCGCCGGCAAGGTTGATGCTGCCGAAGTTGATGCGTTGATTGCTGCGCGCCTGCAAGCCCGCGCCGAGAAGAACTGGGCTGAATCCGATCGTATTCGCGACCAGATTACGGCCATGGGGGTGGTGCTCGAAGACGGCAAAGGCGCGACAACCTGGCGTTTGGCTGACTAGTTTTGCTGTTGGATTGAGAAGGCCGCTCTTGAGCGGCCTTTTTATTGCGCGTTGCTTGTTAGTTCCAAATCCAATTCCACAGCCCCGGTAGGCGGGCGTACTGCTGTGGGTCGCCCAGAGCGCGCCTGAGGGCAGCGCGTTGCAGGGCGTCACGGTTGTCATAAAACGGCTGTTTATCGGTGGCCAGGCCAACATCTTCAGCCACATCCATAAGGATTTGCAGGTATTCCTGCATATGTCGCGCGGTATAGGGGTTGAGGTCATGGAAGGTCACCACCACCGGAATCACCCCGTCTACCGCAGGTAAGGCGCCTACGTTGATCTGCTGCGCAGCCCGCGCCAGTTGGTCGCGTAGATTGCTCCGCCGGCGTAGGCTGCCATTGATTCCCCAGGTTTTGCCATCGTTGGCGCTCAGGTCAGTCAACAGTAAGCGCAAGCCATGCGCTTGATAGGCTTCGAAGGTACGCTCGTCGTAGTTCCAAAAGGGGGGGCGGACCAGTCGCGGCGCGATGCCGCTGATGGCGGTCAGGTCGCTCACGCCATCTTTCAACGATTGTTCCAGTGCAGCAGGGCTGAGAAAGCGGTGGTTAGCGTGCCCAGGGGTGGCGGTGTGAAAACCCAACAGGTGCCCCTCGCGTTGCTGGCGTTGCAGCAATGCCTGGCCTTGCACGCTGCCACCGGCTGCGGCGGCGCGGGTCTGGACAAAGAACAGTGCCTTGATCTCTGGCTGGACTGGGTTGTTCATCAGGGTGTCGAGGATTTGTGCGGTTGGATTGCTGGAGGTGCTGGCGCTGGGGCCGTCATCGAAACTCAGGAGAAAGCGGATCGGCTCAATTTCAGGGTTTGGTTGGGGCGGCGCAACGCTGCTGCAGGCGCTCAAGAGCACCATGCTGATCAAGGCGTAGACCAGTTGGGTGGTTCGCGAAAGAGCACTGGTTGGAGTTGCGGGGTATCGCATTAGGCTTTGGCTCGCGAGGGGACAAGGGTTGGCAGGGCGGGGCGCTGGAGGTCGAGGTGGGCGCGGAGTCTATGTGGCTGTGGACGCAGCGCAAACCTGTAATTGGCTATTACCGGTTTTTGACCCTGTCAGGCTCGTATAAGTCCCTGGGAGGTTAAAAAGGCTGAGCAAGCCAAGTGCAGCAGGCGCTACGGCCTGTGCTAGCGCGCCGTCAGGCCCGTTTCCCGTAACCGTTTATACAGCGTGTTGCGGCTAACCCCGAGGCTGCGCGCCAGCTGCGAGATATTACCGCCGCAGGCCTGGTATTGGCTGGCCAGATCATCCGTGCTGGTGCTGGCCAGAGGTGGCGGTGGTGGATGTGGGGCGAGTGTTTGTACTGTTGGCGGCTGCAAATCTGCAAAAAAATCATCTGGAAGGTGTTCGGCGCGGATCTGCTGGTCCTCGGCCATGGCCAGGGCAATCTGCAAGACGCTGCTCAGCTGACGCAGGTTACCGGGCCAAGGGTGACGCTCAAACAGACTCAGTACTTCCTGGCTTAGCCCGGCCCACTGCTGCGGCTCGCGGTGGTAATCCCAAATGCGTTGAACCATGGCCGCTTTATCCGTGCGCTCGCGCAGCGCAGGCAGCTCTAAATTGAGGCCGCTGATGCGGTAGTAAAGGTCCTGGCGAAAGAGCCCCGTCTCCACATCTTGGCGCAGCGGCCGGTTGGTGGCAGAGATCAAACGGATATTCACTGGATACAGTTCACTGCTTCCCAGCGGCTGTACGCAGCGCTCTTGCAGCACGCGTAGCAAACGCGCCTGAACGCGCAGCGGCATATCGCCGACTTCGTCGAGAAACAACGTGCCTTTGTCGGCCTTGCGAATCAGGCCAATGCTGCCCTTTTGGTTGGCACCGGTAAACGCGCCTTTTTCATAGCCAAACAGTTCGGACTCGACCAGCTCGGCTGGAATGGCCGCGCAGTTCACCGCAATAAATGCTTGGCTGGCACGCGAACTGGCGTGGTGTAGGGCTTTGACGAAGACTTCCTTACCCACCCCGGTTTCGCCATGCACCAGAATCGGGATGTCTTTCTCCAGCAGGCGTTCCGCTTGGCGAATGGCTTTGTCGACGCGGGGGTCGCCAAGGTTGAGCGAGGCCAGAGTTAAAGGTTTGGCACTGTCACTGACGTTGTCCGGCGGTTGTTGAGCCTGGCGAAAGTCGCGAGCCTGAATCGCCAAGGGTTGCTGCGGTCGTTTGAGCTGCGCATGAAAGCGAAAGCGCCCACTGGCGCGCAGGTTGAACGGTAATGCCTCTGGCTGGTTGAGCAATTGTTGCAGCGGTACGTCGAACACACTCTCGATATTGGTCTGGGCCAGTCTTACGCCGAGCAGACTGTCGGCGCGGCGGTTGGCGGAGACCACTTTGCCTTGCTCATCGAAAATCAGCAGCCCGGCCCAGGGGCTGCTCAAGTTATCCAGGCTGGTATTGAAACTCAGCTGAAAGTAACGCTGCTGGAACAGGTTGAGGATCAGGCGGTTTTCCACCGACTGGCTCATCATCTTGACCATGCCCAGGGTATGCGAGGGCGGCAGGTAGCTGTCGCTGGAGACGTCCAGTACCGCGATCATTTTTCGCTGTTCGTCAAAAATCGGCGAGGCCGAGCCCGTCATAAAACGGTTGGCCTTAAGAAAATGCTCATCGTGTTGAATGTGCACCGCCTGGCCGCAGCTCAGTGCGGTGCCAATCGCGTTGGTGCCAGTATAGCGTTCCAGCCACGTAGCCCCGGCGACAAAGCCGGCGGCGCGACTGGGCTCGATAAAGCGTTGATCACCCCACGATTGCAGGACCTGGCCCTGATGGTCGGCCAGCATGATCAGGCAATTGGAGTTGCTCAGAATGGTGCCGTAGTAGGGCAGTACTTCTTTGTGGGTGGTGTGCACCAAGGCGTGCTGGCTTTCCAGCAGGGCACTGACCGCACTGCGTTCGGGCTGAGAAAAGATCGGCGTGCTCTGGTGAGTCAGGCCGTAGTCACGGCAGCGGGTCCAGGAGTCCTGGATGATGGTGTCGTGGGGCAGGGCAGCAGCAGTTTCAGCCATGACAGAGGTTCACCTGGATCTTGTTGTTATGAGCCCAGGTCTGCGCCAGGGTCTTTGCAGTGTCGCCAAAGGCTGTTCAATGTCAACGCTGTGACTGTTCAGTTGTTCACTGTGCACTGTTCAAAATTGTTCAGTTCCTTTGCTCTGGATGGTCGTATTTTTAGTTTTAATGTTTTAAATCAATGATTTAAATGTGATCTGCTGGGTTGGCACGGAACTCGCCTTGTAACGGGGTAGATAACAAGAAAAAGGACGGCCCATGTCACTTACCCTGGAGCATGTCACGCGGATCGTCGATCACCAGCTGTATATCGACGATGCCTGCCTGAGCTTCGAACCCGGCTCTTTCAATGTGTTGCTGGGGCGTACGCTGTCCGGTAAGACCAGCCTAATGCGCTTGATGGCAGGGTTGGACAAGCCCAGCAGCGGGCGCATTTTGATGAATGGCGCAGACATGACCCAAGTACCGGTGCGCCAGCGCAACGTGTCCATGGTTTATCAGCAGTTCATCAATTACCCGACCCTGACGGTATTCGAAAACATCGCCTCGCCATTGCGTCAGGCGAAGATGAGCCAGGCCGACATTCTGGAAAAGGTGCACGCCACCGCCAAGATGTTGCGTATCGACGGTTTGCTCAAACGCTATCCCTTGGAGCTGTCCGGTGGGCAACAGCAGCGCACGGCCATGGCTCGGGCGTTGGTTAAAGACGCTTCGCTGATTCTGTTTGATGAGCCACTGGTCAACCTTGACTACAAGTTGCGCGAGGAACTGCGTCAGGAGATGCGTGAGCTGTTTCAGGCGCGCCATACCATCGCCATTTACGCCACCACCGAACCCAATGAGGCGCTGGCCTTGGGTGGCACCACCACCGTGCTGCATGAAGGGCGAGTGATCCAGAGCGGCAAGACAGCCGACGTCTATCACCGGCCGCAGCAAGTGCTGGCGGCTGAGCTTTTTTCTGAGCCTGCCATCAACCTGATGCCGGGGCGCGTCAGCGGTACCGAAGTCAGTTTTGCCGATACCGTGCATTTCCCGCTCAACCCGGACTTACAAGACATTGCCGAGGGCGAGTACCGCTTTGGTGTGCGGCCCAGTCATATTGGTTTGGTGCCGTCCAATGACGACGACCTGGAACTGGCGGTGACCGTCGAGCTGGCTGAAATCAGTGGCTCAGAAACCTTCCTGCACGTGAGCAATGAGCAGTTCGTGTTGGTGCTGCACTTGCCCGGTGTGCATGAGTACGCGGTCGATAGCTCAATTCTTATCTATATCCCTACGCATAAGTTGTTTGTGTTCAGTGCTGATGGGCAGTTAATTCAGGCGCCCAGTCGTCGTTTGGGGAGGGTTGCCTGATGGCTGAAATTCGCCTGCGTAACCTCGCTCATAGCTACAGCCGCAGCCCGAGCGGCCCGGCTGATTATGCAATTCGTGAGATGGACCATGTTTGGGAGCAGGGTGGCGCCTATGCGCTGCTGGGGCCTTCGGGCTGCGGTAAATCGACGCTGCTGAATATTATTTCCGGCTTGCTTAGCCCCTCCCATGGCGAGGTGCAGTTTGATGGCAAGGTGGTCAATGCCCTGCCGCCCGAGCAGCGCAATATTGCTCAGGTTTTCCAGTTTCCGGTGGTCTACGACACCATGACGGTGTTCGATAACTTGGCATTCCCGCTGCGCAACCAAGGCATGACTGAGGCGAAGGTTCTTGCCAAGGTCAACGAGATTGCCGAGGTGCTGGAGTTGCATCCACTTCTGCGTAAACGTGCCAGCAACCTGACTGCTGATGAGAAGCAGAAGGTCTCCATGGGGCGCGGCCTGGTGCGTGACGACGTGTCGGCGATTCTCTTTGATGAACCACTGACCGTGATCGACCCGCATTTGAAATGGAAGCTGCGACGCAAGCTCAAGCAGATTCATGAGCAGTTCAATATCACCATGGTCTACGTCACCCATGATCAGCTGGAGGCCTCGACCTTTGCCGACAAGATTGCGGTGATGTACGGCGGCCAGATTGTTCAATTTGGTACCCCGCGTGAGTTGTTCGAACGGCCCAGCCACACCTTTGTCGGTTACTTCATCGGCAGCCCTGGAATGAACCTGATTGAGGTGCTGCCTTATGGCGGCGGGGTGCGCTTCAACGAAACGATGTTGCCCTTGTCACCCGCACTCAATCGGCGTGTTGCCGAGATGCCAGGTGCCAAGTTGAAAGTCGGTATTCGCCCGGAGTTCATTCATGTCTGGGACGGCCCAAACGAAGATGCTTTCTGCGCGGATGTCGTGCACGTCGAGGACCTGGGCACCTACAAGATCCTCACCCTCAAGCTCGATGGCCAGTTACTTAAAGTGCGCTTGCAGGAGGATCAACCGGTACCGCAGCAGCAGGCTTACCTGAGCTTCCCCGCCCAGTGGCTGATGCTCTATGCCGATGACATTCTGGTTGAGCCCAGGCCTATGGAGGTGCAGCCATGAAGGTGCATAACAACAAGGCCTGGTGGCTGGTCTTGCCGGTTTTTTTACTGGTGGCGTTCAGCGCCATCGTGCCGATGATGACGGTGGTCAACTATTCGGTGCAGGATATTTTCGATCACTCCACGCGCTACTTCGTCGGTGTCGACTGGTACAAGCAGGTGCTGCAAGACACCCGTCTGCATGACTCGCTGCTGCGTCAGTTCATCTTCTCCGCGTGCGTGCTGCTGATCGAGATTCCCTTAGGAATCGCCATCGCCCTGTGCATGCCTACCAAAGGGCGCATGGCCTCGCTGGTGCTGATAGTTCTGGCCATTCCGCTGCTGATTCCGTGGAACGTGGTCGGCACCATCTGGCAGATATTCGGTCGCGCCGACATTGGCTTGCTTGGCTGGAGCCTTAATAGCCTGGGCATCAGCTACAACTACGCCTCCAACACCAGTGATGCCTGGGTCACAGTGCTGATCATGGACGTGTGGCACTGGACCTCGCTGGTCGCGCTGCTGTGCTACTCAGGGCTGCGCGCCATTCCTGATGTGTATTACCAGGCGGCGCGTATTGACCGCGCTTCAGACTGGGCGGTGTTTCGCCATATCCAGCTGCCCAAGTTGAAAAGCGTGCTGCTGATTGGGGTGATGCTGCGCTTTATGGACAGCTTCATGATCTACACCGAACCCTTTGTGCTGACGGGGGGCGGGCCGGGAAACGCCACCACCTTCCTTAGTCAGACCCTGACGCAAATGGCTATTGGCCAATTCGATTTGGGGCCGGCTGCAGCCTTCTCGTTGGTGTACTTCCTGATCATCCTGTTGGTGTCCTGGCTGTTCTACACCGCCATGACGCACAACGATAAGACGCGCTGAGGCTGACCATGACCCTACGTAAGAAGGTGGTATTGGGGCTGTATGTCCTGTTTCTGCTGGTGCCGATCTACTGGTTGCTGAACATGTCGTTCAAGAGCAACACGGAGATACTCGGTGGCCTGACGCTGTGGCCGCACGGCTTCACCCTGGACAACTACAAGGTAATTTTCACTGACCCGAGCTGGTATGAGGGCTATCTCAATTCGCTGTATTACGTGTGCCTGAACACCGTGATTTCGTTGACGGTGGCATTGCCGGCGGCCTATGCGTTCTCGCGCTATCGTTTTCTCGGTGATAAGCACCTGTTCTTCTGGTTGTTGACCAACCGCATGGCGCCTCCGGCAGTGTTTCTGCTGCCGTTCTTCCAGCTGTATTCCTCTATTGGTTTGTTTGATACGCATATTGCCGTGGCATTGGCTCATTGCTTGTTCAACGTGCCGTTGGCGGTGTGGATTCTCGAAGGCTTTATGTCCGGGGTACCCAAGGAAATCGACGAAACGGCCTATATCGACGGCTACAGTTTCCCGAAGTTTTTCGCGAAGATTTTTATCCCTCTGATCGGTTCGGGAATCGGCGTCACCGCATTCTTTTGCTTTATGTTCTCGTGGGTCGAGTTGCTGTTGGCGCGCACCCTGACCTCGGTAGATGCCAAGCCAATTGCCGCCGTGATGACCCGCACCGTGTCTGCATCGGGGATCGACTGGGGGGTGCTGGCGGCGGCGGGGGTACTGACCATTCTGCCAGGCATGCTGGTGATCTGGTTTGTGCGTAACCATGTGGCCAAGGGCTTTGCCCTCGGTCGGGTATAGGAGCAACGACTATGGATTGGATGGCCTGGACCTTACCCACTGCTTTGTTCTTCGGCTTTATCGGCACGCTGTTGGTTGGCATGACGATCTGGGAGCTGCGCTCGCCGTGTATCGAGCGCAAGGGCTTGTTGCCGATCAGCACCACCCGTGGTGATCGGCTGTTTATCGGTCTGCTTGGAAGTGCCTACCTGCATCTGCTGGTGGTAGGTGTGACCGATTGGAGTGTCTGGATAGCCTCGGTGCTGTCCCTGTTCTGGTTAATTGCAGTGATGCGTTGGGGTTAAGCAGCCTGCCTCGTGGGCGCCTGTTGCTTGGGCGTGTTCGTTAGCGGCTTGCCCCGTTCAAAACCCTGAGATGGAGGTCTCTATGTTCGACAATAACAACAAAACTCGACATAGCATGGCGCTGGCTGCCTTGCTGACGTTGTCCGGCTTGAGCGGCGCAGCTTGGGCCGATGCGTATGAAGAAGCAGCGAAGAAGTGGATCGGCGAGGAGTTCAATCCATCCACCTTGACGCCTGAGCAACAGCTGGCTGAGTTGCAGTGGTTTATTAAAGCCGCTGAGCCGTTCCGTGGCATGAGCATCAGCGTGGCCTCGGAAACCATTGCCACTCACGAGTATGAATCCAAGGTGTTGGCCAAGGCCTTTAGCGAAATCACCGGGATCAACCTCAAGCATGACCTGATGCAGGAAGGCGATGTCGTCGAGAAACTGCAAACCCAGATGCAGTCAGACAAGAATATCTACGACGGCTATATCAACGACTCGGACCTGATTGGCACGCACTTTCGCTACGGCAAGGCGGTGGCGATCAGCGACATGATGGAAGGTGAAGGCAAGGCGGTAACATCGCCGACGCTGGATCTAGAAGACTTTATCGGTCTTTCGTTTACCACGGGTCCCGACGGCAAGCTGTACCAGCTGCCTGACCAGCAGTTCGCCAACCTTTACTGGTTCCGCGCCGACTGGTTCGAGCGCCCAGAACTTAAGGCCAAGTTCAAGGAAATCTACGGCTACGAGCTGGGCGTGCCGGTCAACTGGTCCGCCTATGAGGACATCGCCGAGTTCTTCTCCGAGAAGGTCAAGGAAATCGATGGCCAACGCATTTATGGCCACATGGATTACGGCAAGAAGGATCCTTCGCTGGGCTGGCGCTTCACCGACGCCTGGTTCTCCATGGCCGGCGGCGGCGACAAGGGCCTGCCGAATGGCTTGCCAGTGGATGAGTGGGGTATTCGTGTCGATGGTTGCCGGCCTGTAGGTTCCAGCGTTGCCCGTGGCGGTGATACCAACGGCCCGGCAGCGGTGTATGCGACTACCAAGTATGTCGACTGGATGCGCAAATACGCGCCGCCAGAAGCGCAGGGCATGACCTTCTCCGAGTCCGGGCCGGTACCGGCGCAGGGCAGCATTGCGCAGCAGATTTTCTGGTACACAGCGTTTACCGCGGACATGACCAAGGCCGGGTTACCAGTAGTTAATGAAGACGGCACGCCAAAATGGCGGATGGCGCCGTCGCCTAAAGGCCCTTACTGGGAAGAAGGCATGAAGCTGGGTTATCAGGACACTGGCTCCTGGACCTTCCTCAAGTCCACCCCAGAAAAGCAGCGCTTGGCCGCCTGGCTGTATGCGCAGTTTGTGACCTCGAAAACCGTGTCGTTGAAGAAGACGCTGGTTGGTCTGACGCCTATTCGTGAGTCGGATATCAATTCGCAAGCCATGACCGACGTTGCGCCAAAACTCGGCGGCCTGGTTGAGTTCTACCGCAGTCCTGCACGTGTGCAATGGACGCCGACCGGTACGAACGTGCCGGACTACCCGCGTTTAGCGCAGCTGTGGTGGCAGTTTATTGCTGAGGCAGCCAGTGGCGATAAAACGCCACAAGAAGCGCTGGATGGCCTGGCCGCTGCGCAGGACACCATGATGGGTCGTCTGGAGCGTTCCGGTGTGCTGGGTGAATGTGGTCCGAAACTGAACGAGCCGCGTGACCCGCAGTACTGGTTGGATCAACCGGGGGCGCCGAAGCCCAAGTTGGCCAATGAAAAGCCACAGGGCGAGACCATCAACTACAACGAGTTGTTGAAGTCGTGGGAGCAAGCTCGCGAGTGACCGAGCGGGTTTTACTCTGCATAAAGAAACGGCACCTCTAAGGTGCCGTTTTCTATTTCAACCTATGCGTGGCTAGTCGTGCAGATGCTCGGCGGCATGCAGGGTATTTTCCAACAAGCCGGCGCGGGTCATTGGCCCTACGCCACCCGGCACTGGGGTGATCCAGCCGGCGCGGGGCAGGGCTGTTTCATACACTACATCGCCAATCAGCTTGCCATCTTCCTGACGATTGATGCCGACGTCGACGACAATAGCCCCCTGCTTGATCCACTCGCCGTGCACCAGGCCAGGCTTGCCGGCGGCCACCACGACAATATCGGCCATGCCCACATGCATGGGCAGGTCTTTGGTGAAGCGGTGCGTCACTGTGACCGTGCAACCCGCCAGCAGTAACTCCATCGCCATAGGTCGGCCGACAATATTCGATGCGCCCACGACAACGGCATGCATGCCGTAAAGGTCAGCGCCTGTGCTTTGCAGTAGCGTCATGATGCCTTTCGGGGTGCATGGGCGCAGCAATGGCATGCGCTGAGCCAGACGTCCTATGTTGTAGGGGTGAAAACCATCCACATCCTTATCTGGGCGAATGCGTTCCAGCAATAAAGAGGCATCCAGATGTTCAGGTAGTGGTAGTTGCACCAAAATGCCATCGATGGTTGGTTCGTCATTAAGCCGGTCAATCAGCGCCATTAGATCAGCTTGGCTGGTCGTAGTGGGCAGGTCATAGGCCTGCGAAACGAAACCGACTTCTTCGCAATCTTTACGCTTGTGCGAAACATAGACCTGGGAGGCTGGGTCGCTACCGACCAGAATCACTGCCAGCCCAGGTGCCCGTAAGCCTTGCTCGCGGCGCTCGGCAACACGTTTGGCGATCTGCTGGCGCAGGCTGGCGGCAATTGCTTTGCCATCGATCAGTTGTGCGGTCATTGCGCTTGGTTAACCATAAAGAAAGGATGGAAAAAGGACGCGCATTCTCGCATGACCATGCTGTGGGGCAAAGGCGCATGCCACGGTTTTCGCGTAACTCCTTTAAATAGCTGATTTTTTTTGACTTTCCCTGTTGACGACCTGAAATCGTGTCTATAACATTCGCCCCGCTTGTCGAGCACAGCCAGTCGCTGGGTAAGACGGCAAAGGTAGAAGCTGCAAAGTTTTTTCCGAAGCCGAAAGCTTTAAGTCTGCATCAGCAGGTGAATAAGTGCCCGTAGCTCAGCTGGATAGAGCATCCGCCTTCTAAGCGGATGGTCGCAGGTTCGAGTCCTGCCGGGTGCGCCATTTGGCGGTCTTGGCTCAAGCAAATGCAATATGGTGGGCGTAGCTCAGTTGGTAGAGCGCAGGATTGTGACTCCTGTTGTCGTGGGTTCGATCCCCATCGTCCACCCCATATTCCAAAGCGCCAGGTTAAACCTGGCGTTTTTGTATAAAGCTTTACCATGCGGATGTGGTGGAATTGGTAGACACACTGGATTTAGGTTCCAGCGCCGAAAGGTGTGAGAGTTCGAGTCTCTCCGTCCGCACCATCTTTTAGAACTCCCTCCCGTTTGCCGCCTGCATCTAGGGTGACTTCTGCAAATTGACCCTCTAGAATGCATGCCCTTGATTTGGGGCCGGTAAACGGCCGGCTTATGTCTGTGCAACGAGGAATATCCATGCAAGTTTCTGTTGAAAGTACTTCTGCTCTCGAACGCCGTATGACCGTTGGCGTTTCTGTTGAGCGCATCGAGACTGAAGTCAACAAGCGTCTGCAGCAGACTGCCCGTCGTGCCAAGGTTCCAGGCTTCCGTCCTGGTAAAGTCCCAATGAGCGTGATCCGTCAGCGTTATGAAGATGCTGCGCGTCAAGAAGCGCTGGGCGACCTGATCCAGTCCACCTTTTACGAAGCCGTTGTTGAGCAGAAGCTCAATCCAGCTGGCGCTCCGGCCGTAGAGCCGAAGTCGTTCGAGAAAGGCAAGGACCTGGAATACGTTGCAACCTTCGAAGTATTCCCGGAGTTCACCGTTGGCGGCTTCGAGGCCATCGCTATCGAGCGCCTGCAGGCTGACGTAGCTGACGCTGATGTCGACAACATGCTGGAAATCCTGCGCAAGCAGAACACCCGTTTCGAAGCTGCCGAGCGCGCTGCTGAAAATGGTGATCAGCTGAACATCGACTTCGTTGGTAAAATCGACGGCGAAACCTTCGCTGGTGGTTCGGCCAAAGGCACTCAGCTGGTACTCGGCTCAGGCCGCATGATCCCAGGCTTTGAAGACGCCTTAGTCGGTGCTAAAGCAGGTGAAGAGCGCGTCATCAATCCGACGTTCCCAGCTGACTATCAGAATCTCGATCTGGCTGGCAAAACTGCCGAGTTCACCGTTACCATCAATAGCATTGCCGCCCCTCAGCTGCCTGAGCTGAATGATGATTTCTTCGCCCTATTTGGTGTGAAAGAAGGTGGTTTGGACGGTTTCCGCGCTGAAGTACGGAAAAATATGGAGCGCGAGCTGCGCCAGGCCATTAAGTCCAAGATCAAGAACCAAGTGATGGATGGCCTGCTGGCTGCCAACCCGATCGAAGTGCCTAAAGCACTGATCAGCAACGAAGTGGATCGTCTGCGCGTTCAAGCTGTGCAGCAGTTTGGTGGCAACCTGAAGCCCGATCAGCTGCCAGCTGAGCTGTTCGAAGAGCAAGCTAAGCGCCGTGTAGTGCTGGGTCTGGTTGTGGCTGAAGTGGTTAAGCAGTGCGAGCTGAAGCCGGACGATGCCCGTGTGCGTGAAATGATTCAGGAAATGGCTTCTGCTTACCAAGAGCCTGAGCAGGTTGTGGCCTGGTACTACAAAAACGACCAGCAAATGAACGAAGTGCGTTCGGTTGTACTGGAAGAGCAAGTTGTAGATACTGTTTTGCAGAAGGCCAACGTGACCGATAAAGCGGTCTCGTACGAAGAAGCTGTCAAGCCGGTTGAAGCACCACAAGCCGCCTGATTTCTTCACCTCGTTCGAACGCGCCATAAGCCAGCCTCCGTGCTGGCTTATGCGTATTTGTGACATGACTATTTAGGGAGCGAGTGCACGCATGTCCCGCAATCCTTTTATGCAACAAATGCCTGAAATCCAAGCCGCTGGTGGCTTGGTACCTATGGTTGTCGAGCAATCGGCTCGTGGAGAGCGCGCCTATGACATCTATTCGCGCCTGCTCAAGGAGCGAGTGATCTTTCTGGTCGGCCCTGTAGAGGACTACATGGCCAACCTGATCTGTGCGCAACTGCTGTTCCTTGAAGCGGAAAATCCGGACAAGGACATCCATCTGTACATCAACTCCCCAGGCGGTTCGGTTACAGCGGGTATGTCGATCTACGACACCATGCAGTTCATCAAACCTAACGTGTCCACCACCTGTATTGGTCAGGCATGCAGCATGGGCGCATTCCTGCTGACCGCTGGTGCCGAGGGCAAGCGTTACTGCCTGCCAAACTCACGCGTGATGATTCACCAGCCACTGGGCGGCTTCCAGGGCCAGGCGTCGGATATCGAAATCCACGCCAAGGAAATCCTCTTTATCCGCGAGCGTCTCAATACGTTGATGGCCAAGCACAGTGGGCACACCCTGGAAGAAATCGAGCGCGATACCAATCGTGATAACTTCATGAGCGCCGAAGCCGCTCGTGAATACGGGTTGATCGACGCAGTGATTGAAAAACGCCCCGCTTAATATAAGAAACTCAAAATAGGGTGGGTCGGCTTGTCCGGCCACCGGCGGGCTTGAAAAAGCCCGCATAAGCCTTCATCTTGTGTTTCAAGCCTACCGGATTGGATTGATCGAATGACTGACACCCGCAACGGCGAGGACAACGGCAAGCTGCTTTATTGCTCCTTCTGCGGCAAAAGCCAGCATGAAGTGCGCAAATTGATTGCCGGCCCCTCGGTCTTTATCTGTGACGAGTGCGTCGACCTGTGCAACGACATCATCCGCGAGGAGGTGCAAGAAGCCCAGGCCGAAAGCAGCGCGCACAAATTACCTGCCCCCAAGGAAATCAGCGGCATCCTCGATCAGTATGTGATCGGTCAGGAGCGTGCGAAGAAGATTTTGGCGGTAGCGGTCTATAACCACTACAAGCGTCTCAACCAGCGCGATAAAAAAGACGACATCGAACTGGGTAAAAGCAACATCCTGCTCATCGGTCCTACGGGGTCGGGCAAGACATTGTTGGCGGAAACACTGGCACGTTTGCTGAACGTCCCCTTCACTATTGCTGACGCCACCACCCTGACCGAAGCCGGTTATGTAGGGGAGGACGTCGAGAACATCATTCAAAAGCTGTTGCAGAAGTGCGATTACGATGTGGAAAAAGCCCAGATGGGTATTGTCTACATCGACGAAATCGACAAGATCTCCCGTAAGTCCGATAACCCGTCGATCACACGTGACGTGTCGGGTGAGGGCGTGCAGCAAGCACTGCTGAAGTTGATTGAGGGTACTGTTGCCTCGGTTCCGCCACAGGGTGGTCGTAAGCACCCTCAGCAAGAGTTTCTGCAGGTAGATACGCGCAATATTCTGTTTATTTGTGGCGGTGCTTTCTCTGGTTTAGAGAAGGTTATTCAGGGTCGCTCGACCAAGGGCGGCATCGGCTTCAATGCCGAGGTTCGCAGCAAGGAAGAGGGCAAAAAAGTGGGCGAGTCATTGCGCGCTGTTGAGCCGGATGACCTGGTGAAATTTGGCTTGATTCCAGAGTTTGTAGGCCGCTTGCCGGTTATTGCGACGCTGGATGAGCTGGATGAAGCTGCGCTGATACAGATTCTGACCGAGCCGAAGAATGCGCTGACTAAACAGTACGGCAAGCTCTTCGAGATGGAAGGTGTTGAGTTGGAGTTCCGTCCTGATGCGCTGAAGTCGGTTGCGCACAAGGCGCTTGAACGCAAAACCGGTGCCCGTGGTCTGCGCTCGATTCTCGAAGGCGTCTTGCTTGACACCATGTACGAGATTCCATCGCAGTCGGACGTCAGCAAGGTTGTTATCGATGAGAGTGTCATCGAGGGCACCTCCAAGCCGTTGCTCATTTACGAGAACAGCGAGCTACCAGCCAAGGCTGCGCCTGACGCGTAATAGCTTTGTAACATGTTGAAAGCAAGGGGCCTTTGGGCCCCTTTGCTTTTCCTACTGCAATGCTTGTTTTTTGTTTGGGCTGCCCCCATCTTAGGGTTAAGGGTCATCCCAACTGTTTACGGCCGTATGGCCGCTGTAGAGCCGAAATCATGAAGACAACCATCGAATTGCCTCTCCTGCCGCTGCGCGATGTTGTGGTCTATCCGCACATGGTCATTCCGTTATTCGTCGGGCGTGAGAAATCCATTGAGGCCCTTGAGGCTGCGATGACGGGTGAGAAGCAGATTCTGCTCCTTGCCCAGAAAAATCCTGCAGACGACGACCCTGATGAGGCCGGTCTCTATCGTGTCGGTACGGTCGCCACTGTATTGCAGTTACTGAAATTACCGGACGGTACGGTAAAGGTGCTGGTCGAGGGCGAGCAGCGCGGCGAGATTGAGCAGTTTATTGAGGCTGACGGTCATTACCGGGCTGAAGTGCAACTGATCGATGATGTTGAAGCGGCTGAGCGTGAGTCTGAGGTCTTTACGCGTAGCTTGCTCAGCCAGTTCGAGCAGTATGTGCAGCTGGGTAAAAAGGTCCCCGCGGAGGTGCTTGCATCTCTCAACGGCATCGATGAGCCGAGTCGACTGGTCGACACCATGGCAGCGCACATGGTGCTGAAAATCGAGCAGAAGCAGGAAATTCTTGAGCTCACCGACCTTACTGCTCGCGTTGAACATGTGCTCGCGCTACTTGATGCCGAAATCGATCTGCTGCAGGTCGAGAAGCGCATCCGTGGCAGGGTCAAGAAGCAAATGGAGCGCAGTCAGCGCGAGTACTATCTGAATGAGCAGATGAAGGCCATTCAGAAGGAACTGGGTGACAGTGAGGAAGGGCATAACGAACTCGATGAGCTGAGAAAGCGCATCGACAATGCAGGCCTAACAGCTGAAGCGCTAACCAAAGCCAACGCCGAGTTGAATAAGCTCAAGCAAATGTCACCGATGTCAGCCGAAGCCACTGTGGTGCGCTCCTACATCGATTGGTTGGTTAATGTGCCGTGGAAAGCCCAGAGCAAAGTACGCCTCGATCTGGCGCGTGCCGAAGCGATCCTCGATGCAGATCATTACGGCTTGGATGAGGTCAAGGAACGTATCCTTGAGTACCTCGCCGTGCAAAAGCGCGTGAAGAAAATCAAGGGGCCAGTACTCTGCCTGGTCGGCCCCCCAGGGGTCGGTAAAACCTCACTGGCTGAGTCGATTGCCAGTGCCACTAACCGCAAATTCGTGCGTATGGCCCTCGGTGGCGTGCGTGATGAGGCCGAAATTCGTGGTCACCGGCGTACTTATATTGGCTCGATGCCCGGTCGCCTGATCCAGAAAATGACCAAGGTTGGCGTGCGCAACCCGCTTTTTCTGCTCGATGAAATCGACAAAATGGGTCAGGACATGCGTGGTGACCCTGCGTCGGCGTTGCTTGAGGTGTTGGATCCGGAGCAGAACCACAACTTCAACGATCACTATCTGGAGGTCGATTACGACCTGTCCGATGTGATGTTCCTCTGCACGGCCAACTCGATGAATATTCCAGGTCCGCTGCTGGACCGTATGGAAGTGATTCGTCTGCCGGGTTACACCGAAGCTGAGAAGATCAATATCGCGATCAAATATTTGGCGCCCAAGCAGGTTCAGGCTAATGGCCTGAAGAAAACCGAGCTGGTGTTTGAAGAGGCTGCGATACGCGACATTATTCGCTATTACACCCGCGAGGCTGGCGTGCGTGGTCTCGAGCGGCAGCTTGCCAAGGTGTGCCGCAAGGTCGTCAAAGAGCACACCACCGAGAAGCGTTTTCAGGTCACGGCTACGGCCGATTCGCTAGAGCATTTTCTCGGTGTGCGTAAGCACCGCTATGGTTTGGCTGAGCAGCAGGATCAAATTGGCCAAGTTACAGGTCTTGCCTGGACCCAGGTCGGTGGTGAGTTGTTGACCATCGAAGCCGTCGTGGTGCCTGGTAAGGGGCAGCTGATAAAAACCGGCTCTCTGGGTGATGTGATGCTGGAGTCGATCACTGCTGCGCAGACGGTTGTGCGCAGTCGGGCTAAGAGTCTGGGCGTGCCTGTCGACTTCTATGAGAAGCAAGACATTCATATCCATATGCCGGAGGGGGCGACGCCCAAAGATGGCCCCAGCGCGGGCGTTGGCATGTGCACGGCGCTGGTTTCAGCCCTGACACAGATACCTGTGCGAGCGGATGTGGCAATGACCGGCGAAATTACCCTGCGCGGCCAAGTATTGGCTATTGGTGGTTTGAAAGAAAAACTACTGGCCGCTCACCGTGGTGGCATCAAGACGGTGATCATTCCAGAAGAGAATGTGCGCGATTTAAAAGAGATTCCGGAGAACATTAAGCAAGACCTGCAGATTAAACCGGTTAAATGGATTGACGAGGTCCTGCAAATTGCGCTGCAATACGCCCCGGAGCCCTTGCCTGATGCGGCTCCCATGGTTGCAAAGGATGAAAAACGCGAGACTGATTCCAAGGAGCGAATTAGCACGCATTAGCCGGAGGGGTTTCTTGACACATTTTTAGAGCCCTTGTTATAAAGCGGCTCTTATCGTGTCGGTAGGCTCTCCAGCACCGCTTCGCTTACATTTAAAAGCAAGAAATAAACTCAACAGAAATTAAGGGGACTTAAGAGTGAACAAGTCGGAACTGATCGATGCCATCGCTGCATCTGCTGATATCCCAAAAGCTGTCGCTGGCCGTGCGCTGGACGCAGTAATTGAATCCGTTACTGGCGCTCTGAAGGCTGGTGATTCTGTAGTGCTGGTTGGTTTCGGCACCTTCGCTGTTAAAGAGCGTGCTGCTCGTACTGGCCGTAACCCACAAACTGGTAATCCGATCAGCATCGCTGCTGCCAAGATTCCAGGCTTCAAAGCCGGTAAAGCTCTGAAAGACGCTGTTAACTAAGTCTTTTCGGTTTTGCCTAACAGACCGGCTGAATGGCTTGTCTGAGGTGAGGCGGGAAGTTCAGCCGATTTGGTATGGCTGAACACGACAAAGCAGCTGCTTGAGTTCGTCCGCTTCGCCAGTTACGAGAAGGCGCATCCACTGATGCGCCTTTCTTCTATCCGGATTTTACCCACACTGCGCGGCTGCGTTTTTTGTACAGCCGTTCTGGGGGACGCATGCTGCAAAACATCAGGGACAATTCACAAGGTTGGATTGCCAAAACCATTATCGGCATCATCGTCGCGCTGCTGGCGTTGACCGGTGTTGACGCCATTTTTACCAGCACCAGTAACAGCCAAAATGCAGCCGAAGTGAATGGTGAGAAAATCACCTCTGCTGAGCTTAACCAGGCTGTCGAAATGCAACGTCGACAGTTACTGCAGCAATTGGGGCAAGATTTTGATGCGTCCCTGCTGGACGAGAAGTTGCTGCGTGAAGCTGCTCTGAATGGTCTTGTCGAGCGCACCTTGCTGCTTGATAGCGCCAAAGAAGCCAAGTTCGCCTTTTCGTCACAAGCGCTGGATCAGCTCATTCTTAAAACACCTGAATTTCTGGTCGACGGCCAGTTCAACGCCGAGCGTTTTGATCAGGTTATCCGTCAGTTGGGTTACAGCCGTTTGCAGTTCCGCCAGATGCTTGAGCAGGAAATGCTGATCGGTCAGCTACGCGCTGGCTTGGCTAACAGCGGCTTTGTCACCGATGCCCAGGTGCAAGCATTTGCCGCACTGGAAAAGCAGACGCGTGACTTCGCGACCCTCACCCTCAAAGCTGACCTGGATGCGGTCACGCTCAGCGATGACGACATCAAGGCCTACTACGAAGCTCAAGCCAGCGAGTTTATGAGCCCTGAGCAGGTGGTGCTGGAGTACGCCGAGCTGAAAAAAGATGCGTTCTTCGATCAGGTTGAAGTCACTGACGAAGCGCTGCAAAGCGCTTATCAGAATGAAATCGCCAACCTCGCCGAACAGCGCCGCGCCGCGCATATTCTGGTTGAAGTGAGCGACAAGCTGGATGACGAACAAGCCAAAGCCAAGCTGGTTGCGGTGCAAAAGCGTCTGGAGCAAGGCGAGGATTTCGCCGTGCTGGCCAAAGAGCTCTCCGATGATTCGGGCTCGGCAGGTGAAGGCGGCGATCTGGGCTTTGCCGGCCCAGGCGTATATGACCCAGCTTTTGAGGAAGCGCTCTACGCGCTGGATGAAAATGCTGTATCGGCGCCAGTGCGCAGTGAGTTTGGTTGGCACTTGATCAAGCTGTTAGGTGTTCAGGCGCCTGAAGTGCCGAGCTTTGCCAGCCTCGAAGAAAAACTGCAACGCGACCTCAAGGCACGTCAGGTCGAGCAGCGTTTTGTTGAAGTCTCCAAAGACCTTGAAGATGCTGCATTTGAAGCGTCGGATCTGGCTCAGCCTGCTCAAGAGTTAGGTTTGCAGGTCAAGACCACTGAGGCCTTTGGCCGCCAGGGTGGTACTGAAGGGTTGAGCGCTAATCGTCAGGTCATCCAGGCTGCATTCAGCGATGAAGTACTGGAAGACGGTAGTAACAGCAGTGTGATCGAGCTTGATCCAAACACCGTGGTGGTGGTGCGCGTCAAAGAGCACAACAAGCCTGAGCAATTACCGCTTGAGCAAGTTGCTGACAGTATTCGCGCTCAGTTGACCAAGGTTCGTGCAAGCGAGGCTGTCAAAGCCAAAGCTGAAGAGCAGCTGGCTGCTCTGCGTGAAGGTCAAACGCCGGTTGCACAGGCTGATGCTAAGCAGGGCTGGAATGTTGTCGAAGCCGCAACGCGCAGCCATGAGGGTGTTGAGCCTGCCGTGCTGCAAGCACTGTTCCGTATGCCCAAGCCTGAAGCTGCCGACAAGCCAAGCTTCGCCGGTATTAGCTTGAGCAATGGTGATTTTGTGATCATTCGCCTCAATGGCGTGAGCCAACCTGAGCAAGCGCTGTCGGACGAGGATAAGGCCATGTACAGCCGCTTCCTCGCCTCACGCGTCGGTCAGCAGGACTTCGCCGCGTTCCGTAAGCAGCTGGAAGAGAAGGCGGATATCGAGCGCTTCTGATCGATACCGCTAACAAAAAGGCCGCTTAATTAAGCGGCCTTTTTGTTGCTGCAAGGTAAAGACTTACTCTTCCATCGCGCCCATGGCGGTGGTGTTGAAGCCGCCGTCGACGTACATGATCTCACCGCTGACGCCCGAGGCCAGGTCGGAGCAGAGGAAGGCACCGGCGTTGCCGACTTCATCGATGGTCACGTTGCGACGCAGTGGGGTTTGCTTCTCGTTGGCTGCGAGCATTTTGCGGAAGCTCTTGATACCAGACGCTGCCAGTGTGCGGATCGGGCCGGCGGAGATGGCGTTAACACGAGTGCCTTCTGGGCCGAGGCTGCCGGCCAGGTAACGTACACCCGCTTCCAGGCTGGCTTTGGCCATGCCCATGACGTTGTAGTTAGGCATGGTGCGCTCGGCACCCAGGTAGGAGAGGGTGAGCAGGCTGCCGTTGCGGCCTTTCATCATCTCGCGGCCGGCTTTGGCCAGGGCAACAAAGCTGTAGGCGCTGATGTCGTGAGCGATGCGGAAGCCTTCACGGGTGGTGACGTCGGTGAAGTCGCCGTCCAGTTGATCGCCTGGGGCGAAACCTACGGAGTGAACGATGCAATCCAGACCGTCCCACTTCTTGCTCAGGGCTTCGAATACCGAGGCGATCTCGTCATCGCTGGCCACATCACACGGGAAGCACAGCTCAGCGTTTGAGCCCCAGTCAGCAGCAAAGCCTTCAACGCGGCCCTTGAGCTTTTCGTTCTGGTAGGTGAAGGCCAGTTCGGCCCCTTCACGGTGCATGGCTGCCGCGATGCCGGAGGCGATGGACAGTTTGCTGGCGACGCCAACGATCAGTACGCGCTTGCCGCTTAGAAAACCCATGGGTGTGATTCCTCTTCCTGTTTTCAAGAATTAATCAGCTGGGACCATAAAGGCCGCTTCCAGCAACTGCTGTGTATAGATGTCCTGTGGTGCGTTAAAGACACGTGCTGCCGGGCCTTGTTCCACCACTTTGCCTTCCTTGACCACCATGATTTGATGGCTGAGGGCCCTGACGACGGCAAGGTCATGGCTGATAAACAGATAGGTCAGGTTGTATTTAGCTTGCAGCGAGCGTAGCAGTTCGACTACCTGGCGCTGCACGGTGCGGTCGAGGGCAGAGGTCGGTTCATCGAGCAGAATCAGCGCCGGTTTCAGCACGAGGGCACGGGCGATGGCAATGCGTTGACGCTGGCCGCCGGAGAATTCATGGGGGTAGCGATGGCGGGTTTCAGGGTCAAGGTCGACCTCAATCAGCGCGTCGATAATGGCCTGCTCCTGTTCGGCTTCGCTGCCCATGCGGTGGATCTGCAAGCCTTCACCGACAATTTGAGCGACCGACATGCGCGGGCTGAGGCTACCGAAGGGGTCCTGGAAGACCACCTGCATCTGCCGGCGCAGTGGGCGTACATCTTCATGTGAAAGCGCGTCGATGGCCTGGCCCTGGAAGCGGATGCCGCCTTGACTGCCGAGCAGGCGCAAAATCGCTAAACCCAGGGTGGATTTCCCGGAACCGCTTTCCCCGACGATACCCAGGGTATGCCCCTGTGGCAGGCTGAAGTTGATGCCGTCCACGGCTTTGACATGGTCAACCGTGCGCCGTAGCAGGCCCTTTTTGATTGGGAACCACACGCGCAGGTTGTCGATTTCCAGCATGGGTTTGCCGGGCGGCTGGTCGACTGGGTCACCAGTGGGTTCGGCCCCAAGCAATTCGCGCGTGTAGGGGTGTTGTGGGGCGTTGAACAATGTCTCGCAAGCGGCCTCTTCGACGATATGCCCGCGCTGCATGACGCAGACCCGGTGAGCAATTCGCCGCACCAGATTGAGATCGTGGCTGATCAGTAGAATGGCCATGCCCAAGCGTGCCTGCAGATCCTTAAGCAGCTCTAGGATCTTCAACTGCACGGTGACGTCCAACGCGGTAGTCGGCTCGTCAGCAATCAGCAGTTCGGGCTCGTTGGCCAGTGCCATGGCGATCACCACGCGCTGGCGTTGGCCGCCCGACAACTCATGCGGATAAGCTTTTAGCCGCTTGTGTGGCTCGGGAATGCCGACCAGGTCGAGCAACTCCAGGGTGCGCGCCGTTGCGGCTTTGCCCCGCAGACCTTTGTGCAAGGCCAGCACTTCATTGATCTGCTTTTCGATGCTGTGCAGCGGGTTCAGCGACGTCATGGGTTCTTGAAAGACCATGGCGATACGGTTACCGCGGATACCGCGCAGCTTGTTCTCATTGAGTTTGAGTAAATCCTGCCCGGCATAGTGAATGCTGCCGCTGGGATGCTGGGCCAGTGGGTAGGGCAGTAGACGCAGAATCGAGTGCGCCGTGACCGATTTACCGGAGCCGCTTTCGCCCACCAGGGCCAGGGTTTCGCCGCGCTTGATGTCGAAGCTGATGTTTTCCAGCACACGCTGTTTGCGGCTGCCAGTAACGAACTCGACCGCCAGGTCGCGCACTTCGATGAGGGTGTTGGAATCGGTCATGTTATTTCCTCGGGTCGAAGGCATCGCGCGACGCTTCGCCGATAAACACCAGCAAGCTGAGCATCAGGGCCAATACGGCAAAGGCGCTGATACCCAGCCAGGGCGCTTGCAAATTGGACTTGCCCTGGGCCACCAGTTCACCCAGCGACGGAGCGCCGGGCGGCAGGCCGAACCCAAGGAAATCCAGCGCGGTGAGGGTGCCAATCGCGCCGGTGAGGATGAACGGCATAAAGGTCATGGTTGAAATCATGGCGTTAGGCAGGATGTGGCGGAACATGATCGAGCCGTTCTGCATGCCCAGCGCCCGAGCGGCGCGTACGTACTCAAGGTTACGCCCACGCAGAAACTCGGCACGCACCACATCCACCAGGCTCATCCAGGAGAACAGCAGCATGATGCCCAGAAGCCACCAGAAGTTAGGCTGCACAAAGCTGGCCAGGATAATCAGCAAATAGAGCACCGGTAATCCCGACCAAATCTCCAGAAAGCGTTGGCCAACCAGGTCGACCCAGCCGCCATAGAAGCCTTGCAAGGCGCCGGCAAATACACCGATCACCGAGCTGGCTAGGGTGAGAATAAGGGCGAACAGCACAGAAATACGGAAGCCGTAGATCACCCGTGCCAGTACATCGCGCCCCTGGTCATCGGTACCTAACCAATTCTCGGCGGAGGGTGGTGCCGGGGCCGGTACTTGCAGGTCGTAGTTGATGCTGGAGTAGCTGTAGCGGATCAGCGGCCAAATCATCCAGCCATCTTTCTCTTTGATCAGTTCCTGGATATAGGGGCTTTTGTAGTTGGCCTGCAGCGGGAATTCACCGCCGAAGGTGGTTTCCGGGTAGCGCTTGAGTACTGGGAAATACAGTTCGCTGTCGTAACTCACCACCAGCGGTTTGTCGTTGGCGATCAGCTCGGCACCCAGGGTGACGAAAAACAATACGAGGAAAATCCACAGCGACCACCAGCCGCGCTTGTGTGCCTTGAATAACTGGAAGCGGCGTTGATTGATTGGGGACAGTTTCATCTCAACCCTCCCGGCTTTCGAAGTCGATGCGCGGATCGACCAGGGTGTAGGTAATGTCGCCGATCAATTTCACCACCAAGCCCAGCAGCGTGAAGATAAACAGGGTGCCGAATACCACCGGGTAGTCGCGGTTGATCGCGGCCTCGAAACTCATCAGGCCCAGGCCGTCGAGGGAAAAGATCACCTCGATCAACAAGGACCCGGTAAAGAAAATACCGATAAACGCAGCGGGGAAGCCGGCGATGATGATCAGCATGGCGTTGCGGAACACATGGCCATACAGCACGCGGGTATTGCTCAGGCCCTTGGCGCGAGCGGTGACCACGTACTGCTTGTTGATTTCATCGAGGAAGCTGTTTTTGGTCAGCAGCGTCAGGGTCGCGAAGTTACCGATTACCAGCGCGGTAACAGGCAAGGCGAGGTGCCAGAAGTAGTCGAATAATTTGCCGCCAAAGCTCAGTTCGTCGAAGTTGTTTGAGGTCAATCCGCGCAACGGGAACCAGTCCCAGTAGCTGCCGCCGGCAAACAGCACGATCAGCAGAATGGCGAAGAGGAAGGCCGGGATGGCGTAACCGACGATGATCATTGAGCTGGTCCACACATCGAAGGCGCTGCCGTGGCGGGTGGCTTTGGCGATGCCCAGTGGGATCGACACCAGGTACATGATCAGCGTGCTCCACAATCCCAGCGAGATCGACACCGGCATTTTCTCGATGATCAGGTCGATAACCTCCGCATCGCGGAAGAAGCTGGAGCCGAAGTCAAGCTGGGCATAGCTCTTGAGCATCAGCCAGAAACGTTCCGGGGCGGATTTGTCGAAGCCGTACATCTTTTCGATCTCGGCGACCAGGTCAGGGTCGAGGCCTTGGGCGCCACGATAGTTGGAGCCCGCCACCGAGACTTCGGCGCCGCCACCGGCGATCCGGCTGGTGGCGCCGTCGAAGCCTTCTAGCTTGGCGATCATCTGCTCAACCGGACCGCCGGGCGCGGCCTGAATGATGATGAAGTTGATCAGCAAAATGCCGAACAGCGTGGGAATAATCAGTAAGAGGCGACGGAAGATATACGCCAGCATCTTATTGCTCCGTGTTCAACGGGGCGCTAGCGGCCGCCGCTTCAGGTGATTTCTCGCGGGCCCACCAGGTGTGCAGGCCAATATCGTATTGCGGCGTCACTTTTGGATGCTCAAAGCGGTTCCAGTAGGCCACGCGCCAGGTTTTGATATGCCAGTTGGGCACCACGTAATGACTCCACAGCAATACGCGGTCGAGGGCGCGGGTATGGGTGATCAGGCTTTGCCGTGAATCGGCCTTGATCAATCCCTCAACCAAGTTGTCCACTGCCGGGTCTTTCAGGCCAATGTAATTGCGGCTGCCAGGCTTGTCGGCGCTGCTCGAATGCCAGTATTCGCGTTGCTCATTACCGGGCGAGTTGGATTGGCCGAAACCACCGACGATCAGATCAAAGTCGCGCGAACGCAGACGATTGATGTACTGAGACACATCAACGCGGCGGATCACCAGCTCGATGCCCAGGTCCGCCAGGTTGCGCTTGAACGGCAGCAGGACGCGTTCGAACTCGGTTTGCGCCAGGAGGAATTCAAAACTTACCGGTTGGCCAGTGCTGTCGAGCATCTGGTCACCATCGACGCGCCAGCCAGCTTCTTGCAGCAACTGATAAGCACGGCGCTGCTGTTCACGAATAATGCCGCTGCCATCGGTACTTGATGGTTGGTACTCGTCGGTAAACACCTTAGGTGGGATCTGTTCGCGCAAGGGCTCCAGCAGCTTCAACTCGTCAGCGGAGGGCAGGCCTGTGGAGGCCAGTTCGGAGTTGTCGAAATAACTGCGGGTACGGGTGTACGCGCCATTGAACAGCTGGCGATTAGCCCATTCGAAGTCAAATAGCAGGCTCAGGGCTTCCCGCACGCGACGATCGCTGAACAAGGGGCGGCGAGAATTGAAGATAAAGCCCTGCATGCCGGTGGGGTTATGATTGGCGATTTCTTCTTTGATCAGCTGGCCGTTGGCGACGGCCTCGGTGTTGTAAGCGGTGGCCCAGTTTTTTGCACTCATTTCCAACCAGTAATCAAACTGCCCGGCTTTGAGTGCTTCCAGAGCGACAGTGTTATCACGGTAATAGTCAGTTTGCAGGCTGTCGAAGTTGTAAAAGCCACGATTGACTGGCAAGTCTTTACCCCACCAATCCTTGACCCGCTCATAGCGGATCGAACGGCCAGCCTGAACGTCGGCCACCTTGTAGGGGCCGCTGCCCAGCGGTATATCCAGATTGCCCTTGCTGAAATCACGCTCGGCCCACCAATGCTTGGGTAGCACGGGCAGTTGGCCAACGATCAAGGGCAGCTCACGGTTGCCTGCATGCTTAAAGACAAACCGAACGCGAAGAGGGCTTTCAACCTCAACCGTTTCGACATCGGCGTAGTAGCCGCGGTACATCGGTGCGCCTTTGCTCATCAGCGTTTCGAAGCTGAATTTGACATCTTCGGCAGTGACCGGTTGGCCGTCATGGAAGCGCGCTTCGGCGCGCAGGTAGAAGCGCACCCAGGAACTGTCCGCCGCCTTCTCGATTTTCTCGGCAAGCAGGCCGTATTCAGTAAAGGGTTCGTCTAGGCCATGGCGGGTCAAGGTGTCGTAGATCATGCCGATGTCGTCAGCGGCAACGCCCTTGTTGATAAAGGGGTTGAGGCTGTCAAAGCTGCCAAAACCGGCTTGGCGCAAGGTGCCGCCCTTGGGGGCGTCGGGGTTTGCATACTCAAAATGCTTAAAGCCTGCCGGGTACTTAGGCGGCTCGTCGTACAGCGTCACGGCGTGTTGTGGGGCTGCCCACGACAGGCTGGCCATGCTGAGCAGGGCCAGGCCGCTGGCGTGAATCAAGAGGGCGCGCAAGGCATGGGTCATTTAGCTTTCTCCATGGATTTCAGCCACCAGGTGCGCAGCCCGAGGGTGAAGGGCGGCGTGGCAGCGAAGGCAAATCGGTTGCGGTAAGCCAGGCGGTGGTAGTCGATATACCAGTTTGGGATGCTGTAGTGCTGCCATAACAGTACCCGGTCAAGGGCGCGGGTGGCGGTGATTTGTTCATCACGGCTTTGTGCCGACAGCAGCTTTTCAATCATCGCATCGACCACCGGATGGGTAATCCCGGCATAGTTTCTGCCGCCTTTGACCTTTGCTTGCGCAGAGTGGAAATACTGCGACTGCTCCAGGCCAGGGCTAAGGGTTTGCGGCAGGGTCAGCAGAATCATGTCGAAGTCGTATTGATCGAGGCGCTGTTTGTATTGGGCGCGGTCGACGGTACGCAGCCTGGCCTGGATGCCGATGCTGGCGAGGTTTTCAGTAAAGGGCTGAAGAATGCGTTCAAGGTTGGGATTGACCAGCAGTATTTCGAAACTCAGCGGCTGGCCCTGACTGTTCAGCAAACGCTGGCCAGAGGGCTTCCAGCCTGCACTGGCTAATAGACCAAGAGCTTTGCGCAGGGTTTCCCGTGGGATGCCACGCCCTTCGGTTTGCGGCATCGTGAACGGCTCGCTGAACAGGCGCGACTGCAACTGTTTACGGTACGGCGACAGCAGCAGCCACTCGGCACCTTTCGGTTTGCCCGTGGCGGCAAATTCGCTGTTGGGGTAGTAGCTTTTGGCGCGGGTGTAAGAGCTGTTGAACAGCGCGCGGTTGGCCCACTCGAAATCGAACATCAAGCCCATGGCTTCGCGCACCTGGCGATCGGCGAACACCTCGCGCCGGGTGTTCATAAACAAGGCTTGAGTCTGGGTAGGGATCTGGTGCGGTATTTCCGCCTTTATGACTTCGCCACGTCTCAACGCCGGGAAGTGATAGCCGTTGGCCCAGTTCTTTGCTTGCTGTTCGATATAAATATCAAATTCGCCTGCTTTGAACGCCTCAAACGCCACATGGCTGTCGCGGTAAAACTCTACGTCTACCCGGTCAAAGTTGTACTTGCCACGATTGACCGGCAGTTTTGCACCCCACCAGTCCTTAACCCGCTCGAACCTCAGGCTGCGCCCAGGGCTGACCTGGGTGATGCGGTACGGCCCGCTGCCCAGAGGGGGCTCGTACGTGGTGGCCTTGAAGTCGCGGTCTTTCCAGTAGTGCTGTGGCAGCACCGGCAACTCGCCCAGACGCAAAATTAGCAAGGAGTTACCGGCACGCTTGAGGACAAAACGGATGCTGTGACGATTGAGAATATCGACCCGTTTTACTTCTTGCAGGTTGGTGCGGTATTGCGGATGGCCTTGTTTGAGCAACAAGCGGTAGGAGAAGGCCACGTCATAGGCGGTGATTGGCTTGCCGTCATGGAAGCGCGCTTCGGGGCGCAAGTTGAACACCACCCAACTACGGTCATCACTGTATTCCACCGATTCGGCGATCAGGCCATAGCTCGATGAGGGTTCATCGCCTGAGGGGTCATACGCGCCGGTTCCCACCATCAGGGGAGCATTGAGTTCATTGACCCCGTATTGCAGGAAATTGGCGGTGCTGATCGGGCTGCTGCCCTTGAGGGTGTAGGGGTTAAGCGTGTCAAACGTGCCGTTGGCCATCATCCGCAGCGTGCCGCCTTTGGGGGCTTCTGGGTTGATCCAGGCGAAATGGGTGAAGCTGGCAGGGTACTTCAGTTCGCCAAACTGGGCGTAACCATGGCTCTTATACAATGTGGCCCAGGCAGAAGAGCTGATGGCCAGGCAGAGGAACAGCGAGAGGAGGGGACGTATCAAGTGAAATATCCGATCCGTGGCGTCTAAGGGCTGCTGATCAGGCACATTAACAGCTTGTATCGGCAGGAAAAAGGTTAGGGTCTGATGATCTGGGTTCGCGAGCCTACGTGCCGTGATTAAATATGCCCAAATGGCAATAGACCTGATGCTCGCGCCAAGCAATACCGGCACCTTGACTACACTGAATTAACGAACTGCGAGGACCTTATTTTGGTAACAACTTGCCATGGTTTGCAGTCATGGATTGATCGCTTCAACCAAGCCGAACTCCCCGCCCTGGCTACGGTGGTGCAGGATTTACACCGTCTTACGCAGGGTGACAAATCATCTGTGCAGCAATTGGCCGATGTGTTGCTACGCGATGCGGCGCTGACCACCAAGGTGCTGCGTATCGGTAATAGCGTTTACTACAACCCTTCCCAAGAACCTATCCGCACCATCTCCCGCGCCATTGTGTTGATCGGCTTCGATAACGTGCGCCAGATCGGTTTGTCGGTCAGTTTGATTGACGGCCTGTTGGCGCGTAGCTCCCGCGATCAGCTTGCGGAACTGTTGGCACGCTCGTTTCACGCCGCCGTGCAGGCGCGCAACATCGCGGGTTATGTCCTGAGCAAGAACGATGAGGAAGTGTTTATCGCCGCCTTGCTGCATAACGTTGGCGAACTGGCATTCTGGGGATGCGCGGGGGATGCAGCCGATGATCTGGCCAGTGCGTTGGCGCAACCAGGGATCGATGAGGATGAAGTGGTGATGCAGCAGCTGGGCACCAGTTTCCGCCAGCTGAGCTTGGCATTGGTGAAAAGCTGGAACCTAGGCGATACCGTCAGCCTGGCGCATCAGTCAACCAGCCAAAATGATCCGGCAGTCAAAGCGGTGACCTTAGGTGCCAAAATCAGCCGGGCGGCGCTGGATGGTTGGGATACGCCAGCCATGGAAGCGTTGGTCGGCCAGTTGGCCGGCTTTATTGGGGTAACCCCGCAGGAGGCCATGCAACAGGTGCTGGCCAGTGCTGAAGAAACGGTCAAGCTGGCCGCGACGTTCGGTGCCAGCCAACTGTGCAAGTTGATCCCCAATACTGACCCAGAACAAATCCGCTTGCAGCAGGAGCAGCGTAAGGCGCGTTTACTGCAGCCCAATCTACTGACCCTGCAACAAGCCTTGCAGGACCTTGGGTTGATGGTTTCGCGCCGCAGCGATATTGGCCTGGTACTCGACACCCTGTTTAAGGGGCTGCACCAAGGCGCTGGGTTGGAGCGCGTCATGTTGGTGGTGCTGGCGGACGGGCACAGCTGTTTCCGTGCCAAGCGGGTGATGGGTGAGGGCACCGAAAGTTGGAGTAAGGACTTTGTGCTTCCTGCAGAGCAGCCTGAGCAGCCCCATATTTTCAGTTATGCACTGCGCAATAAGGAAGCCCTTTGGATGGGCGTTCCGGCCAGTTACAACCTTAATGAGTTGGTCACCCAGCCGATTCGTCAACGGCTTGGACAGGGTATGTTTTTTATTGCGCCGTTGCTGGCCGGTACGCGGGAAATTGGCTTGCTGTATGCCGATAGCCGGGTATCCGGGCGGGCGTTGAAGCATGAACAGTTTGTCGCGTTTCAGCGGTTTACCCAGCTGACTGCGCGCTGCCTGGAAGCAATGACTAAGAAGGCCTGAGCGTTGGCCTATGGCCTGGGGGCACTTAGTTAGCGCTGTAGAGGGTCAGAGTCTGCCCTGGCTTGAGGGCTTTGCCGGCCCTCGGATTCCAGCTTTGCAGGTTTTTCATCGGGACCTTGAAACGCTTAGCAATCAGGTAAAGCGAATCACCCTGGCGCACCTTGTAATAGGTTGCGCTCTGGCGCGACGAGTTGCCCTTACTGCCGCTCGCGCCACTGCTGGGGGTGCCCGCACGTAAGGTCAGTACCTGGCCGACTCGCAGGCTATTGCCTGACAGCTTGTTCCAGCGCTGTACATCCTTGACGGCGACTTTGTGGTTTCTGGCGATCTGCCAGAGGTTGTCGCCATTTTTTACTCGGTAGGTGCGGCTTGGCTCGCTATGGGCAACCGTGCGTTGGAATACCGGTTCACGCTCAGGTATACCGGGTTGAGCGGGAATACTGAGCATCTGGCCAATGCTCAGGTTGTTGCCGGAGAGCTTGTTGATGTCTTTCAGGGTGCTAACCGTCAGTTGGTGGCGATTAGCGATGCTGTGCAGGCTATCGCCTGAGCGCACGCGGTACTGCTGCCAGTCCACCCGCTCCTGAGGTTTCATCAAGGACAAGTTGGCGGTCAGCAATTCGGCCTTGTCAGTTGGGATCAACAGGTGTTGTGGGCCATCCAGGGTCACCCCTTTTTTGAACGCAGGGTTGAGCAGGTACAGCTCGTCCTCATCCAGGTCAGCCATAGCGGCGACGCGAGCCAAGTCCATGTGCTGTTTAAAAACAACTTTCTCGAAATACGGTTCATTGGCAATTGGATTGAGGCTGACGCCATAGGCTTGCGGTGTCATCACCACTTGCGACAAGGCCAGCAGCTTGGGTACGTAATTCTGAGTTTCGGTGGGCAGCGAGAGGTTCCAGTAGTCAGTCGGCAGACCGAGCTTCTGATTGCGTTCAATCGCGCGGCTGACTCGACCTTCGCCGGCGTTGTAAGCCGCCAACGCTAATAGCCAATCACCGTTGAACATTTCTTTGAGTCGCGTCAGGTAGCTGATGGCCGCATCGGTTGAGGCCATCACATCGCGCCGGCCGTCATACCAGTTGGTTTGGCGCAGGTTGAAGTTGCGCCCGGTCGACGGGATGAATTGCCACAGACCCACCGCGTTGGCGTGGGAATACGCCAGCGGGTTGTACGAGCTTTCGATCATCGGCAATAGGGCCAACTCCATCGGCATATTGCGCTGTTCCAAGCGCTCAACGATAAAGTGGATATAAGGGCTGCTGCGCTCGCCGGCTTTTTCAATAAACGATGGGTTGCTGACGAACCACAGTCGCTGCTGTTCGATACGCGGATTGAGGGTGATGGTGTCTTGTAACTGATAGCCGTTGCGCACCCGTTCCCAGATGTCTGTTGGTGCTTCGGGAGCCGGTACAACGCTGCTATCGAGCCATTCTGGCTCCTGTTCAAGACCGACCGCGCGGTCGGTGTCGCGACTCTTGTCGGCGCGGTGCTGATTGCCGGTCTGGCAGCCGGCGAGGGTTACGCACATGATCACCACAAGCGCCTGAGCGCTTCGTGTCAATGCCTTTAAATTCAAGGTCTTGCGTGGTGATAAAGGCATTGGCGGCGATGTACTTCCCGGCGAAAAGGTCGGGCGATTCTAGGAATCAGTATGCCTTTGGTCAAGTTTTAACCAGTCTTTTGTGCGGTTGTCGAGATTCAGAAGGTGTCTTTCCAGGCGCGCAATGCCGCAAATATTTCAACATCCGAGCGCTCTTTAGCCCCATCGCGCGCGGCGATTGTGGCGCTGACTGTGGCCTGTGCACTGCGTAAAAAGGGATTGGTGGCACGCTCCACTTTTATGTTGGACGGCAAGCTGATTCGTCCAGCCTCACGCCATTGACGTACTTCCTCCAAGCGTTGGGCCACGTTGGTATTGTGTGGCTCAACGGCTGCGGCAAAACGCAGATTGCTCAGGGTGTATTCATGGGTGCAGTACACCTCGGTTTGCTCAGGCAGTGCGGCCAGCCGGCTAAGCGAGGTATGCATCTGCGCGGGTGTACCTTCGAACAGACGACCGCAGCCACCGGCGAACAGCGTGTCGCCACAAAATAACCAGTGTTGCTCGCCCTGGTGGTAGGCGATATGCCCCAGGGTATGGCCGGGCACTTCAAAAACTTGAAAACTGTGGCCGAGCACTGTGACGTGATCGCCTTCGCTGAGCGCCAAGTCACGCCCTGGGATTTTCTCGTTGGCCGGGCCGATGACGCGTGCGCCGCTGGCTGCTTTCAGCTGTTCGATACCGCCGACATGGTCGAAATGGTGGTGGGTCACCAAAATGTCGCTCAGCTGCCAACCCGGGTGGGCCGCCAGCCAAGCCTCGACCGGCGCCGCATCGCCAGGGTCAACCACCGCGCAGCGACGTTGCGTTGGGTCTTGTAGCAACCATATGTAGTTGTCAGAGAAGGCAGGCAGTGCGTCGATTTTTATCATGAGCGGGTCGCTAAGCAGGGCACAAAGGTGCATCTTAGGTGGCAATGGCGGTGCTGGCTACGCAGCACGATCGGCTGTGCGTCGGCCCTGCTGAGTCGTGCATGACTCTAGCTCGCGAGAGCGTGGGTAGGTTCTAGCCCCAGCTCGGTCGTGAATATTACGGGAGTAGCCTTTTATGTCCGATCCCCCTTTTGCCCTCGCTGACAGTGAATGGCTCGAGCTTCTTAGCGAGGCGCGCAGCTGGCTGAGTGGCCCGCTCGGGCAGTTACTGCTGGAGCAGGAGCGGCAGATGCTTGAAGAAGAGCTGACGCGTTTTTTCGGTGGCTATCTGGTGCATTACGGGCCCGCCGCTGAAGCCCCGCCGGATGCTCAGCAAATTCAACGCTGCGTGCGCCTGGGGCCGCCATTCAAGGGCGTGGAAATTGTCTGTGAGGAACAATCCTGGCCATTGACCGAGCATGCCGCTGATGTGGTGGTCTTACAGCATGGGTTGGATTTCAGCTTGTCACCCCATGGTTTGCTGCGTGAAGCCGCGCGCAGTGTGCGGCCCGGCGGTCATTTGCTGATTGTGGGTATCAACCCGATGAGCAGTTGGGGCGTGCGCCATTTATTTACCCGCGATGCGTTGCGTCAGGCACGCTGCATCGCGCCGAGTCGGGTGAGCGACTGGTTGCACCTACTGGGTTTCGCGCTGGAGAAACGCCGCTTCGGGTGCTATCGTCCGCCGCTTTCTTCGCCGGCCTGGCAGGCACGATTGGCCTCGCTTGAGCGCTTAGGTGCTGCCTGGCAGTTGCCGGGGGGCGGTGTTTACGTGCTGGTGGCACGCAAACTGGTGGTCGGCCTGCGCCCGCTGCGCCAGCCCAATCGTCAATCAGTTGGCAAGTTGCTGCCAATGCCCGTAGCTAAAGTCAGTCGCCGTGAAACACCGCAGAAGTAAATGGCATAAATAGAACTGACCGATCAATTGAGTGAGAGATTGCAGATACATGAGTGAACAGGTCGAGATCTACACCGACGGCGCCTGCAAGGGTAATCCTGGCGTGGGTGGATGGGGCGCGTTGATGATTTTCCAAGGCGTGGAAAAAGAATTGTGGGGTGGCGAAGCCGATACCACTAACAATCGCATGGAAATGACTGCAGCTATCCGCGCTCTGGCCGAGTTGAAGCGTTCCTGCGAGGTACGCTTGGTGACCGACTCACAGTATGTAATGCAGGGCATTCAGGATTGGATGCCTAACTGGAAGAAGCGTGGCTGGAAAACTGCCGCCAAGCAGCCGGTGAAAAATGCCGACCTCTGGCAGCAGCTGGATGAGCAGGTCAACCGGCATACCGTTACCTGGCAGTGGGTGCGTGGCCATACCGGCCATCCGGGCAATGAACGCGCAGACCAATTGGCCAATCGCGGCGTTGATGAGGTAAGAGGGTTGAAGCATGCGTAGTGTGGTGCTGGATACTGAAACCACCGGTATGCCGGTGGCTGACGGTCACCGAATTATCGAAATCGGTTGTGTTGAGCTGATCGGTCGTCGCCTGACGGGCCGGCACTTTCATGTGTACCTGCAGCCGGATCGTGAAAGCGACGAGGGTGCGATTGCGGTTCACGGTATTACCGATGAATTCCTCAAAGATAAGCCGCGCTTTAAAGAAGTCGCCGATGAATTCTTCGAGTTCATCAAGGGCGCGCAGCTGATCATCCATAACGCGGCGTTCGATATCGGCTTTATTGCCAACGAATTTAATTTGCTGGGGCAGGGTGATCGTGCCGAGGTCAGCGATTATTGCTCGATCCTCGATACGCTGATGATGGCCCGCGAACGCCATCCGGGGCAGCGCAACAACCTCGATGCCCTGTGCAAACGCTATGGTGTCGACAACTCCGGCCGTGACCTGCACGGCGCTTTGCTCGATGCCGAGATTCTGGCTGACGTTTACCTAACCATGACCGGTGGGCAGACTAATCTGTCCCTGGCCGGTGACGGTTCCGAAGGCGACAGCAATGGTCGCCAGCAGCCCAGTGCGATTCGTCGTTTGCCTGCCGAGCGTGCGCGTACGCGGGTGATTCAGGCCACTGATGCCGAGCTGGCCGAGCATGCGGCGCGCCTGGCAATTATCGAGAAATCTGCCGGGGCTTTGCCGCTTTGGTTGCAGATGGAACAGCCCAAAATCGAAGCCTGATGGTGTCGTGAGTTATTCACTCGCGACCTTTTCGTACAGCGTCACGTAGAGGGGTTACGCCAGTCCGTGCGAGCCTCTAATCTGAAGTGATAGGCAGGCCTGCACCTGCCGCTCTTCAGGGACGCCACAATGTATAAAGACCTCAAGTTCCCCGTCCTGATTGTGCACCGTGACATCAAGGCCGATACCGTGGCCGGTGACCGGGTGCGCGCCATCGCTCAAGAACTGGAGCAGGACGGCTTCAGTATTCTGTCCACCGCCAGCTCCGCTGAAGGGCGCATTGTTGCTTCGACGCACCACGGTTTGGCCTGCATTCTGGTGGCTGCCGAAGGCGCGGGGGAAAACAAGAACCTGCTGCAGGACATGGTCGAGCTGATTCGCATTGCCCGGCGCCGTGCGCCGCAACTGCCGATCTTTGCCCTTGGCGAGCAGGTGACCATCGAGAACGCGCCTGCCGAGGCCATGGTTGATCTCAATCAGTTGCGCGGCATTCTTTATTTGTTTGAAGACACGGTGCCGTTTCTCGCGCGGCAGGTAGCCCGCGCAGCCCATAATTATCTGGATTGCCTGTTGCCGCCGTTCTTTAAAGCGCTGGTGCAGCACACTGCACAGTCCAACTATTCTTGGCACACGCCCGGCCATGGCGGCGGCGTGGCCTATCGCAAGAGCCCGGTGGGGCAGGCGTTTCACCAGTTCTTTGGCGAGAACACTTTGCGTTCTGACCTCTCGGTGTCGGTGCCGGAGCTGGGCTCGTTGCTTGATCACACCGGCCCGTTGGCCGAAGCCGAGGCCCGTGCGGCGCGCAACTTCGGTGCGGACCACACCTATTTCGTGATCAATGGCACCTCAACCGCCAACAAGATCGTCTGGCACAGCATGGTCGGGCGCGATGACCTGGTCTTGGTTGATCGCAACTGCCATAAGTCGATTCTGCATTCGATCATCATGACCGGCGCGATTCCGCTGTACCTGTGCCCCGAGCGCAATGAGCTGGGCATCATCGGGCCTATTCCGCTGAGTGAATTCAGCCGCGAATCGATTCAGGCGAAAATCGATGCCAGCCCACTGGCGCGCGGTCGTGTGCCAAGCAGCAGCGGGGCGATGGTCAAGCTGGTGGTGGTGACCAACTCGACCTACGACGGCCTCTGCTACAACGCCGAGCTGATCAAGCAGAGCCTGGGTAACAGTGTCGAGGTGCTGCATTTCGACGAGGCCTGGTACGCCTACGCAGCGTTTCACGAGTTCTACGCCGGCCGTTACGGCATGGGCACGCTGAGAGCCGAGGATACGCCGCTGGTGTTTACCACTCACTCGACGCACAAGCTGTTGGCGGCGTTCAGCCAGGCGTCGATGATCCACGTGCAGGATGGCGGTGCGCGCCAACTGGATCGGGATCGCTTCAACGAAGCCTTTATGATGCACATCTCCACCTCGCCGCAGTACGGCATCATCGCCTCGCTGGATGTCGCCTCAGCCATGATGGAAGGTCCGGCGGGCCGCTCACTGATTCAGGAAACCTTCGACGAGGCCCTGAGCTTTCGTCGAGCCCTAGCCAATCTGCGCCAGAGCCTCAGTGTTGATGACTGGTGGTTCAGCATCTGGCAACCGCCACAGGTAGAGGGCTCTGATGATGTCGTGACCCAGGACTGGCTGTTGCAGCCGCAAGCCGATTGGCACGGTTTTGGCGATGTCGCTGAAGATTATGTGCTGCTTGATCCGATCAAGGTGACCTTGGTGACGCCAGGCCTGACGGCCGATGGCAAGCTGGCCGAACGTGGCATTCCAGCGGCGGTGGTCAGTAAGTTTCTCTGGGAGCGTGGTTTGGTGGTAGAGAAAACCGGTCTGTATTCCTTCCTGGTGCTGTTCTCCATGGGGATTACCAAAGGTAAATGGAGCACGCTGTTGACCGAGCTGCTGGAGTTCAAACGCAGCTATGACGCCAACCTGGCGTTGAGTGATGTGCTGCCTTCAATCGCCCAGGCCGGCAAGGTGTTCTATCAGGGTATGGGCTTGCGTGATTTGTGCGATGCCTTGCACGCCTGTTACCGCGAAAACGCCACTGCCAAGGCACTTAAGCGCATGTATACGGTGCTGCCCGAGGTGTCGATCAAGCCTGCTGATGCCTATAACCAACTGGTGCGTGGCGAGGTTGAGGCTGTGCCGATCGAGCAGTTGGAAGGTCGAGTTGCAGCGGTCATGCTGGTGCCGTACCCGCCAGGTATCCCGTTGATCATGCCGGGTGAGCGTTTTACCGATCAGACCCGCTCGATCATCGATTACCTGGTCTTCGCTCGCGCCTTCGATCGCAGTTTCCCTGGTTTTGACGCTGATGTGCACGGCTTACAGCGTGAGGAGGGGGTTTACACCGTCGACTGTATCAAGGGCTGATGCGGGCTTGGCTTGACTGCTCTAGCGGGCGGTTCTGATCTTGCCCACCGGTCCGCAGTCAGTCTTTCTCTGTAGATCAAGCGCTTATCGCCGATAGGTAAAAATTGAGCTTAACTTTAATGGCGTGTTCTGCGTCACAGTGGTCAGCATCGACATTTGTCGGTTGGTTGTTATAGTTGCTCGATTTTTATCATAAGAACATTTCCATTGCGCGCTTGCGCCACAGCTGAGGATGACTGCCGTGTCCGACTACAAAGCCTTTAATGTCGTGTTGGCAGATAAGGTCGCCCATGTGGTGATCAACCGCCCGGAAAAGGTCAATGCGATGAACGCGGACTTCTGGCGCGAAATCATCGAAATATTCCGCTGGGTCGACGACACCGATGAAGTGCGCGCTGTGGTGATTTCCGGCGCCGGTAAACATTTCTCTTCAGGCATTGACCTGATGATGTTGGCCTCGTTGGGCAGCCAGATGGGTCCGGACGTCGGTCGCAATGCCGAAAAGCTGCGGCGCAAAATCCTCGAATTACAAGCTTCGTTCAATGCCGTAGACAACTGCCGTAAGCCTGTTTTGGCTGCTATTCAGGGTTATTGCCTGGGTGGTGCGATTGACTTGGTCTCGGCGTGTGACATGCGTTACGCGACCGATGATGCACAGTTCTCCATCAAGGAAATCGACATTGGCATGGCCGCCGACGTCGGTACCTTGCAGCGTCTGCCGCGTATTATTGGCGATGGCATGATGCGCGAACTGGCATTTACCGGGCGCACCATTAATGGTGAGGAAGCCCGCAGCATTGGCTTGGTCAATCGCACTTATGCCGATGCCGATGCCTTGCTTGATGGTGTGATGGGGATTGCCCGCGAAATCGCCAGCAAGTCGCCGGTGGCTATCCGTGGCACCAAAGAGATGATTCGCTACATGCGCGATCACCGTGTTGATGATGGCCTGGAATATATCGCCACCTGGAACGCTGCCATGCTGCAGTCGGCGGATTTGCGCGTGGCCATGACGGCTCATATGAGCAAGCAGAAGCCGGAGTTCGCTGACTGATGCTGTCCTTCCACTTTTATTTATCACCCACGCGGGAGGCGCAATAGCTCATGGTTTCTGGAGCCACGTCGCTTAATTTAGTGCGCGCTGAACTGTTCACCACGATGGAAGAGGCCGAGTCGAGCCTTGAACAGTTCATCGCCGACCGCCATAACGGCAGCCTGCTGCAGCAAGCGGTGGAGAATTTGCATCAGGTTCGCGGCACGCTGAATCTGATCGAGCTGACCGGTGCGGAACTGCTGGCGCAGGAAGTGCTGGATCAGGCCACCGACATCCCAGCAGGGGCCGGCGAAGAGCGTGACGTGCAGCTTTCCGCCCTGAGTAATGCATTGCATGTGCTACGCCGCTACCTGGAGAGCGTTGACGCGCATCGTCAGGAAATGCCCGAGCTGTTGCTGCCGGCGATCAATGACCTGCGTCAAGCAGGTGGTCAGCCAGGCTTGCCGGAAAGTTTCTTTTTCAGCGTGCGCCTTGATCATGCCCGTCCACGAACCTCGCCGCCGTCGGTTGATGGTGCGGCGCGTGAAAGTGAAGGTCGCCGTTTGCGGCATATGTATCAGGTGGGGCTGCTAGGTTTTATTCGTGAGCAAAATCCGCAGGCCAGTCTCAAGTTAATGGGACGCGCGCTGACCCGTCTAGATAACTTGTTTGCCAACGAGCCGCGTGGTCGAGTGTGCTGGGTCGGTGCTGCTGCCGTTGAGGCGCAGGTTGACGGCCAATTGCTGGCACGCAAGTCGCGTAAACAATTGTTTTCGCGCATTGATCGCGAACTCAAGCAGATGCTCGTTAACAGTCAGTACGAAGCGCCACGCAGCCTACTCAAAGAACTGCTGTATCTCGTGGCCCTGGCGGGCACCCAGGGGCCGCAAGCAACAGTCCTGAATCAGATTTTTGGCCTGACACCGCTACCGTTCACGGACCATCTGCTGGAGGAGGAATACCAGCGTTTGGCAGGCCCTGGGCAAGCGGTCATGCGCTCGCTGAGTTCGGCAATTCGTGAAGAGCTCAATAGCGTCAAAGACATGCTCGATTTGATCGAGCGTGGCACCTTGCAAAGCGAGAGCCTCAATAGCCTGCATGCCTTGCTCGGCAAACTCAGCAAAACCCTGGGTATGGTCGGTCTCAGCTCGGCCGGCAATTCCCTGAGTGCTCAGCTACAGATCGTTGCCAGCTGGACGGAGGCGAGCGCGCCGCAACCGCAGGAGCTGCATAAGCTGGCGGACACGGTGTTGTACGTCGAAGGCATGGTAGCCAGCCTAGAGAGTGGCGAGCGCCGTGAAGCACGGCCTCCCCAGGCGCAGCCGGGTAATGAGGCTGACTCGTTTGCCCAGCATCAGCTTAACGAAGCACGCATTGTTGTGGTCGATGAGGCGCAGGCCGGTTTGGCTTTGGCCAAACGGGCAATTACCGCGTACCTCGAATCAAGCGGTGAGCGTATGCACTTGTCCAACGTACCGTTCAGCTTGCAGGCGGTTCGTGGCGGGTTGTGGTTCCTCGATCAAGAGCGTGCGGCGATGTTAGTGGGCGCTTGTGCGGACTACATCCAACAGCAGATGTTCGATGCGCCGCAGATGCCGTCCGAACAGATGCTGGAAACGCTCGCTGATGCGCTGAGCAGCCTCGAGTATTACCTTGAGGCCGGTGCGGTGATGCGTCCGGAAACCCAACCCAGTGTGCTCGATCTCGCCGCTGAAAGCGTGCGGGCATTGGGTATGCCGCTGGGGGCTTGAATATGCAGCGTTGGCAGCCCACGTTGCTCGACAGCCAGCTACCGGGTGGCTGGGTCGTCGCGCATTTTAAGCAGCATTTCTTGGCCGACAGTAATGGTGTGCTGTTTCCGCGCGAGTGGCTCAAGCAGCAGGATCTGCCAATTGTCGCCGAACATGGCTTGGGCCACTTTGATGGTGACGCCATCTACTTGTTGGAACTGAGCCAGCCTTTCGACATGCAGGGTTGCGCCTGGCAGAGCCTGCGCCAATTTATGCTGCAGGGCGATGCCGATACCTTCAAGTTGCTCAGCTATGCCACGCAGATTGGCACCTGGGCCAGCCAGCACCGTTTCTGTGGCAGTTGCGGCGAGACAATGCAGCACATTCCAGGCGAGCGTGCGATGCATTGCGTGCGCTGTGAGTTGCAGCATTACCCGCGACTATCGCCCAGCATGATTGTGCTGGTAACCCGCGGTGATGAGGTGCTGTTGGCACGCTCACCGCGCTTTGTCAGCGGTGTCTACAGCACCCTGGCCGGGTTTGTGGAGGCTGGCGAGTCGGTGGAGCATTGTGTGGCGCGCGAGGTGCGTGAAGAAGTGGGGGTCGAGATTAAGAACTTGCAGTACCTGGGTAGTCAGGGCTGGCCGTTCCCACACTCATTGATGCTGGGCTTTCATGCTGAATATGACTCGGGTGATATCGTCATGCAGGCCGATGAAATCGAAGATGCGCAGTGGTTTAACGTGCACGATTTGCCGCCATTGCCGGCGACACGTTCAATTGCACGTCACCTGATCGATGTGTACGTTGCGCGCCGTTTAGGTCATCCCGAACCAGTGCTGCCAGGCTAAGCGCACGGTCAACCCCAGCACCACCAGAATAAATACCGGGCGGATAAACTTCGAACCGCCCTTGATCGCCGTGCGTGCACCGAGAAACGCACCAACCATCAGTGCCAAGCCCATGCAGATGCCCAGCAGCCAAGCCACTTGCCCGCTGATGATGAAGACGCTCAGTGCACAGATATTGCTGACGAAGTTCATGCTGCGGGCTACGCCGCTGGCGCGTACCAGGTCGAGCGGGTAGAGCAGTAAGCTGCTGACCGTCCAGAACGCGCCAGTGCCAGGGCCTGCCACACCGTCATAAAAACCCAAACTCAAACTTTGCGGCCATTGCCGACCCTTGGCGATAGGGGCGTCGGCGAGTAACGGTGCTGCTGGGGTTTTGCCAAGTAGCAAGTAAAGCCCGCAAGCAAATACCACGGCTGGCAGTAATTGGTTCAGCCAGGCAGACGGTACCCACTGTGCCATCGCGGCGCCAAGCAATGCGCCCAACGCTGTACCTATCAATGCATTGCGCCACTGGCTGGGGTCAAACAGTTTGCGCCGGTAAAAGGTGTAGCTGGCAGCTGCCGAACCGAAGGACGAACTGAGTTTGTTGGTGCCCAAGGCCAGGTGGGGCGGTAGACCAGCCGTGAGAAGTGCGGGGATGGTCAGTAAGCCGCCGCCGCCGGCAATAGCATCGATAAAGCCGGCTATAAACGCGACGAGGACGAGAATTGCCAGCGTCGACAGCTCGACACTGAGTTCAAATGGGAAATCCATGAGTAGTTTCCGGCAGAGTTTTTAACGTTGTGGCGCGCAAGCTTGCAGGGTATCTGACATAGGCCGCAGAGCATAAAAATAGGCCCTGCGTCTAATTGTGGTGTTCTCTTGCTGTTCGTCAGCTGGGTAGCTGCGCATAATGCCGTCAATTACAAGCAGAAGGAATGCACGGCGATGCAATACGGCGGACTGGCATGGGCAACGGCATTGCTTGGGTTACTGGCGGCGTTTGTTGCCGCGCGCATCCTGTTCAACCGGCAGTGGTTTATCGGTTGGTTGCGCGGCACCTGCGGCTTGGCGTTTCTCGCACTGGCGGCGTTGATTGGTATGTTGGCTAACGATTTGCGCAGCTACGCGCCGATTGCCGAAGGCAAGCCGTTGGCGACCTTGAGCTTTAAGGCGGATGGCCCGCTGTATCGGGTCAGCCTCCTGGAAGGTGGGCGCGAGCGCACCCTGACTATGGAGGGCGATCTCTGGCAGTTGGATGCGCGTTTTCTGCAGTGGAAGGGGCTTGCGGCGTTGATCGGTTTGCAGCCCGGTTATCGTCTGGAAAAACTCTCAGGGCGTTTCCTCTCCATCGAACAACAGAACCTGTCGCAACACACCCGTGTCGAGCTGGCGCGCAGCCCTTATGGTATTGATCTGTGGCGCTGGCTGCGGTTGGGTCAACATGATCTGTTTATCTTTGATCCGCAGGCGCGCCGGGTAACCTACCTGCCGCTTGCCGATGAGGCGGTTTACAGCATCAATCTGACGCCTGCCGGTTTGCTGGCCGAACCGATGAATCCCGCGGCCAAGCAAGCGTTGAAAGACTGGCAGTGAAGTGCAGGCGATAAAAAAGGGACCCTAGGGTCCCTTTTTTAGCTGTGGCGTTTTTCAGGGCTCAGGAGAGGAAGCCGCCATCCACATTGAGTGCTACGCCGGTGGTGTAGCTGGATGCATCGCTGGCCAGGTACAGCACGGTGCCAGCCATCTCACTTGGATCGGCTACGCGCTTGAGTGGGATACGTTGCAGGGCGATTTTGAGGATCGCGTCGTTCTTCACCAGCGCGGAGGCAAACTTGGTGTCAGTCAGGCCGGGCAGTAGCGCGTTGCAACGGATACCGAACTGCGCGCATTCCTTGGCAAAGACCTTGGTCATGCTGATAACTGCAGCTTTGGTGACCGAGTAAATACCTTGCATTTCGCCTGGCGAGACGCCGTTGATCGAGGCGACATTGATGATGCTGCCGCCGCCATTGGCCTTCATCAACTTGCCGCCTTCGATGGACATGAAGTAGTAGCCACGGATGTTCACATCGACGGTTTTCTGGAACGCGCCCAGGTCGGTGTCCAATACGTTGCAGAACTGCGGGTTGGTGGCGGCGTTGTTGACCAGGATGTCGAGGCGGCCGAACTGTTCTCTGATCTGCGCGAAGACGTTAGTGATCTGCTCCATTTCACCAATATGGCAGGCCATGGCAGTTGCCTGACCACCTTCGGCAATGATGGCATCGGCGACTTTCTGGCAATCATCGATCTTGCGGCTTGAGACGATTACGTGGGCGCCTTGCTGAGCCAGCAGTTTGGCAATGGCTTCACCGATGCCACGGCTGGCACCGGAAACAAAGGCGATTTTGCCGTCAAGGTCGAACAGTTGGGTCTTGGACATAAGCTTTTCCTTTCCTGATTTGAGAGGCCTGTTCGGCCGTTTACAGCTGTGACTTATTGATAACCTGCAGGCTCATTTGCTCCAGCAGCTTGTTCATGTGAATGAACTGCGCGAAGCGTTTGTCCTGGGTCTGACCATGGAAGTAGCGGTAGTAGATCTGCTGCACGATGCCGGCCAGGCGGAACAGGCCGTAGGTGTAGTAGAAGTCGATGCTCTTGATTTCGATGCCTGAACGTTCGGCGTAGTAGTCAGCGAACTGTTGACGCGTAAGCATGCCAGGGGCGTTGCTGGGCTGGCGGCGCATCAGCTGTATGGGCGCCGAGTCACCGGCTTCGATCCAATAGGCCAGGGTGTTACCCAAATCCATGAGCGGGTCGCCGATGGTGGTCAGCTCCCAGTCCAGTACGCCGATAATCTCGCTTGGATTCTGCGGATTGAGGATCACGTTATCGAAGCGGTAATCGTTGTGCACGATGCCAGGCTTGTGATGGTCAGCCGGCATCTTGTCCTTGAGCCAGGCTTTGACCGGTTCCCACAGCGGTGCGTCAGGGGTTAGCGCCTTGTCGTAACGATCACTCCAGCCGCCGATTTGTCGTTGCACATAGCCCTCAGGCTTGCCCAGATCACCCAGGCCGCAAGCTTGATAGTCGACGTTGTGCAGCTCGACCATTTTGTCGATAAAGCTTTTGCACAGATCGCGGGTCTGCTCAGCGCTGAAATTCAGCTCGGCGGGCATCTCGGAGCGCAAGATGATCCCGTTGACCCGCTCCATGACATAGAACTCGGCACCAATCACCGATTCGTCAGTGCAATGCGCATAAGCCTTCGGGCAGTAGGGAAAACCGGCATTGAGCTGATTAAGAATGCGGTACTCGCGGCCCATATCGTGGGCCGATTTGGCTTTGTGGCCAAATGGCGGGCGGCGCAGCACGAATTCCTTGCCGGGGTATTCAAGCAGATAGGTCAGGTTAGAAGCGCCGCCTGGGAATTGACTGATGCGAGGCTCACCCGTCAGCTCGGGGATATGCGCCTTGAGGTACTGGTCGATGACCGCGGTGTCGAGTTCTTCGCCTTCGCGGATACGGGTGGACTGGTCAGTAAGCGCCATGTTTATCCCTTCTGCTTATGATGGGTGCCTAAGATAATTAGCTAATCTAATGTTGTAATCCTTCGCCGACAACCACTATGGCCCTTTATAGGCAGGCGTGTTGCTGCTCAATCAAGCCGCCTGATTGGTCGCGGTGCGAGGCGCTTGTGGGGCGAAAAGATTAGCGGATTCGATTCAGTGAACCTAGGCGACGACTCGCCGAAGTAAAGCACGCGGCAGATGGCCATGGGACCGATACGCGCGGCAAAGAGGCGGGCTTGCCTGCGCATGTTTACACGCAGCCTTGCTTCTTTGATGCAAGGCTCAATAAAAAAAGGGATGGCAGTTTTGCCATCCCTTTTGGGTACGGATTACCGCCTACCCGGCAGCCCGCTTTAAGCGTTTAGAAGTGGTACTTCACCAACGCTTGCACAGCGGTTTGATCGAAACCATCGGTGCTGCCATCAATCGGCCTGATGCCGTACTTGTTGTGCCACATGTTCAGCTCGGTGCCGACATAGAGTTTGCGTCCTTCACCGAACAGCGCCTTGCCCGCATCCCATTTGATTTGGATCGAGGAACCGACCGACGTCTGGGTGCCAGCGTCCTTGGACGGCGCTCGCCAATCGATATAGCCGTCGACCACGAAGTCCTGTTCGCCAATGGCGAACGGGTACGCGCCGTTCACGGTCAGTTGGTAGGTGTGGCCGTTGCCCTTGTCTGAAGCCTTGAAGTCATGATCAAAGAAGATGTGGTTATTGACCTTCACCGCATACAGGTTGGCGTTCAGGTAAGCGAAGCCTGGAGCGTTCCAGGCGGTGCCGATGCCATAGAGGTAGTTTTCGGTGCCTGGGCCGCCGTTGCCTTTCTCATAGGTAAAGGCTGCGTATACATCCTTCAAGGGGCCTACGGACAAGTCCTGGTCAGTCAGCCAGCTGAGGCTGACGCGTGGCGAGAACTCCATGTAGTAGAAGTTGCTCTTCTTGTCGATATCGAGGTTGCCGAAGTTGCTGCCGCGTGCCTGCGCATTGTCGGCGTCGATGTAGTCGAGGAAGAAGAAGGTGTCGCCCCAGGTCCAACCACTGGCGTTCTCCAGGGTGAAGGTGGTTTGCGAACGCTGCTCTTCATCGTTGAAATTCAGGCGCTGAAAGTTGCTGCCATAGAGATAGGAGAGGCTGGTGTCTTGCCAGAGGAATGCGCCCTCGGCCATGGCCTGCTGGCCGGAGAACAGTCCGACAGAGAGGGCGATGCAGTGGGGCAGGTGCTTCAGTTTCATCGGGGTTTCCTTATTATTGGACTTACAAGGGTTTCTGCCCTGCGGCGAGCCGCAGGGCCTTCAGGCAAAAGGCTATTGTTCAGCTGGTACGCGGCGCTGCGTTGAGTGTGTCGCGGTTGGTGCTTGGCATAGCCGTAGCACTGTCGTTCTGCGGGTTTTGCAGCACGGTGTGCAAGTGGGCTTCGGGGTCGTAATCGTTTTCTTCCAGCTCCAGGTGTTCTTCTGGCAAAAAGATATTCAGCAAAATGGCGCTGAAAGCACCGATGGTGATAGGGGAGCCGAAGATGTTCTTCAGCGCATCCGGCATCTGTGAAAGCACTTCCGGTACGGCTGCGACGCCTAGGCCGAGGCCCAGGGATATAGCAACGATCAGCACATTGCGGCGGTGCAGGCCGGCTTCAGTCAGGATCTTGATACCGGCTACTGCCACCGTGCCGAACATGATCAGCGTGGCGCCACCGAGCACGGGCTTGGGCATTAGCTGCAACACCGCACCTACCGCAGGAAACAAACCAAGCAGCACCAGGATGCCGGCGATATAGAAGGCGACATGGCGGCTCGCCACGCCGGTTAACTGAATCACACCGTTGTTCTGGCTGAAGGTGGTCATCGGCAGACTGTTGAACATGGCGGCGATGGCCGAGTTGCAGCCATCGGCCAGCACCCCGGATTTGATCCGACGCATGTACAGCGGGCCTTTAACCGGCTGCTTGGAGATGATCGAGTTGGCGGTCAGGTCGCCAGCGGTTTCCAGCGGGGTAATCAGGAAGATTACGGCGATGGGCACAAACGCGACCCAGTCAAAGTTGAAGCCGTATTTGAACGGCACCGGGATGCTGACCAAGGGCACGTCGGCCATATTGGCGAAGTCCACCTTACCGGTGTACCAGGCCACGCCGAAGCCCAAGACGAGGCCAATGATCACCGCTGATAAGCGCACCACCTGTGAGGGGAAGCGATTAAGAATAACGATGGTGGCCAGCACCAAACCGCCAAGCCCCAGGTGGTGCAGTGCACCCAGGTCAGGCGCACCGAAGCCGCCGGCTATATCGGTCATGGCGACCTTGATCAGCGACAAACCCATCAAACAGATGATGGTGCCGGTCACCACTGGGGTGATAACCCGGCGCAGTTTGTTGATGAACTGGCTGAAGGCAATCTCGACAAAGGCGGCGCAAAAGCACACGCCAAAGATGGTCGAGAGAATTTCCTCTTCATTGCCGCCACGGCCTTTAACGATAAAGCCGGCGCTGAGAATCACGCTGAGAAAGCCAAAACTGGTGCCTTGCAGGCACAGCAGCCCTGAGCCGACCGGGCCAATGCGTTTGGCTTGTATGAAGGTACCCAGGCCTGAAACGAACAGCGCCATGCTGACCAGATAAGGCACATACGCGCCGAGGCCGAGTACGCCGCCGATGATCAGGGTGGGGGTGATGATGCCAACGAAGCTGGCCAGTACATGTTGCAGCGCGGCGAAGATCGCCGGGGCAAAGGCGGGGGTGTCATCGAGTTGGTAGATAAGGTCGTTGTTCGCTACAGGCGCAGCTGTGCTGTCTGTGCTGTGAGTCGTGGTCATGTCATAGCCTGCCAGTTGTTTTTATAAGGTCATGGGCTTACACGAGGCTTCACGGCGCCTCTTCTCTGATGGCTGCGAAAACTTGTCCGCTTGGTCAGAATGGATTGACTATAGCAACTTGTTCACACTGATAAAAACAATTTATTTTAGGATTGTGCACAAAAAATGAACCGTCAGTCAGATAACCATTTGCCGGGTGCATAGCCCCGCAATTTCTGTGGTGCAGATGACCTGTGCATAGTGTTTAGCAGAGCAGTGGGTAAGTCTGTCCGAGAAGGCCGAAGGGGGATTTAGCTGTTGGCAGATATAAAAATGCCGCACTCAATTAAGCGTGCGGCATTTCAGTGGCGCGCTTGATCAGTTGATCTGCGCGCCTTGATCAATCCAGGCGCCGATCAGGTCGCGCTCTTCCTGGGTCATCTGGGTGATGTTACCCAGTGGCATGACTTGCGAAGCAACGCTCTGGGCGTGGATTTTTGCAACCTGTGCCTTGATCTGCTCTGGGGTGTCGAGCATCAGGCCGGCAGGTGGTGCGCTAAACATAGGGCTGCTCGGTGTCGCCGAATGGCACACGCTGCAACGCTCTGCGATCACGGCCTGCACCTGAGCAAAGTTGCTGTCAGCACTGGCGGCCGGTTGCTCTGCTGGCGCGCTGGTTTCGCTCTGCGCCGCAGCGGCTTTTTTTGCGGCTTCCAGTGCTTTGGGGTTGCCGCTAACACCGGTTGCTGGGATCGGTGCGTACTTGATGGCCGCAACTGGCGCAGCTTGTGGTGCGCTGACCCTTGGGCTTGGTCCGGTGACGTAGGCCAGGCAGATCATGCCCAGTGCGGCGGCGGGCAGGGTCCAGACGTACTTGCTGCTGTCGTGGCGGGTGTTGAAGTAGTGACGCACCAATACCGCCAGAATCGCGATGCCTGCCAGGATCAACCAGTTGTACTGGCTGCCGTAGGTGCTCGGGAAGTGGTTGCTGATCATGATGAACAGCACCGGCAGGGTGAAATAGTTGTTGTGGCGCGAACGCAACAGGCCTTTGGCTGGCAGGGTTGGATCTGGCGTGGTGCCGTCTTCGATGGCCTTAACCAGTGCGCGCTGGGCCGGCATGATGGTGAAGAACACGTTACCGACCATGATGGTGCCGATGATCGCACCCACATGCAGGTAAGCCGCGCGGCCACTAAAGATCAGGTTGAAACCATAGGCCGCCGCGATCAGCAGGACGAACAACACCGCGCCGAGTAGCGCTGGGCGCTTGCCCAGGACCGAGTCGCAGAGGAAGTGATACGCCACGTAACCCACCACCAGCGAGCCAAGGCCAATAGCGATGGCGACAGCTGGAGCCATGTCACTGCCAGGCGCAACCAGGTACAGGCTCGGGTTGAGGTAATACACCACCATCATCAGGGCTACGCCGGACATCCAGGTGAAGTAGGCTTCCCATTTGAACCAGTGCAGGTTCTCCGGCATTTTCGGCGGGGCCAGTTTGTATTTTTCCAGGTGGTAAATACCGCCACCGTGAATCGCCCATAAGTCGCCCGACAGGCCGTCTCGTGGGTTAACCCGGTTGAGGTTGTTTTCCAGCCAGACGAAATAAAAGGATGCGCCGATCCAGGCCACGCCGGTGATCATATGCACCCAGCGAATGCTCAGGTTCAGCCACTCAATCAAATGTGCTTCCACAATCAGTACCTCACTCCCAGTGCCGGCACGCCGGTTGCTGGGCTTCTCTTATTGGTGGGGGGCGAGGAGCAACAGCTCGTCGTCACTAAAGAAATGCTCATCACAGTTGTTACCAGAACCACTGCGATCAACCACCAGGAAGTCATCCCGCTTTTCGATCGTCAGCACCGGGTGGTGCCAAACGCCGCGATGGTAATTAATGCCCTGCCTGCCGTTACTGCGGAAGGCGCGGGCCAAACCTGATTCAGGTGCATCGCCAACTGGCGCGACCACGATCAGAAAGGGATTGCCGAGCAGCGGTATAAACGCCTGACTGCCCTGCGGATGGCGCTCCAACATGCGCACGGTCAGCGGCATGTCCAGCGCTTCGGCGCTGAAAATACTGATGATCGCGTTGTCCTCTGGCTGCGCGGTCTCGACCGTTGCCAGTTTGTGATAACGGCGTGTAGAGCCGTTATTGATCATAAAAAACTCGCTGCCCTCGGTTTCAATAACATCGCCGAACGGGGCGAAGGCTTCTTTGCTCAAGGGCTCGATGATCAGTTTGCGCATGTGGGTCTTCTGTTTTTAAGTTCGGTTGCTTGTGCGTTTATGTGGGAGGGGCTTTAGCCGCGAGCGTTGCAAGCTAGCGCGGCTGAAGCCCCTCCCACAGAAGATGCATCTGCAGGTTCTACTTGGCGACTTTGCCAAACAAACGCAGACGGCTGATACCACCATCCGGGAACACGTTGATACGCACGTGAGTCAGGGTGCCGAGGTCTTTGATCTGCTCGTTGAATTCGTGCTCAGCGTGCATTTCCAGCTTCTGGCTTGGCAGCAGTTCGCGCCAGAACAGGCTCTGGGTTTCGATCTGGCTGTCGGTGCCGCCCTTAACGAATGCGCCCTGAATCGAGCAGCTGTCCGGGTAGTTGCCTTTGAAGTGCAGGGTGTCGACGACGATGCGCTCGATCGAGCCCGGCGCGCCGAGGGCGACGATCACCCAGTCATTACCTGGGGTGCGGCGGCGAGCGGTTTCCCAGCCATCACCCATGTTGATGCCACGGCCCGGGTTGAGGATGTTGCTCATACGGCCGAAGTGCTCATCCGAACAGGCCAAGGCGCGGCCACCGTTAAGGGCGGAAGCCAGGTCGACTTCTTCGTTGTCGCCGACATTGCTCCAATCGCGGAACGGTACACCGTAAACGCGCAGACGGGCTACGCCGCCGTCTGGGTAGATGTTAAAGCGCAGGTGGGTGAAGGCCTGTGCATTGGCGATTTCATGGTAGTGGTGGCTGTTGCCCTGCAGTTCAACCGCGCCCAGTACTTCAGTCCACTCGGTGGCGTCAGTCGGGTCGCCTTCGGTCACGAAGCAGCCTTCCAGGGAGGCGGACGGCGGGAAGTTACCGGTGAAGAAACTGGTGTCGATGTCCACACCCTTGATCGAGCCGGGTACGCCCAGGCGGATTACCGCGCTGTCGTAGCCTTCAAAGCGCTTGCGGCGCGACTCCCAGCCATCCATCCACTTGCCGTTGTCATCGAAAACGCCCTCCTTCCATACGGCCGGGGTCGGCTGGAACAGGCGGTTGACGTCGGCGAACCAATCGTCGGTGACCGAGATGGCCTTAGTGCCCAGACGTGCGTCGGCGAGGTTGACGTATTTCTCAAAGGGTACGGCGTAAGCTTTCATGGATATCTGCCTTATCGGTGCCTTTTAGATGGCGTGGGGAGGTGGCGGTACGCCTGTAAACAGGCGACGTTGCAAGTTCTATAGAGCCTGCAAACGGAACAGCGCGATCTTGTTGATTTCAGTCAGAGCCCGGGTGAACTCGGCTTCTGTGGAGTTGTGAATGCGCTCCTCAAATGCCGCGAGGATCTGGTGCCGATTGCTGCCCTTGACCGCCATGATGAAGGGAAACGCGAACTTCGCTTTGTAGGCGTCGTTCAGCTCGGTGAAGCGTTGGAACTCTTCAGCCGTGCATTCGTGGATGCCGGCACCGGATTGCTCCGAGGTGCTGGCTTGTGTCAGTTCACCGCGTACAGCGGCTTTGCCGGCTAGGTCCGGGTGAGCGTTGATCAGCGCGAGCTGTTCAGCGTGGCCGGCACTGAGCAACAGATCGGCCATGCGCTGATGCAGGCCGTCGATGTCGTTGATGCTGTCATCCAGGCCCAGGTCAAAGGCGCGTTCAGCGACCCAAGGCGAATGCTCATAGATGTCGGCGAAGGCTTTAACGAAGTCTTCACGGCTCAGGCGGGACGGGGTCAGGCTTTGAAAACGGCTCATTTCGAGCTCTCCTTGGCAGGCTGCTCTGTGAATGGGTGGGTCGCGTGCCAGTGTTTGGCAATGTCAACGCGGCGGGCGCACCAGACTTTCTCGTGGCTCTGCACGTATTCAAGGAAGCGCGCCAGCGATGCCAGGCGCGCAGGGCGACCGAGCAGGCGGCAATGCATGCCAATCGAAAGCATTTTTGGTGCGCCGGCAGCACCTTCGGCGTAGAGCACATCGAAGGCGTCTTTGAGGTATTGGAAAAAGTCATCGCCCTTGTTGAAGCCCTGCACCTGGGTGAAGCGCATGTCGTTGGTGTCCAGGGTGTAAGGGATCACCAAGTGCGGTTTTTCGGCGGTGCTGGCAGGGTCCCAGTAGGGCAGGTCATCGTCATAGGTGTCGCTGTCATAGAGGAAGCCACCTTCCTCGCGCACGATGCGGCGGGTGTTCGGTCCAGTACGCCCGGTGTACCAACCTTGCGGACGCTGCCCGGTCAGCTCGGTGAGGATGCGGATGGCTTCGTGCATGTGCTCGCGCTCTTGCGCTTCGTCCATGTACTGATAGTCGATCCAGCGGTAACCGTGGCTGCAGATCTCGTGACCGGCGGCAGCCATGGCTTTAATGGCGTCCGGGTGGCGCTGCGCAGCCATGGCCACGGCGAAGATGGTCATCGGGATGTTGTGTTTCTGGAACAGGTTCAGCAGGCGCCAGACGCCGACACGACTACCGTATTCGTAGAGCGACTCCATGCTCATGTTGCGCGCGCCTTGTAGCGGCTGCGCGGAAACCATCTCGGAGAGAAACGCCTCGGATTCTTTGTCGCCATGCAGCACGTTGCGCTCGCCGCCTTCCTCATAGTTGAGGACAAACGACAGGGCGATGCGCGCATCATTCGGCCAGTGCGGGTGGGGTGGGTTGTTGGCGTAACCGATCAGGTCGCGTGGATAGTCAGCGCTCACTGCAGTCTTCCTTCTGGCTGTTTGTGGCGGTCATTGGGCAAGCATAGATGCGTTGCGCGACCGTGATGGGCTAATTGTATACAAAATGCTTTGCATCTTGTAAATCTAAAATCCACTTATTTTCTAAATTATTGCTCTATGGCCGAATTTGTCCTGTACGTCATGCTTTTTGCCATGAAGCCTCTGTCTATCAGCCTCTACCGCTTTAGAGAGCCTTCTGGTGAGTTAGCTAACGGATAAAATAGCTAGATTATTGTGTACAATATTATGCAAAAGTGTCTTATTCTAGGCTTCACATGCTAAGCTGAGCGCCAATTTAGGCTAGCTAGCCTGATGAACCACCGAATTCAACAAAAGTAGAGGAGGTGCGGTATCGGTGTTGCTTTAAGCGCATCGATATCCATAAGCGATGGGACGACTGACCACACACGTACTGGATGCTGCCCACGGGTGCCCTGGAAGCGCGCTGAAAATCGAGCTGTACCGGGTTGAAGGTGCTCAGCTTGAGCTGCTCGCCAGCGTTGAAACCAACCACGATGGTCGTTGCGATGCGCCAGTGCTGCAGGGTGACGACTACCGCAGTGGCGTTTACCAGCTGCATTTCCATGCGGGCGACTATTACCGTGCACGCGGGGTTGTATTGCCTGAGCCGGCTTTTCTCGATGTTGTGGTGCTGCGCTTCGGCATCGATGCCGCGCAAGAGCACTACCATGTCCCTCTACTGATTTCCCCCTACAGCTACTCGACCTACCGCGGTAGTTGATTGACCGAATGCTTGTCACCCTCTGACTCATTTAAGAGTCGTTAGCCCGCCCACACTGCGGGCTTTTTTTCGTCTGTATAACCGCCGCCTGGTGGGCCTCCAAGTCGACGCGGCAATGCATGGCACAGCAAATTGTCGCGCTGGCCACGAGTTATCAATACTCACAGCGTGAGTTGCGCCGTAACCCGCTAAGGCGGGTTCAGCGGACATGATTGAGTGTGGGGGCTGAACGAAGCGGAGTCTGGTTTTGCCGGCAGGCCAATACCAGCCGGCAATGAGCTTGCGTTTAGCGACTGAGCAGCGAGGCTGCACCTGCGCCACCAAACAGCGCTGCACTGATACGGTTGAACCAAACTTGGCCCTTGCCCGAACGCAAGTAGCGCGCCGCGCCTTGGGCGCTGAGGCCGTAGAACAGCTTGCAGGCCAGATCGAGCACCGCCCAAGTGGCGATCATCACCAGCAACTGCTGGAGCATCGAGTGCTCGGCGCTGATGAACTGCGGCAAAAAGGCAGCAAAGAACAGGATGTCCTTGGGGTTACTGGCGCCCAGGCCGAAGGCCTTCCAGAACATGCTGCGAAAACCGGGGTTAACCGGTTGTTCTTCCGCCGTCACTGGCTTGGCGGCTTTGCGTGACTCCTGCCAGCTCTGCCAGGCGAGGTAGAACAAATAGAGCGCACCGACAATCTTCAGCAGGCTGAACAGTCGCTCAGATGCCAGCAACAACGCGCCGAGGCCCAGTGCTGATGCGCTTAGTAGGCAAAGCGAGGCGGAAACGCCGCCGATAAACGCCGGCGCTGAGCGGCGCAAGCCATAGTTCAGGCTGTTGCTGACCATCAGCAGTGAGAGCGGGCCAGGTATCAAAATCACTACCAGTGCAGCGCTTGCGAAGAGCAGCCAGGTTTCCAGGCTCATTGCGGTTCTCCAGGTGTGCAAAAGCCCCGGCGAGCAGTGCCGGGGCCTGGGTGCTAGTTGGCCAACCTTACAGGAAGGCGAACTTGGCGATAAAAATGACGCACAGCACGTACAGACTGAGTGAAACCTTGTCGCGCTGACCGGTCAGCAACTTCAAGGTTGCGTAGGTCAGGAAGCCCAGCGCGATACCGTTGGCAATGGAGAAGGTCAGCGGCATCATCACCACAGTAACAATAGCGGGGATGGTGTCGGTGTTGTCTTTCCAGTCGATGTGCGCCATGCCGCTCATCATCAGCATCGCTACATAAATCAGCGCGCCTGCGGTGGCGTAGGCGGGGATCATCCCGGCCAGCGGGGCGAAGAACATCGCCGCCAGAAACAGTACCCCAACCGTCACGGCTGTCAGGCCGGTACGACCACCTGCCGCTACACCGGCAGCACTTTCGACATAGCTGGTAACGGGCGGGCAGCCAACCAGAGAACCGATAACGCTGGAGGTACTGTCGGCTTTTAACGCCTGAGACAGGTTCTGAATCTTGCCGTCTTCATCCACCAGGTTCGCGCGGTGAGCAACGCCCATCAGGGTGCCGGCGGTGTCGAACATGTTCACAAAGAGGAACGACAGCACCACGCTGATCATCGAGATCTGGAAGGCACCGGCAATGTCCATCGCCAGGAAGGTTGGCGCCAGACTTGGCGGCATCGACACCATCCCGGTGTACTCAACCATGCCCATCGCCATGCCAATACCGGTGACGGCCAGCATGCTGAACAAAATGGCGCCGAACACATTACGGTGGCTCAGCACAGCGATCAGCAGAAAGCAGATGGCGGCCAGCAGCGCATTGGGGTTAGCGAAGCTGCCCATGGTTAGCAGCGTGGCTTGGCTGTCGACAACGATACCGGCGGTTTTCAGGCCGATCAGGCCGAGGAACAAGCCGACCCCCGCACCCATGGCAAAGCGCAGGCTCATCGGGATGCTATTGAGCAGCCATTCGCGGATGCGTGACAGGCTCATGATCATAAACAGGATGCCGGAGAGGAATACCGCGCCGAGGGCAGTTTCCCAGCTGTAACCCATGTCGCCGACTACGGTGAAGGTGAAGAACGCGTTCAGTCCCATGCCGGGTGCCAGGCCGACTGGCCAGTTGGCGTAAAGGCCCATCAGGAAGCAACCCAAGGCGGCACCGACGCAGGTCGCAACGAAGGCGGCACCTTGATCAACGCCGGCGATTGCCATGATGCTGGGGTTGACGAAGATGATGTAGACCATGGTGAAGAAGGTTGTTACACCCGCAATCAGCTCGGTTTTGATGTTGGTACGGTTTGCGGTCAATTTGAAAAAGCGGTCGAGTAGGCCGGTTCTGTTCAGCTCTTGCATCTGCGTCGCCAGTTGTTCTTGTTTAGCGCTTTCCACAGGGGTACTCCTCATCTCTTGTTGTGTGCCACCCAGAGCCTGTGCTGCGCACTGCTCGGCTCTCTGAGGTAGGTGGTGCGTTAGGCTTGTTGGCGTGCTAGCTGACTTGTCGGTCAAGAAATCACACTGCAGCCGATTATGATGTTGTATACAAAAAAAGCAAATAATGTTTCTTGTTAAAAAACACTGTGTACTCGGTTTTTGTCTCTATACACAACAGGTCGCTTTCTAGTGGCTGAGTGGTGCGGTGCGTCAGCTAGCTGCTGCGCAGGAAGCGAGGCTGATTACCGCAGCGAGTGCTGATGGGTTACTTCAGGCTGACCTTGCAAGCAGAGACGTGTTTTTTAATTGAACGGATGTTTTCGCGATGCCAGGACTGGCTAGTGGAACCGGCCCAGTGCATGCGTGCACCCACCTATTTGCGAAGCCGCGTGAAGCCACTGAAGATGGACGTGTTGATCATATTGTGTACAATGCAGGGGCTTTTTATTTGTGACTTTTTACTGACTTACCTTGCCAGAAGGTGGGTGGTACGCAGTAGAGTTGCATCAGCAACCGCCGAATTTTGATTACGCGAGCCACAATGAACGAACAATTGCAGCCCCTTAAGAAGCAGACGCGCGAAGGTAAAACCGTTCGCAGCGGGACTCAGGACGATGTCGTTTACGCCCATATCTTCGATGCCATCCTTGAGCAACGCCTGGCTCCTGGCACCAAGCTCAGCGAAGAAGCGCTCGGTGAGATCTTCGGCGTTAGCCGTACCATTATTCGTCGCGCGTTATCGCGCCTGGCCCACGAAGGCGTTGTCCTATTGCGGCCAAACCGAGGTGCCGTAGTCGCCAGTCCAGGCGCTGAAGAAGCCCGGCAAATCTTTTATGTGCGCCGCATGATTGAGCGTGCGATTACTGAGTTGGCTTGCAAAAATGCCAAGCCTGAGCAGATTGCAGCGTTGCGTCAGATGGTGATTGACGAGCGTGAGTGCTTCGCCCGTGGTGACCGCGGCATGGGCATTCGTTTGTCAGGTGAGTTCCACCTTAAATTAGCGGAAGCCGCTGGCAACCTGACGTTGTTAGGGTTTCTGCGCAGCCTGATCTCGCAAACCTCATTGATCATCGCCTTGTATGAGAGCAACAGCCGCACCCATTGCTCGGATGCGGAGCATGATCAGGTGATCGATGCCATTGAGGCCGGTAATGTCGAGGTGGCGGTGGACTTGATGATGCGCCACATGGACAGCGTTGACGCCAAGCTCAACCTGGACGGCGAAACCGCCTCCGATGACCTGCATGCGGTGTTTTCGCACCTGCTGCCCGGCACCAAGAAGAAAGCGCCTCGCAACGCCGCCAGCCGTTAAGCGGCGCTGCACTAAAAAGCCCCGCATTTGCGGGGCTTTTTAGTGGCTGAGGTTTTATCAGCCGCGTCGGTGTACCGATTCGCCGGCGGCGAAGGTTTCTTTAATCGCGCGGTCGTCGCCGAGCATGGTCAGGGCGAACAAGCGTTCATCAAGGCTTTTGGCTTGCTGCATGCGGTAGCTGATCAGCGGCGTGGCGTTGTAGTCGAGCACCACAAAGTCGGCGTCTTTGCCGGGCAGGAAGTTGCCGAGTTTGTCGTCCAGGTACAGTGCGTTGGCGCCGCCGAGGGTGGCCAGGTACAGCGACTTGAACGGGTCGAGTTTCTTGCCCTGCAACTGCATGACCTTGTACGCCTCGTTCAACGATTGCAGCTGGCTGAAGCTGGTGCCCGCACCGACGTCGGTGCCCAGGCCGACGCGTACGCCGTGTTCTTCGAGCTTATTCAGATCGAACAAACCGCTGCCAAGGAACAGGTTGGAGGTCGGGCAGAAGGCCACGGCCGAGCCGGTTTCAGCCAGACGTTTGCACTCGTCGTCGCACAGGTGCACGCCGTGGGCGAATACGGAACGGGCGCCGATCAGTTTGAAGTGGTCGTACACATCCAGGTAACCCTTGCGCTCAGGGAACAGCGCCTTGACCCATTCGATTTCCTTGCGGTTTTCGGACAGGTGGGTGTGCATGTACAGGTCTGGGTATTCACCGAACAATTTACCTGCAAGCGACAGTTGCTCCGGGCTGCTGGTTGGAGCAAAGCGCGGGGTTACCGCGTAATGCAGGCGGCCCTTGCCGTGCCAGCGCTCGATCAGCTCTTTGCTGTCGGCATAGCCGGATTCTGGGGTGTCGGTCAGGTAATCCGGTGCGTTGCGGTCCATCAGCACCTTGCCGGCGATCATGCGCAGGTTCAGCGCCTCGGCGGCCTCGAAGAAGGCGTCTACCGATTGCTTGTGCACGCTGCCGAACACCAGGGCCGTGGTAGTGCCGTTGCGCAGCAGCTCCTTGAGGAAGATGCCAGCCACGTCAGCCGCATGGGCCTTGTCGGCGAACTGCTGCTCGGTGGGGAAGGTGTAGGTGTTCAGCCAGTCCAGCAGTTGCTCACCATACGAGGCGATCATCCCGGTTTGCGGGTAGTGGATATGGGTGTCGATAAAACCGGGGGTGATTAGCGCATCGCGGTATTCGGTGATTTCCACGCCCTTGAGGGTGGGCAGTAGATCGGCGGCAGGGCCGACTTTGGCCACCTGGCCATTTTCGATAACCAGCAGGCCGTCTTCGAAGTATTCATAGGATTGCTCAACGCCCACCACGGCCGGATCGGCGATGCTGTGCAGAATGGCGGCGCGGTAGGCTTTCACTGGGCTAGTCATGTAACGCTTATCTCAATCTATGGAGTTGGTCGCTCAGGCGCGCGTGCGCTTGAGCAGATAGTCAGGCCTGGCTGCGGCGAGAGGCGGGCAGTAGCTTGGCAACACTGGACTGGCCCTTTTTGCTCTCTTGGCCAAAAGCGGCGTTATAGGTGGCGATCACTTCGCCGGCGATGGACACGGCGATTTCCACCGGCAACTTGCCTTTGACCTCAGCCAGGCCCATGGGGCAACGCATACGCTGCATCACTTCAGGGCTGAAACCGCGATCACGCAGGCGGTGTTCGAATTTGCTGCGCTTGGTCTGCGAACCGATCAGGCCGTAGTAGGTGAAGTCGTTGCGCTTGAGGATTGCCGCGGTCAGCTCCAGGTCGAGCTGATGGTTGTGGGTCATGACGATAAAGTAGCTGCCGGCAGGCATGCACTCGATTTCGTCGACCACCTCGTCATTGACCACTTTGTCCACGTTTGCCGGGATATGCTGAGGGAACTCGTTTTCCCGCGAGTCGATCCAGCGCACCTTGCACGGCAGGCTGGCCAGCAGCGGCACCAGCGCGCGGCCGACATGGCCTGCACCGAATACGGCGATCTGCGCCTGCGGTTGGCCCATGGGTTCAAACAGCAGCACGGTCGCGCCGCCACAGCACTGGCCGAGGCTGGCGCCCAGGCTGAAGCGCTCCAGGCGGGTGTCCTGGCTGCGGTTGTCGAGCATTTCGCGGGCCAGCTCCATCGCCTTGTATTCCAGATGACCGCCACCGATGGTCTCGAAAATGCGGTCAGCGGTGACCACCATTTTCGAGCCGGCATTGCGCGGGGTTGAGCCGCGCTCTTCGATGATGGTCACCAGCACGCAAGCTTGACCTTGCTGCTGCAGTTCGGCGAGGGCGCTGATCCAGCTCATTTGCTCAGCCTCCAAGTTGGTGGCAGTTGTCCGGGGCGCGGTAGGCGCCAGTTGCTCGGCGACGGATCCAAGATTGGAACCGGCGCTGGCGGAGTCGGTTGGGTCTTTGCGTCGGTGTGTTTTGTCATTGTTGTACACCTGTTGCGTCGGGCGGTGGTTCTTGTGCCTGTGGGAGGCGCTTCAGCGGCGAACGTCGCGGCTAAAGCCCCTCCCACAGCAGTTTCATGGCAGTTTGTAGGGTGGATGTCGCGCAGCACATCCACCAAGGTGGTTGGCGTTACGCCGGTTCAATCTCTGTAACGGCGGCCGATTTGGCGTTCAGCTGCAGTTTTTTCATTTGCTCCACCCCCCAGAGCACGCGCTCCGGTGTAGCAGGGGCGTCGATGTTCGGCTGTACCCGGTAGTCCGCCAGGCTGGCCACGGCGTCCTTGATCGCGCACCAAGTGGCGATGCCGAGCATAAACGGCGGCTCACCGACGGCCTTGGAGTGGAACACGGTGTCTTCCGGGTTCTTGCGGTTTTCCACCAGCTTGACGCGCAGGTCCAGCGGCATGTCGGCGATGGCCGGAATTTTGTAGCCAGCGGGACCATTGGTGACCAGCTTGCCTTTGTTGTTCCACACCAGTTCTTCGGTGGTCAGCCAGCCCATGCCCTGAACGAAGGCACCTTCGACCTGGCCGATGTCGATGGCCGGGTTCAGCGAGGCGCCGACGTCATGCAGGATGTCGGTGCGCAGCATCTTGTACTCGCCGGTCAGGGTATCGACGATTACCTCGGAACAGGCGGCGCCATAGGCGAAGTAGTAGAACGGGCGGCCGGCAGCTTTGTCACGGTCGTAGAAGATCTTCGGCGTGCGGTAGAAGCCGGTGCTGGAGAGCGAGACCTGGCCGAAGTAAGCCTTTTGGATCACTTCTTCGAAGCTTAGGAACAGATCACGCACGCGCACTTGGCTGTTACGGAACTCGACGTCTTCCGGGGTGACCTTGTATTCGCGCACCAGAAAGTCGACAAGGCGCTGCTTCAGCGTTTCGGCGGCGTTCTGCGCGGCCTTACCGTTGAGGTCAGTACCGCTGCTTGCTGCCGTCGGCGAAGTGTTCGGCACCTTGTCGGTGTTGGTGGCGGTGATCTGGATACGCGAGATATCCACCTGCAACACTTCGGCAACGATCTGCGCGACCTTGGTGTTGAGGCCTTGGCCCATCTCGGTGCCACCGTGGTTCAGGTGAATCGAACCGTCGGTGTAGATGTGGATCAGCGCGCCGGCCTGGTTGAGGAAGGTGGCGGTGAAGCTGATGCCGAATTTAACCGGAGTCAGTGCCAGGCCTTTCTTCAATATCGGGCTTTTGGCGTTAAACGCGCGGATTTCTTCGCGGCGCTTGGCGTAGTCACTGCTGGCTTCCAGCTCGGCGGTCATCTCGTGGATGACGTTGTGCTCGACGGTCTGGTGGTAGTGGGTGACGTTGCGCTCGGTCTTGCCGTAGTAGTTGGTCTTGCGCACTTCCAACGGGTCTTTGCCCAGGCTGCGGGCGATCGCGTCCATGATCTCTTCGATGGCAACCATCCCTTGCGGGCCGCCGAAGCCGCGGTAAGCGGTGTTCGAGGCGGTGTTGGTCTTGCAGCGGTGACCATTGATGGTGGCGTTGCCGAGGAAGTAGGCGTTGTCGGAGTGGAACATCGCGCGGTCGACAATCGAGCCAGACAGGTCGGGCGAGTAGCCGCAGTTGCCGGCCAGTTCGATCTCAATGCCATGCAGCAAGCCGTTGTCGTCGAAACCGACGTCGTATTCGACGTAGAAGGGGTGACGCTTGCCCGTCATCTGCATGTCTTCAACACGCGGCAGGCGCATCTTGGTTGGCCTGCCGGTGAGGTGCGCAATCACTGCGCACAGGCACGCCGGGCCAGCCGCCTGGGTTTCCTTGCCGCCGAAGCCGCCACCCATGCGGCGCATGTCGATAACGATCTTGTGCATCGGCACGCCGAGCACTTCGGCCACCAACTTCTGCACTTCGGTGGCGTTCTGCGTCGAGGTGTAGACGATCATGCCGCCATCTTCGCTCGGCATCACCGAGGAAATCTGGGTTTCCAGGTAGAAGTGTTCCTGACCACCGATATGCAGGCTGCCCTGCAGACGGCGCGGCGCGGTGGCCAGTTCGGCGCTGGAGTTGCCGATTTTGTGCTGATGGCTGTCGAGTACGAAGTGCTTTTTGCGCAGGGCATCGACCACGTCCAATACCGGCTCAAGGTCTTCGTATTCAATGATCGCGGCCATGGCCGCCTTGCGTGCGGTTTCCAGGCTATTGGCGCCGACGGCGAGTACGACTTGACCGACGTATTCAACTTTACCGTCTGCCAGCAGCGGGTCACCGGCAACCACCGGGCCGATATCCAGTTGGCCCGGCACGTCTTCGGCGGTAATCGCAATGGCTACACCGGGGATGGCGTAGCACGGGCTGGTGTCGATGCTGATGATGCGCGCATGTGCGCGGTCACTCATGCGGGCATAAACGTGCAGCTGGTTAGGGAACTCCAGACGGTCATCGACGTAGGTGGCTTCGCCGGATACGTGTTTGTCGGCGCTCTCGTGTTTAACGCTACGGCCTACACCGGTGGTGATATCGGCGCGGAACAGTTCGGCCAACTCGGCCTGGCTTTTGGCTACGTGATGGTTAGACATAAGCGGTCACCCGTGTTGCGACTTCTGGAGCCTGCATCTCAAGGAAGAATTTACGCAGCAGGTTCTGCGCGATGAGCAGGCGGTATTCCTTGCTGGCGCGGAAATCACTCAGTGGGGTGAAGTCCTCGGCCAGCGCGGCGCAGGCGCGTTCGACCACGTCTGGATACCAGGCCGAGCCTTGCAGTGCGGATTCACAGGCGGCGGCGCGTTTCGGGATGGCCGCCATGCCGCCAAAGGCGACACGCGCGCTTTGCACCACGCCATCTTCGACCACCAGGTTGAAGGCGGCGCAGACGGCGGAGATGTCATCGTCCAGGCGCTTGGACACCTTGTAGGCGCGAAACGCCTGGTTGCCCTGGTGGCGCGGCACGATGATCTTTTCGATAAATTCGGCTTCCTGGCGTGCAGTGACCTTGTAGTCGAGGAAGTAGTCTTCGATCGGCAAGGTGCGGCTTTCACTGCCTCGGCGCAGGGCGATTTGTGCACCCAACGCGATCAACAGCGGCGGGGCGTCACCAATTGGTGAGGCGTTGCCGATATTGCCGCCTAGGGTGCCCTGGTTGCGGATTTGCAGTGAGGCGAAGCGGTGCAGCAGCTCGCCGAAGTCCGGATAGTCCTGGGCCAGCGCTGCGTAGCAATCGGACAGCGCGGTGGCAGCGCCGATTTCGATGCTCTCGGCAGTCACGTCGACGCGCTTCATCGCTTCGATATGGCCAACGTAGATCATCACCGGGAGTTCGCGGTGGAACTGGGTGACTTCTAGGGCCAGGTCGGTGCCGCCGGCCAGCAGACGAGCTTCAGGGTTGGCAGCATAGATATCGGCCAGGTCGGCGACTGTCAGCGGCAACAGGCAGCGTTTGTCGCCACTGTTGAGCTCGGCGGTTTCGCGCGGGGCGATGCTTTTCAGCTGGGTAACGGTTTGCGCTTCGGCGCTATCGAACTGGTCCGGCTGCTTCTGGCAGCAGGCTTGTTCGGCGGCATCGATGATCGGGCGGTAACCGGTGCAGCGGCACAGATTACCGGCCAGGGCTTCCATGGTGTCGGCCTTGTCGAAGCCGCTGCTGTTTTTCTGCAGGGCGAACAGCGACATGACGAAACCGGGGGTGCAGAAGCCGCACTGCGAACCGTGGCAGTCGACCATAGCCTGTTGCACGCTGTGCAGCTTGCCCTGGTGCTTGAGGTCTTCGACGGTGATCAATTGCTTGCCGTGCAAGGAGGAAACAAAGGTCAGGCAAGAGTTGAGGGTGCGATAGCGCACGCGCTCGCCATCCAACTCACCGACTACAACGGTGCAAGCACCGCAATCGCCTGAAGCGCAGCCTTCTTTGGTTCCGGACTTGCCGACATGCTCACGCAGGTAATTGAGCACGGTGACATTTGGGTCGAGGGCATGCTCAGTACGCAGCTCCCGGTTGAGTAAAAACTGGATCAAGGACGACCTCCAGGCACTTTATTGTTCTCGTATCAGGCTCTGTTGAAACACCTGGCAGGGCTGCACAGGGTTTCCACACGGCTTGGCATGGAGCAAATCTAGAGTTTTCTGACTTTAGGGTCAACAAATATTTGACTCTTTGGTCAGGCGTTTGTCATGCAATTCAGTTATGAGCGCGAAAAGCCCGCGAGCCCAGTTAAACGCTAGCCGTTTTTGTGCCAAGCACGGCGCTGCAGAAACAAAAGTGCAAATTGTCAGGAACAATCTTTAACGTCGCGTAGCGACGGCCCGAAGGGTGGCCGCCATGGATGGCAGGCCATAATAAAAAACGCCAAGGGTGAGCCCTTGGCGTTTTGCATTGCAGTGATTAGCCGATCAGATGAGTTGCGAGCCGGTCAGTTGATGCTCTTCACCGGCGTAATAGGCGCGTACCCGAGGGTCCATCACCGCTCGCCACAGCGGGGGAAAAAGCGCTAGAACAATCATCCCGGCATAGCCATTAGGCAGTTGCGGGCTGTCCTCAAAGTGGCGCAGCACCTGGTAGCGCCGCTTGGCGTAGGAGTGATGATCGGAATGGCGTTGCAGGTGGAAGAGAAACAGGTTGGTCAGCAAGTAGTTGCTGTTCCATGAATGCGTCGGATTGGTGCGTTCATAGCGGCCATTGTCCAGCTTGCGCCGGTGCAGGCCGTAATGTTCCACGTAGTTGACGATTTCCAGCAGGGTGAAGGCCACGATCGACTGCGCAATAAAGAACAGCGCGCCCAGCCAGCCGAACGCCAGGCTGAAACTCAGCAGAAACAGTGCGCTGACGGCGTACCAAACGATCAGCTCATTGCGCCAGTGCAGGGTTGGCAGGTTCTTGCGCTTCAGTCGCTCGGCTTCGAGCCGCCAGGCATTGAGGAAGTTATGTTTGTAAGCATGCGGCAGAAAGGCATACAGGCTCTGCCCGTAGCGTGATGAGCTGGCATCTTCTGGGGTCGATACATGTACGTGGTGACCGCGAACATGCTCGATCTTGAAGCCGCCGTAGCACACGGCCGCGAGCAACAGTCCGCCGGCATTTTGTTCAAGTTGCGGGTCTTTATGGATGAACTCATGGGCCACGGTGATGCCAATCGCGCCTGTGACCGTACCGACTGAAAGAATCCAGCCAAGTTGGCCAACCCAGCTCCAGACGTCATGGTTTATGAATACCCAGCCGGACCAGCCGAGCATGCCGAGTAGGGCGGGTACAGTGGCCAGGCTCAGTAAGCGGTAGTAACCCTGCTGCTCCATCTGCGGCACTTGCACCGTTTCATCAGGGTTGGCTGGGTCGCGACCGATGATGAAGTCCAGTAAAGGAATAACCCCAAATACCACCAGCACCACCAGCCAAGGCCAGGCGTTGGCGTATTGACTGTTTAATGACCAGTAGTGGCTCAGAGGAATACCCAGAACAGGGATCAACCAAAACCAGTAGCCGATGCTTTTTATGGCAAGCATCCAGTTGGAGGGCAGGCGTTCAAACATGGTGGCTCCGTACTTATTATTGTTGAGTAAATGCGCTGAATAAATTGTAGGACAATCATGGCTTGTGACCATCCATAAATGACCCACCTTTTGATTTGAAAGCCGGCCTCAGGTGGCCTTGGCCCGGTAACACCCTGTGTTACACTCGCGCCCGTTGCTGCGCGCTAAAGCCAAGCCAGGCGGGCTTTTAGCCACTTTTTGGCCACCTTTGTTTATTCCCGTTTAGGCCAGATAGAGCCTCAGGATCATCATGATGTTCAAGGCACCGGATAGCCTCGCTGAGCAGATTGCCCATCACCTTGCAGAACGCATCATTCGTGGTGAGTTGAAGGCGCGTGAGCGAATTCAGGAACAGAAAGTCACCCAGGCGCTGAATGTCAGTCGTGGCTCGGTGCGTGAAGCGCTGCTGATTCTCGAGCGGCGGCATCTAATCGTGATCCCACCGCGCTGCGGTGCCCAGGTGGCTGAGCTAACACCGCACAACGTCAAGAGCCTGTATGCCTTGGTGATGGAGTTGTACATCCTGCTAGGCAAAGCGGTCGCAGACAGTTGGCAGGTTGAAACTGACCTTGCACCGTTCCTCGTCATTCAGCAGCGCCTGCAGGACAGCTTGCAGCGCGAAGATATCGACGGTTTTGTGCAAGGCAGTTTCGACATCATGCGGGCCGCGTTTCCGTTCTCCGATAACCCGTACTTGCAGGAGACGGTGGAGAACCTGTTGCCGGCCATCAGCCGCACCTACCACCTGGCGCTGGAGCGCCGTAAAGGCGAAATGGGGCAGTTCCTCAATACCTTTGCAGCCTTACTGCAGGCGATTATTTCCCGCGATCACCCGGCAATTCGCCAGGTCTTGCTGGGTTACGGCGAGCACAATTGCCAGCTGGTGCTCGCTGCACTGGCCGAGGCCTAAGGAAGGCGGTTCATGCGGCTTAAGTGCATCAAACTGGCGGGTTTCAAATCCTTCGTCGACCCAACCACCGTATCTTTCCCCAGTAATATGGCGGCGGTGGTCGGCCCCAATGGTTGCGGCAAGTCGAACATTATCGATGCCGTGCGCTGGGTGATGGGCGAAAGTTCGGCGAAGAACCTGCGCGGCGAATCGATGACTGACGTCATCTTCAACGGCTCGAATACCCGTAAGCCGGTGACCCAGGCCTCCATCGAGCTGATCTTCGACAACTCCGATGGCACCCTGACCGGCGAATACGCCGGTTATAACGAAATTTCGATCCGCCGCCGCGTCACCCGCGACAGCCAGAACACCTATTTCCTCAACGGCACCAAGTGCCGTCGCCGCGACATTACCGACATCTTCCTCGGTACCGGCTTGGGCCCGCGCAGCTACTCGATTATCGAGCAGGGCATGATCAGCAAGCTGATCGAAGCCAAGCCGGAAGACCTGCGTAACTTTATTGAAGAAGCCGCCGGCATCTCCAAGTACAAAGAGCGCCGCCGCGAAACTGAAAGCCGTATCCGCCGTACCCACGAAAACCTGGCGCGCCTGACTGATTTGCGCGAAGAACTTGAGCGTCAGCTCGACCGCCTGCATCGCCAGGCCCAGTCCGCCGAGAAATATCAGGAATACAAGGCCGAAGAGCGCCAGCTCAAAGCGCAGCTCACGGCGCTGCGCTGGCAGGCGTTGAACGAGCAGGTCGGTCAGCGTGAAGCGGTGATCGGTAATCAAGAAATCAGCTTTGAAGCGCTGGTGGCTGAGCAGCGCAACGCCGATGCCAGTATCGAACGCTTGCGCGACGGCCACCATGAGCTGAGTGAGCGCTTCAATCTGGTGCAGGGGCGCTTTTACTCGGTGGGCGGTGATATCTCCCGGGTCGAGCAAAGTATTCAGCACGGCCAGCAGCGCCTGCGACAGTTGCAGGATGATCTGCGCGAAGCCGAACGGGCGCGCCTGGAAACCGAATCGCACCTGGGCCACGACCGCACCTTGTTGGCGACTCTAGGCGAAGAGCTGGAAATGCTCCTGCCAGAGCAGGAACTAACCGCCGCTGCGGCTGAAGAATCTGCCGCCATGCTGGAAGAGTCTGAAAGTGCCATGCACGGCTGGCAGGAACAGTGGGACGGCTTCAATCAGCGCAGTGCTGAACCGCGGCGTCAGGCAGAAGTGCAGCAATCGCGGATTGCCCAGCTGGAGCAGAGCCTTGAGCGTCTCGCTGAGCGTCAGCGCCGCCTCACTGAGGAGCTGCAGCAGCTGTCCGCCGATCCTGAAGATGCCGCCATTCTTGAATTGAGCGAGCAGATCGCCGCAGGCGAAATCAGCGTAGAGGACCTGCAAATTGAAGAAGAACAGCAGGCTGAGCGCTTGCAACAGCTGCGCAATGATTTGCAGCAAACCGGTCAAGCCCAGCAGCAGGCACAAGGCGAACTGCAACGTTTAAATGGCCGTTTGGCCTCACTGGAAGCGTTGCAGCAGGCGGCGCTCGACCCAGGTAAGGGCGCCGGCGACTGGCTGCGCGAACAACAGCTGAGCGAACGCCCGCATCTGGCCGAAGGCTTGCGGGTTGAAGCCGGTTGGGAGCTGGCGGTGGAAACCGTGCTGGGCGCCGATCTGCAAGCTGTGTTGCTGGATGATTTCCAAGGGCTGGATTTCGCCGGGTTGAACCAAGGTGATTTGCGCTTGGTCAGCCTAAGTAAGGCCGGCGCGCGGGTTGTCGGTAGCCTCTTGGATAAAGTTGAAGCGAGCGTCGATCTGGCGCCCTGGCTGGGCAAGGTCAAACCGGTGCAGAGTCTCGATGAGGCGCTGGCGGCACGTTCGAGCTTGGCTGAAGGCGAAAGCCTGATCAGTCGCGATGGTTACTGGGTCGGTCGGCATTTTCTGCGGGTACGCCGCGCCAGTGAAGCAGAAAGCGGCGTATTGGCCCGTGGCCAGGAAATCGAACAGCTTGGGCTGGAGCGCGATGAGCGTGAAGCCGCTCTGGCTGTGCTCGACGAGCGTTTGTTGCAGTTGCGCGAGAGCCAGCGTGCTCAGGAGGAACTGCGCGAGCAGCAGCGCCGGCAAGCGCAGGATCAGGCGCGTCGCCTCGGCGAATTGAAGGCGCAGCTGTCGGCTGGGCAAGCGAAAGTCGAGCAATTGACGTTACGCCGTAGCCGTCTGGATCACGAATTACTGGAGCTGGGTGAACAACGCGAGATCGAACATGAGCAATTGGGTGAGTCGCGCCTGCACCTGCAGGACGCCCTGGATGCCATGGCCACTGATAACGAACAGCGGGAAACTCTACTGGCCAGCCGTGACAGCTTGCGTGAGCGTCTCGACCGGGTGCGCCAGGAGGCGCGTCAACACAAAGACCACGCCCACCAACTGGCCGTGCGCCTGGGTTCGCTGAAAGCCCAGCATGACTCCACGCGCCAAGCCCTGGAGCGTCTGGAACTGCAAGCCGAGCGTTTGCACGAGAAGCGCGAGCAACTCGACCTCAATCTGGAAGAGGGCGAAGCGCCGCTGGAAGAACTCCGCCTGAAGCTTGAAGAGCTGCTCGACAAACGCATGGCGGTGGACGACGAGCTCAAACTGGCGCGTCTGGCGCTGGAAGATGCTGATCGCGAATTGCGTGACGCCGAGAAACGCCGCACCCAGGCCGAGCAGCAATCACAGTTGTTGCGTGGCCAGTTGGAACAGCAGCGTATGGATTGGCAATCCCTGACCGTGCGCCGCAAAGCCTTGCAGGATCAACTGCTGGAAGACAATTACGATTTGCATGGCGTGTTGGGCACTTTACCGCCTGAAGCCAGCGAGAAGGCTTGGGAAGAAGAGCTTGAGCGTTTGGGCGCACGTATTCAGCGTTTAGGTCCAATTAACCTCGCCGCTATCGATGAATACCAGCAACAGTCCGAGCGTAAACGCTATCTTGATGCGCAGAACGCCGATCTGGTGGAAGCGCTGGAAACCCTGGAAAACGTCATCCGCAAGATCGACAAGGAAACCCGTAACCGCTTCAAGGAAACCTTTGATCAGATTAACGGAGGCCTGCAGGCGCTATTCCCTAAAGTTTTCGGTGGTGGTAATGCCTATCTGGAACTGACTGGCGAAGACTTACTGGATACTGGCGTAACCATCATGGCGCGCCCACCGGGCAAAAAGAACAGCACTATTCATTTGCTTTCAGGCGGCGAAAAAGCGCTGACAGCATTGGCATTGGTGTTCGCTATCTTCAAACTCAATCCTGCACCGTTCTGCATGCTCGATGAAGTGGACGCGCCGCTGGATGATGCCAACGTCGGGCGTTATGCCCGGCTGGTTAAAGAGATGTCGGAGACCGTGCAGTTTATCTATATCACCCACAATAAAATCGCCATGGAAATGGCCGATCAGTTGATGGGCGTGACCATGCATGAACCGGGTTGTTCACGTCTGGTGGCGGTGGATGTGGAAGAAGCCCTGGCATTGGTGGAATCCTAGTGCGTGAGGCGGTGTAAAGTTATCTTTCGTCGTGCTAGCTTAACGCGCATTGTTATTATGCACGCCGGTTTAAACAGTCAAAGAGCTGTCAGAACATGGACTTGGCGTGACGCTTTAGAATTAGCAGAATGGGCCAGGAAGGCCGTTTTCATCACATATTTATTCAGGGGTTAAGGTATTTCATGGAATTCGGTCTGCGTGAGTGGCTGATAGTCATCGGCATTATTGTGATTGCAGGCATCTTGTTTGATGGCTGGCGGCGGATGCGCGGTGGCAAAGGTAAGCTCAAATTCAAGCTCGACCGTAGTTTCTCTAACCTTCCGGATGACGACAGCGACCCTGACTTACTCAGCCCTCCGCGGGTTATCGATCGCAGCCATGAGCCGGCTTTTGATGAAGAGGATCTGCCTTCGCTGAGTGCGCGTGAATTGAATCGCCGCCGCAGCGGCGAGCCGCAGCAGGGTGACTTGAACCTGGGCCAAGATGAACCGGTGCCTACTTTGCTTAATCCGGTTGATGACGAGGTGGTTAAGCCTGCCAGTCATGACAAAGAAAGTGCTCGGGAATTGCCGCCGGTTGAAGAAGTCCTGGTAATTAATGTTATCGCCCGCGATGAAGAGGGCTTCAAAGGCCCGGCGCTATTACAAAACATTCTGGAAAGTGGTCTGCGCTTTGGTGAGATGGATATTTTCCACCGTCACGAGAGCATGGCCGGCAATGGTGAAGTGCTGTTCTCCATGGCCAATGCATTGAAACCCGGTACGTTTGATCTGGATGACATTGAAGGCTTTAGCACCCGCGCGGTGAGCTTCTTCCTCGGTTTGCCGGGGCCGCGTCATCCCAAGCAGGCGTTTGATGTAATGGTCGCCGCGGCGCGTAAGTTGGCCCATGAGCTCAATGGCGAGTTGAAGGATGACCAGCGTAGCGTGATGACCGCACAAACCATCGAGCATTACCGCCAGCGCATTGTGGAATATGAGCGTAAGCAATTGACCAACAAGCGCTGAATTAACCCGTGAGATAGAAAGAGCAGCCCAGGCTGCTCTTTTCGTTTGAGAGAACACCGCAATGACCGACGCCTCGACTGCTACCCAGCGCATTGTGCAACTGCGTGCCGAACTGGATGGCCATAACTACCGTTATCACGTACTCGATCAGCCGAGCATTCCCGACGCCGAATATGATCGCCTGTTCCGTGAGTTGCAGGCGTTGGAGAGCCAATACCCGCAGCTGGTGACCCCTGAGTCGCCCACCCAGCGCGTCGGCGCTGAGGCGCTCAGCGCTTTTGGTGAGGTGCGCCATGAGATCCCTATGCTCAGCCTGGGTAATGCGTTCGAGGAAGAAGACCTGCGCGCGTTTGATCGCAGTGTGCAGGCTGGGCTGGGCTTGAAAGGCGGCGATTTGTTCGGCGCGGGTGTCGAGGTCGAATACAGCTGCGAACCGAAATTGGACGGTCTGGCCGTCAGCCTGCGTTACGAGAACGGTCAACTGGTGCGTGGTGCCACGCGTGGCGACGGCAGCACGGGCGAAGATATCAGCAGCAATGTGCGCACCATCCGTAACGTGCCGCTCAAGCTACAGGGCGAGGGCTGGCCGCAGATACTCGAAGTGCGTGGCGAGGTATTTATGCCCAAGGCAGGGTTCGAGGAGCTCAATGCCCGTCAGGCCGAGAGCGCCGGTAAGACCTTTGCCAACCCACGTAATGCGGCAGCCGGCAGCCTGCGCCAGCTTGATCCGAAGATCACTGCCAGTCGCCCCTTGGAATTCTGCTGCTATGGCGTAGGCCAAGTCAGCGGCGAAATCTCGAGCACTCAGGTTGGCATGCTTGAACAGCTCAAGGCCTGGGGTATTCCCATTAGCCGCGAACTGAAACTGGCCAAAGGCGTGCAGGCTTGTCTGGATTACTACCGAGATATTGGCGAACGGCGCATGGCCCTCGCTTATGACATCGACGGTGTAGTGTTCAAGGTCAATAACATTGAAGACCAGCAGCAACTGGGTTTTCGCGCGCGCACGCCGCATTGGGCGATAGCCAATAAGTTTCCGGCCCAGGAGGAGCTTACCGAGTTACTGGACGTGGAGTTTCAAGTCGGGCGTACCGGTGCCGTCACTCCAGTGGCGCGGCTCAAGCCAGTCAAAGTGGCTGGGGTGATCGTGGCCAACGCCACCCTGCATAACATGGATGAAGTCGCGCGCCTGGGTTTGATGATTGGCGATACGGTGATTATCCGCCGCGCGGGTGATGTGATTCCGCAGGTGATGCAGGTGGTACTTGAACGTCGGCCAGCGGATGCCAAGCCCGTGCTGATCCCTGAAAGCTGTCCGGTGTGTGGCTCGCATGTCGAGCGCACGCAGTTAGTCAAACGCAGCAAGGGTAAAGAAACCTTTAGTGAGGGTTCTGTGTACCGCTGTGTCGGCCGTTTGGCCTGCGGTGCTCAGCTCAAGCAGGCGATCATTCATTTTGTTTCGCGACGCGCGATGGATATCGAAGGGCTAGGCGACAAGACCATCGAGCAGCTGGTCGATGAGGCGCTCATAACCTCGCCTGCAGACCTTTACACCCTGGCCTACGAACAGATTATCAACCTGGAGGGCTTTGCCGAGGTTTCCAGCAACAAGCTGCTGCAGGCCATCGCTGACAGCAAGAAACCCACATTGGCACGGTTTATTTACGCCCTCGGCATTCCCGATGTCGGTGAGGAGACTGCCAAGGTGCTGGGCCGCTCACTGGCATCGTTGGAGCGGGTTCAGCAAGCCCTGCCAGAAGTGCTGACCTATCTGCCGGATGTTGGTCTGGAGGTGGCGCATGAGATCCATAGCTTCTTTGCCGACAGCCATAACCAGCAGGTTATCGCCGCTTTGCTGTCCAGCGATGAATGCGGGCTGCAATTACAGGAACAGGGCGAGCTTAGCGCCGAGTTCAGTGCCAGCGCGACGCTGGCAGGGATGCTCGACAAGCTGAATATTCCGTCTGTGGGCCCAGGTGGTGCGCAGAAGCTGGCGGATAAGTTTGTCAGCCTTGACGCCGTGCTGGCGGCTGACTGGCTGGACATGCGCCAAGCCCTGCCTGAGAAGCAGGCCAATGCGGTGCGCGAATTTTTTGCAGTAACCGCCAATGCCGAGCGCGCCCGCGCGATTGAGGCTCAGCTCAAGGCGTTTGGTATGCATTGGCACAGTGAAAAAAAGGTTGTCGAAGGGTTACCACTGGCCGGGCAGACCTGGGTGCTGACGGGCAGTCTGGAGATTATGAGCCGTGATATAGCCAAGGAAAAACTGGAAAGCTTGGGGGCCAAAGTGGCAGGGTCGGTATCGGCGAAAACCAGTTGCGTGGTGGCGGGGCCGGGGGCGGGTTCGAAGCTGGCAAAGGCCAGTGAGTTAGGTGTGCGGGTGATTGATGAGGCGCAGTTTGTGTTAGCCCTGGCAGGCTACGGCCTCTAACGTCGTGCTCTTTATGCACTGCCCCCGAGGGTGACTCGAGGGCAGTCCGACAACTTAGTTACCGGTTACGTTCACGCAGGTTTCGCCGAAGAACGGGTAGAAGCCTTTGGTGTGGTAATCAGCGGTAGCGATGGTGCCGATGTTGCCATTGGCCTTGGCAGCTGCAATGGATGCGTCGCCTTTGTTGATCAGACCAATGATGGTGGTGGCGCAAGCAGTACCAGTCTTGCCGCCGGCGGCGGTAGTGGCAGTGATCGGGCCTTTAACGTCGGTGATCAGACCAACGCTGACTGGCGACAGGCCAGATGCGCAACCGCTCAGCAGAGTAACCAGGCCAGCAGTCAGAGCAATTTTCTTCAACATGTAATGCATCCTTTTAAAATCTTATCCGTAAGAAACTTTACCCATCCAGGCAAAGTGCAGGCGCAAACTAAAGCAGCAGCCTAGCAACCGCAAGCCGCACTGCTATTTTTCAAACCGGTTTCAAATTTATGACGTGTGGTGGTGGCTTTCTCAAGCGTTTGCAGCCTGACACAAGCCCGCATGCCTATGAGCCGGTGACACGCAGTACCGGCTTGGGCGATCCAGGCGCTGCTCTTCAGTCGCCGCGGTATTCGCAGCCGCTGGTGCAGGTTTCGTGGATACGGATACGCGACAGCTCAGGTAGCAGCGGCTTGAGTTGCTGCCAGATCCATTTGGCCAGCACTTCACTGGTGGGGTTTTCCAGGCCAGGAATATCATTCAGGTAGTTATGGTCAAGCTGCTCATAGAGCGGCTTGAAGATCGCCTTGATCTCCGAGAAGTCGCGTATCCAGCCGGTATAAGGATCAACCTCACCCTCGATATACACCGCCACCTTGAATGAATGGCCGTGCAGGCGCCCACATTTGTGGCCCGGCGGAACGTGCGGCAGAAGGTGTGCAGCCTCAAACATAAACTCTTTGAACAATTCCACGGTCTTTCTCTCAGGTGGTACGCGGCTAACAGCGCGTTTAGCAAGGCGCGAATATTACCAGCTCAATGACTGTTAACCGAGTAGCACAGAGGATTGGATACAGTTTTATGGCTGATTGCGCTCCAGTCGATAGATGCTGATGGCCTCGTATACCGCCTTGCGCAAACGGTTGATACCCCCAATCGGGCGATGCTCAGGCAGCGCGTGCCACGGGTTGAAGGACATATTGTCACAGGCCACATTCTGTTCGCGGCTGTCGAAGTCTTGTGCTGGTACGGTGAGGGTGGCCACTGTTTCGAACGGTGAGATGGCCTCACTCCACTCCACGCTTGGGTCTTCGATGGGCATGTAGTAGTCGGGGTTCTGCCGTTGCACTTGCAGGGCAAAGCAGGCGGGTATGCGGTCTAGCGAGAGTTGCTGGTACAACGCATTGCGCAGGAAATTGGGTAAGTCGTGGTTCTGTTCGGGCAGTTGATAGTGAGGGCAGGCTTCGGGCTGCGGAATGACCCGGTACTTGATGTTGTGCTCGCCTAACTTGAACGGGGCGATGGAATTGTAGGTGGTTGCCACGGGCGTTTCGGGGGCAGGGGACAGGGTCTTCAGGGCGATAATCATGTGGCGGATTTCCCAGCTGCGTGGATCCCAGCTTGGGAAAAATGCCATGACCTTTTGCCCCGCAGCTTGTGCGGCAAAGTTGCTTTTGTATTCGGCCACATCGCGCACAAAAAAGGATGGATGGTTGAACATCACGAAGTCTTGTTCTTCGGCGTGTTGAGGGCTCTGGGTGAGCTTGTCCCCCGGAACATCCAGCAGTTTGATTGCCATGCCGCGTGCATCACGGGCTCTGTCGAACTGTGGGTAGGCATTGCCGTTGGACAGGCGTATCCAGGCTTGCCAGGTTTTTCCCGGCTCACTGAACACGCCGCGTTGCAGGTCACTGTCTAGGTCGGTGATTACGCTGACTTCGGCCTTCATGCAGCCATGGGCTTTGGCATGGGCATCACGCAGTACGCGGGTGTTGTCGCGGTGCTGTTCGACGACGCCGATGGCGTCTTCAATGATGCTTTGGGTCAGTGCCGCTTCGCCGGCTGGGATCTGTTCTTCAGTGGCAACCGGGCCGGAGAACTTCCAGCCATAGTAGGCTGCCCCGATGGCCCAACCGCCAAGACCGATAGCCAATACGAGCACCAATAGCTTGCCAAGTAGGCGGCCGAGCCAGAGCCAGAATCGTTTAAACATGGGTTAATTCCTTTTACTTATTCTCGGTGTGCGTTCACAGGTTATGTGTGCTCAGTTCTGGCAAGACGGACCGGGTGTCCAGGTTTTGGCTGCGACAGGCTGTAGTTGCTGCTCCATCGCTGGATTGCCCAAAACCTTGAGGTACTCGATCAGCGCCCAGCGTTCTTCCGGTTGCAAGGCACGGCCGATCACGCCGTCTTCACGGCAGCCAGCGCGGAATTCATGACCGCGATTGCTGTTGCCGGTGACTTGGGTATCAAAGTGGAAGCCGCCGGTGAATTTCTCGCTGTTGTAGCCAATCTGTTTGGGGTTGAACTCGAAGTTGCCCACCCAGAACTGGGTTTGTCGCTCTGCGATGGGTGACAGCAGTTGGAACAAGCTGGGCACCGAACCGTTGTGGAGGAACGGCGGCGTGGCCCAAATGCCGTCCAGCGGGCGTGCTTTGTAGCCGCGCAGCTCCTGCACGCCGATCGGCAAACCAAAACCATCCATGCGCCAGCGCTCCCGCTCAGAGATGCCGGCATCACGGTAAGCGCGGTTTTCCACATAGGCGGTGACATATGCCAGGGCCTTGGCGCTGGAGATTTTGCGCATATCGATAGCGTCTACGCTGGCGCCAAACAGCTTCACATCCAGTTTGCCGAGTTCGGTTTGGGTCCAGCCGAGCTTGCTGATGTCGAAACGATGGTCGGCAATATTGTCGGCGGTGGTCGGGTCAGTACCCACCTCTTGGGTCGGCACGATACGCATGCGCCACTCAGGGTCGCGCGCAGGGGCAAAGCTGTCTTCGGGCTTTTTGGGGTTAGGTGCGTGGCAGTAAGCGCAGTTCTCCGCAAACAGTGCGCGACCGCGACTGGCTAACGGCACATCGACCTTGCCGAACACCTCTTCAGGCCACGCTGGTGGCTTAAGTTGTTTGAGTGTTTCTTCAAGGGTGTACAGATCCCGCAGGCGCACGCTGGAGGCGTAACGTTCGGTTTCTGCAACCGGGTGACCATCGGTACTCAAGAGGCTCAGGGTCGCGCCAACCCCCAGGGCTTCGCCAACGTTGCGGGCCATGGGTTGCATGGCGGAGCCGTTCCACTGTACCCAGTCAAATTTCCAAATATCCCAGACCTGCGGGTAACTCACCGGCGCATTGGCGACGCGGTAGTTGCTGGGGTCGATGGCATCGCCAAATACGCTGTTGGCAATCCGGCCAAATGCATCGGTCCGGCCAAAGCCTTCCTCGGTTGGATAGAGACCGCGGTGCCAGTCATTGAAAGCGGTGCCCAGCAACCGGTCTAACACCACTTTGAAATCGCGGCGCAGTTGCGCCTTGTGGCTACTGTATTCATCGCCGAGCACCTGTTGGGCGAAACGGCGGAATTTCAGCGGGTTGTAATAGGTGAAAGCCATGCTCATGCCAAGGGCCTGGCCAAAGCTGCCGCCGCGCACAGTGGGTACGGTTGAGGCCAGTGAATGTAGCGCTGCGCCGCCGTCAATCCTCACCGCTTGGCCTTTATAGCGCAGCTCACCGGTGTGACAGGCGGCGCAGCTGATATCCAGGTAATGCTCGCCACTCTCGGCGTCGGCATGCCGGGCAAAACCTACGGGCAGGTTGCCAGGGTTCAGTTGTGTGGGCTGTTGGGCGGGATCGACGAGGAAGCCAAAGCGCGCCAGATAATCCGGGGTGGCGAACTTGCTACTGCTGAAGGGTAGCTCCAGAGCGCTGAACCATTCATAGCGCAGACCTTTAACCTGGGTACCTTGGGGGGTGTAGTAGTAAGTCTGGCGTTCTTCTGCCGACCACTGATCGAGGTAGTGCAGCTTGTCGGGCTGTCGGTAGACCGGCAGGTTGGGGTTGGCGATGAAATATAGAGCCACCAGCAGCCCAACAACCAGCAACAAAACAAGCCCATACAGGGCCCGGCGGAGAATGCGCATGGATACTTCCTTGTGGCGTTTTTTATTTGTTGTTTTTATGCCTATTGCAGTAGCCGATGGCAAGCGGCCATTACCCCTAAATCCAGGAAATAGTCTTCTTTTAGGTCGGAAGATGGCTTTACAGTGCGTTTTATGACGAATTAATAACCAGGAGTGAATGCATGCATCCATTTGACGCGCCACAACCACCGAAATTGGCGGTGCTGTTGGGCTATGCCGGGCTGCTGCCTTTCGTGAGCGGGGCGCTGGGCATTTGGGTGATACCTGAGGGCTGGCGAGTGGTTGTTTTAGCGGCCCTGTTGGATTACGCCGCGGTCATCCTGGCCTTTATGGGGGCCATTCATTGGGGCCTGGCTATGCGGGCGCAGGAGACGAGTGAAGCGGCGAGAATACAGCTTGGACTATCGGTCGTACCGCCCTTGTTAGGTTGGCTGGCAATCAGCAGTGGTATGCCGGTCAGCTTGGCTTTACCTTTGTGTTTGCTGGCGTTTGGCGGTTTGTACGCCGCCGATTTGCGGGCGGTGAAACTGGGCCTGGCGCCACAGTGGTATCCCAGCCTACGCCGGCCGCTGACGATTATCGTCTGCCTGAGCCTGCTAGTGGCCTGGGTTAGCGTGCTGCTGCGTTGAGTTGAGCCAGTGCGCCACTGTCGCCAGCGTCTGCTCACGACGCTGCGCCCAGTCGCCCTGAATACACTGCAACGGTTGTTGATGGCGTCGTAGCCAGCGCTCGCACTGCTGGTAGAACGCCATCCGCTGAGCCAATTGCGGTTGGCAGCGCTGGCCATCGTCGACCCAAGGCACATCGATTGGGTCGAGCAACAGATGCAGGTGATAGTCACGTTCGAGCAGGGCCTGCTCGATCCAGGCGGGGCAGTCGCCAAACAGCTCCTGACTCCAGAGCATATTGCTCAGTAAATGAGTGTCGAGGATCAGCAGCTCAGGCTGCGTCGCCCTGGCCTGATCTTCCCAGGCCAATTGCCCTGTGGCGATGGCACTGATATCGGCAAAGCAGGTGTCGCGCTGCTCACGCTCGATAAAGTAGCGCACGTACTCGCCAACCAGCACCCCACCAAAGTTCGCCTGGATATGCCCGGCCAGCCAGCTTTTGCCGCTGGATTCCGGCCCGGTGAGCACCAGCACCTTCATGCCTGGCACTTCATGCGTTGGTCAGCGCGCGATCACGTCGCCAGGTTAACCAACCATTGATGGCTAACAGGGTAAAGACCCCGTACAAGGCTGCTGTCGGGTACAGCTCTTGCTGCACAAATAGTGCAACAAACAACAGGTCCAGAATAAGCCACAGAGGCCAGCATTCAACGCGCTTTTGCGCCATCCAGACCTGGGCGACCAAACTGAATGCACTCAACGCCGCATCCTGCCAAGGCGCGGCCGCATCGGTGAACGTAGCCATCAGGTAACCGAGCACAAGTGCACCGACTGCACCTATTGCAAGGCTGATCACTATGCCTGGTGGGCTAAGCCTGCTGACTTGTACCCCGTTATGACTAATGCCGCCGCGTGTCCATTGCCACCAGCCGTAACCTTGCAGCACGGCATACACGCCTTGCAGCAGCATGTTCGAGTACAGCTTGCCGTCGTAGAAGATCCAGGTGTACATCAGCACCATCAGCAAGCCGAGCGGCCAGCACCAGCGGTTCTGCCGTATGGTCAGCCAGACAGCGCCTATGCCCAGAGCTGAAGCGATGATTTCCAGAGGCGACATAAACCACCGATGAGTGAGGCAAGAATGGTCGGCGATTGTAGCGGCTGCCTTGTACGACGTCTTGGCTGCTCAGTCACGTATGTCGGCTAGATGGCTAATTGCTATGGCTTTACCGATATACTCTGCGCCCCGTTGAGGAGGCATGGCGTGTTCAGGTCATTTCTAACTGTTATTGGCACCCTGTGCGTATTGGCTTTTGCCCACGTTGCTCATGCGGTTGTTGAAGACCCGCGCGCCGTGCGCAAGGCACCGGCGTCGGTGGTGTTTCTCAACCCGGGCTTTTCCGACGAGCCGTTTTGGGTTGGCTATAGCGACTTTATGCAGGCGGCGGCCGATGACTTGGGCATGCAGTTGCAGGTTATCTATGGCGAGCGCAACCCGCCGCAGTTGCTGGAGAAAGCCCGCAGCGTATTAGCCCGCGACAAGCAGCCGGACTACCTGATATTTGTCAACGAAATGTATACCGCGCCGGAGCTGCTCCGCCTGTTTGCCGATAGTCCAATCAAACTGTTCTCCCTGCACAGCACTCTGACGCCTGAGCAGCAACAGATGGTCGGCGGTTCCCGTGGGTACTACCGCAACTGGATCGGTAGCCTGATCCCTAATGATGAACAAGCCGGTTACTGGATGGCCAAAGCCTTGATTGCCAAGCTGAAGGGCAAGCCCGGCAGCCTGCTGGCTTTTGCTGGGGTGCGCCATACACCGTCCTCCAGCCTGCGCGAAAGCGGCCTGCACCGCGCCTTGCTCGAACACCCGGAAATTAAGCTGCAGCAGACGTTGCAGGGTGAGTGGAAACGCCAGCGTGCATATGAACAAGCGCAGTTAATGCTGCCGCGTTATCCAGACGTCCAGTTGGTGTGGTCAGCCAATGATGAAATGGCGTTTGGAGTGATGCAGGCTGCGCAGGAGCTGGGCAAGAAACCGGGTAGGGATATATACCTGTCGGCCTTGAACAACTCGGACGAGGTGCTGCAAGCGCGTATCGACGGCAAAATTTCCGTGTTGGTTGGCGGCCATTTCACCTTGGGCGGCTGGGCCATGGTGATGTTGCACGACTACCATGCCGGGCTGGACTTTGCCGCGCGCGGCGGCAAGGACCGGGTCGATCAGCTGTTCAGCCTGTTGGATGCGAGGCAGGCCGCGTACTTGCAGCAACGCCTCAAGGTGCCAGGCTACGGCCTGAATTTTCGTCAGTTCAGCGCGCTATACCGGCCGCAAATCAAGAACTACGGGTTTTCCATCCAACCCTTGTTGCCGTGAGTCAAACGCCTGCCAGATGCAACACCAGTTTGACCACGCTGAAAATCACCACTACAAACACGGCCGTGAACAACACGCCGAGAATGATGAAGTGGCTCGGTTTACCCCGTGAGAAATCACGACTACGGTTCTTTCCGCTCTGCACGCCGAGCGCTGCGCTCAGTACGCTCTGCAACATTTCCCAAAGCGTTAGTGGTTTGTTTTCCTCGTCGCTCATGTGTCTCTCCGTTACTCAGACTGACTGCTTGCTTAGTAAAGCCTAACCGGAGGCTAAGCGTTTGCCGTGGAAACGACTCCTGCTGAAGTTGCTTGAGTGCCGACCCCTAGGCTGAGATTCCATACCTAACGAGGGGTTTTACCATGAGCAAGTCGGTAATTATTAACACCAGTGAGCGCGGGTGGCTGGATAAAGCCATCCGCATGCGCCTGGTATTTGGCGCAGTTGAGCTGGTCGACGACGCGAACACGGGCGTACAGCCGGAAGATATTGAGGAGCTGCTGGAGCTGATTCAGAAGCATCAAGGGCATCACAGTAGCCGACTGCGGACATTGCTGGGCGTGGGTGTCGGCTTGTGCCTATCGTTGATGGGCTTGTGGATGATCCACGCTGCCGCCACTGATCCGATCGCAACCAGTGAGTTATGGGTACTACTGGCCGGTGGTGTGTTTATGGCGTTCTTCGGCGGATTGGGGGTGTTCTATGCCCTGGGGCAGCGCTGGAGAATCAGTGCCAGTAGCGGTGATCGGAACATGACCCTGGGCTCCGACTGATGGTGCGGTGCCGTGGTCACTGCTCACGGCACCGCTTTCACTGCGCATGAGATCTTCAAGTAGGGTTATTAAGCCTGCGCAAACCAGAAACAATCCCCCGTTGAACGCTGCCGTTTGCATATGCCGCAGAAGGCGCATCCACTCGCTCTGGGTTTGCGGTATCCACACGATCGGCAGCATAAAACCCAATAGCGCCACCATCGCGTAAGACATCAAGCGGATAAATGTTTGTGGCGGTGGCGATTGCTGTTGCATGCCGTAGACCACTGTGGCGACCACCAGAATGCTGGCCGATGCGGACAACACAAGATCGGCGCGCGAGTGCAGTACATCGAACAATACCGCTTCGAACTCTTTGCCTGCTGATGTATCCGGGTGCAAGACCAGCGCCGCACCGACTAACTGCACTAGCGCACCGCCCAGCCAGGGTGCCTGCAGCAAGGGATAGCGTTGCAGCAGTGCTGGCATCGCGAGGCTGCGACGCCAGAACAGCAGCCAGGCCAGTGCACTCAAACTGTACATCAAGCCTATCGCCACGCTGTACATGATCAGGAGCTGGCAGGTTGAGGGGGTGTTGGTTCGCCTTCAATCACGGCTGGCGTGGGGGTGGCCATTCGAATCGGGCTGATCAGGTTGGTGTACTCCTCGATCAGTCTATGCACGGCCTCAGGCGGCTCGCAGGCCTTGAACTCCATACTGATGGTGATTTCATCCGGGTCACGTTCTTGTCCTTGACGCTTCTCGCTGCCGAAGGTGACAAAGAACCGCTCGCTTTGCAGTTCGCCATTTTCCAATGCATGACTGGCTTTCTCGAGCTCGGTACCGTGCATCTTGACGGAGAGGTCGACCTTCATGCTTTCCAGACCCAGGCCACGGGGTGCGACCAAGGCGATCAGCGGGATATTCATGCTGTGATGCTCATCCAGGCCAACTTCCACCATCTTCGCCTTCATGGGGGTGCCGAGGTCGTCCGGGTCATAGTCGAAGAATTGGTCAAACAACTTGATGTACTGCTGGGCGACCAGGTTGTGAGTCGCCGCCGCCGCCTGATGCAGGCCACGGGTGATGTGGCTCAAGTCACTGGCGCTCATCGGTTCTTTCTTGCTGGAAAACAGTGCCATGGGGCAACTCCTGGGTTACTGATCTAAGGAAGACCCCGCCGAGGCGGGGTCAGGTTGATGACTACGGTGGGGTTGTGCCGCCTTTGGCTGGCGCGGGCTTCGGCGACTCTAGAATGGCGTCAGTGGGCAGCGGGTCAGTCGCCAAGGTTGCCTTCTCGCTTGGCATCAGCACGGGCTTGGTCGCCGCATCGGTGAGGAAGTCGATCACCCGCATCAATGCTTCAGGTGGGTCCTGTCGGGCAATTTTGGTGCTGATCGCATAGCGTGCACGGGTGTCGGTTTTGCGCGTTTGGGTCGACTTGTGGCTAACCGAGCCCTTCACCGAAACACTGAATGGCCCCCAGCCGAGCTTGGCTTCAAAGCTGCCTTCGCCGGCCGTTTCGCTGGTGTCTTCGGCCTGCTGGCTGATGGTCAGCTCGAAGTCGATAGAGCCTTCTTCGATGGTGATGTTGGGGTGGCTGATGGCCGCCAGCAACGGGATGCGCATCTTCTTGGTGACGGTGCCCTTGTAGACGCCGTTCTCGTCGACCAGGGTCTCGTCGTAATCGAACTGCACGGACACCGCTTTGCCGTCCTTGATGCACACCGCCATCAGGAAGTCGGCATAGGCTTTGCTCGCCTGCACCTGAGCCGTGATCATGGCCTGCAATGGCCCTGAAATCATGCGATCGAGTGGCAATGCGTTGATGACGGAACCGATCAGGCCGGTATCAATCTGGGACATAGTCAATCTCCTTATCGTATGCGCGATATGCGCAGCCTCAGGCTATGGAGCCGCGTAGTTGAGGTTCAGCAGGAACTACTTACCTGTGAGTTTCATGCTCTTGACGGCGGATATTGCCGATCTGTCGCAGGCTCAAACCGTACTTGTCAGCCAGTGCGCTACGCGACAAACCATCCGAACTTTGCTGAACGATCTGCAGGTTGCGTATCTGTCTGAAGAAGTGGTCGGCCTTGGGGATCTCGATAGCGATTCCGGCATAACGCTCTATTAGAGCGTCCAGCGCTTGCGGCGGCAGGAGCAGGGCTAGTGAGGAGCGGGCAGGGTATTTGGGAATGTATTTGGGGCGGCCGCCGAATGCGCAGGTCAATCGGTATGCGCTTTCCAGACCGATACACTCGATCAGTTCCTGCAGTGAGTGGGGCAGTAGCTTGATGTCGACCTGTTGCAGGTCATTCTCGTCCATGGGGTCCTCCTTGTTGTCTCGTGGACTGCCAAGGATGCTAGGAATAGGACGCATTGTTTTTTCAGCAGGAAATACCCCCCCTGAATTCGCCGGGAAATGCTTCAAGCTGATATCGGGTTGCTGCGGGTGATCGACTGTCAGTCCCCATCAACGGAGGGTTGCACATGTCTCACTACTCGATTGATTTCAGCTTTATCGCCCATTTGGAAGGTGGTTCGGCCACCAAGGGTTATGTGCCTGACGCAGGTAATAGCCGCAGCGGTGTCACCATCGCCACTGGGTTCGATCTCGGGCAACGTCAACTGGCTGATTTGCAGGCGCTGGATCTGCCGGATACCTTGGCTGAGCGCATGCGTCCCTACCTCGGCCTGACTGGGCACGCCGCGATGGCGCAACTGAGCACGCAGCCGCTGAGTATCACCGCGGCGCAAGCAGAGCAGATTGATGAGGCCTACAAAGAGCCCTTTATCAATCGCTTGGCGGCCAGTTATGGCAAATGCGGTGGCGGTGATTTTGCTCAGTTACCGGCGCAGATGCAGACCGTTATTGCCTCCGTGGCTTTCCAATACGGTGACCTAGCCTCACGCACGCCGAACTTCTGGAAGCAGGTGGTGGCGCACGACTGGAACGGCGCCCATAGCAACCTGCTGAATTTTGGCGACCGCTACACCAGCCGGCGGCGCCAGGAAGCAGAGTTGCTGTTTCAGGCCATGTCCTGAACGCACACTGCCCAGCCTGAAGCTGGGCAGTTTTGCGAGGGTATTGATTACTGGCAAGGTTGTACCAGCAGCAGGCTGACACTGCCCATCTGGCCACTGTCGGTGGCCGGTGTGTGTTCGGGCAGGCTGCGCCAGTCCACGTTTAGGCAGATCGCCGTCAGGGCCTGTGGACCTTCAGTGCCGACTACGCGGGGAGCAAAGTCGCGGCGGTATAACGCTTGCGTGCCTTTATCCGGCTGCACGCTGTGGGCGTCGCGCAGGGTGCTGCTGACCAGCTCGGGGATCAGCTTCATGGGCAAGGTAAAACGTGCTTGCGCGCCGTCCTGATTGAAGTATCCGGCAGCTCGGGTGCGTTGCCAAAGCTGTTGCCATTGGCTGCTGCCGGCCGCCGCCGCGAGAGACTGGCCATAGGTTTTGAGGGTGGTTTCAGACAGGTTTTCTGTGCTCATGGCATGGCTCAAGCCGCTGGCCAGGATCAGCAGGAAGGACAGGTTACGTATCAACATGATCAAGCTCCGGTGGGTCGTGGAGCTGGCAAGGTGCCTGGGCCATCGGTAGCTGTTCAGCGGGAAATACTGCCCGTCACGTCACACCTTCAGATCACTGCGGAAATACTTCCTGCTGTAGCAGAAGGGTGCGGGCGTTGAGATAGGTCTGCCAATTGGCAGTTATTTCGCATTGAGAGACTGGTATGCCCACTCTGAACCCTGCTATTACGCTTGCCGGCAACCTCGCCGACTTCAACCATGACGGTTTGAAATCGATCAGCGGAGTGCTTTCTATTTAGTGTCGGCAGCCATACGACGCGGTCTTTGCAGCAGCTCACCGGCACAGTTTGGACACGTGATGTGCAATGTGTTCTCGCTGCAGTCACGGCAGAACGTGCACTCATAGGAGCAGATAAACGCGTCCTGGCTGTCGGCCGGAAGATCCCGGTTACAGCATTCGCAATTGGCCCGTAATTCCAGCATGGCAAGCTCCTTGGGTGAGGTGTTCAGGCAAAGCGTTCGGCATATTCCTGAGGGCTGATGCCGAGATGTTTGTGAAAGGTGCGGCGCAGGTTTTCCGGATGGTTAAAGCCGCTCAAACGGGCCACAGTGCTGATCGAGGCTTGGGCGTTCTGCAGCAGATTACGCGCCGCTTCAAGGCGCACAATCTCAACATAACGGCCAGGTCCCATGCCCAGTTCCTGGTTGAAAATCCGCGACAGGGTACGTGGCGTCATATTGGCCTGTGTGGCCAGAGCCGCCAGCGACAGGTCTGCATGCAGGTGCAGCGGTATCCATTCCAACAGGCTGGCCAGGCGCGGCACTCGGCTCGGTTCCGGGGTCAGCAGCGCACTGAACTGCGCTTGTCCGCCGGGGCGGCGCAGAAATAACACCAGGCGCTTGGCCACGGCTAACGCCAGTGGCCGGCCGAGATCGGCTTCGACCAGGGCCAGCGCCAGATCAATCCCTGCGGTTACGCCCGCAGACGTAAAGATATGGCCATTGCCGCAAGGGTCTTGCGGATCATAGGTGTGCAAGCAGTCGCCGCTGATTTCAATCTGCGGATGTTCCTGGCGCAGGCAATCGAGGTCGGCCCAATGGGTGGTGGCACGCCGTCCATTGAGCAGGCCGGCGGCGGCGAGAATCAGTGCGCCGGAACAGACCGAGCCAAGCCGCCTGATCTGCGGCGCCGCGCTACGTAGCCAAGCCAGCAGCTCAATGTTCTGACACTGCGCCTTATCACCTTGGCCGCCAGGTATCAGCAAGGTGTCGATATATGCAGGCTCTATGGCACTCCAGGCCTGTTCGACAACCAGTTGAAAGCCGGCTGAAGTAGGCATCGGCCCAGCTTGCTGACCGAGCACGAGCAGGCGATAAGCGGCGGGCAAGCCCTGGCGTTGGCGTTCGTCATTAGCAGAGGCAAACACCTGCAATGGGCCGGTCAGGTCCAGGCTCATGACATGCGGATAAAGCAGGCAGGCGATGGTTCGCGGGGCATCCATAGGAGCGTCTCGATAAGCGATAGATGCAGTCTGCGCTTAACGAGTAATTGGCAACAAGGACAATAAGCCCACAGATATTGCCATTCAGGGCGTCACCTGGTGGCCAATGGAAGGAAGGGCTCTGACAAGAGGGGCCAATTGGCAGCTCAGAGCCCTTGTGGTAGCAGCCGATTACTCCGGCATGCTCCATGGCTCCAGGGTGAAACCTTGCTGGCTGAGCTGCTCGCGGGACTGCTTGAGCACGTCGGCAAATTGCGCCGGGTCGCTGTAGATGCTGCTGGACAGTTGAGTGCGACCGAGCAGGCGGGTGCTGGTACGGTCGATCACACTCAAGCTGAGGTTGCCAGTGCCATCTTGCGGGGCCCAGGCGACGCATTGGAACGGTTGAAAGGCGCGGTCAGCAATAAGTAAAGCTTCGTTAAAACGCAGCGGTGCGTTCATGGGGTCGGTTTCTCCGAGGTGATCCCAAATACACAAAGGGGCAAACGGTAGATTCACGCTTGCCAGTCATAAGTGTTGATGAACGAAGCTGACTGTTAAGTCACATGTTGTCGAAGAAATGCAAGAAATTGTCCGATAAATCACAGTTTTAATGGCGTAAGCCGAGAAACAGCGCGAGGAAGAGAGGTGTTAGGCCTTCCCTGAGCCTTTGCAGACCGCTAGCAATTGATGCAGATAAGCGGCGACATAGCGCTGAAAACCACGGTCATCCCAATACATCAGGTGGCTTAGCGGGGTATGCCGCTTGTGCCAGGGGCCTACCGGCATGGCGCGGTCTTCTGCGACTACGGCGGCGTAGTTGGGCAATGGCCGCAACGGATAACCCAGTGGATCGGCGGGGGCATAGAGGTTGAGCCAGCGTGCCTGCTCGGTTACGGCTTGAGTCAGGCAATGGCCAGGAAAACGGATGGGCACAACCGGGCTATAGGCAAAGGTAAACAGCGGGATATTGCAGCCAAAGGTAATCAGACCGCTCAAGGTTTCCAGGGCCAGAAATGGATCCAGCGGACATTCTTCAGCCTTGTTGATTCGCTGCTGATCCCAGACGAAGTTAGAAAAAATATGCCCGCCCAGTGAGTGCGCCAACACCACCAGCGGCGTGTCAGCATCAACCTTGGCGCGCAGGGCGTTGAGGCCGCTGCGTAAGCACTGGTGAACTTCTTCGTAGGTGGTGTCGTAGGCCTGGCTGACCTTGCGATAGCCGCTGGCATCACCGAGAAACAGCGTAACGATGCGCCTTAGCCAACGCCAGCGAACGGGTTGATCGTTCAATTTGTCGAGATAGGCCAGCTGGCGCTTGTCCAATACGCTGGCCCAATACAGGCTTTGAAAGGCCACCTGGTTGGCGTCGCTGCCGAGACGTTGGCGCAGCCCGGCAATCAGGGTCTGGGCGAAGGCGTGTTGCCCATCATCATCGCGCAGGTCGGGTTGTGTGCCGATGCCGTGAATAATGGCGACTGCGAGTTTCATCCTGCCCATCCTTAGGTCATGTCGGCGTGGCTGGCATGCCTACGCCACGGTGTATCAAAGTGCCTGCACGCGCTCACTGAGGCGACCGCTATCGACCAGTTCGAGAAACTCATCGCCAAGGCGCTGACTCTCGCTCATGGCGGTGCGCCAATACCGTTCGCGGCCGACATCATCACCCAGGTAACGGCTGAAGTCTTTGCGGTCGGGAAGTTTGCCATGCGGTAGACGCGCCAGGTAGTCGCGTGACGGCGCCAATAACAGCACATCCTGCAAGCGGCCACCGTCGCCACGGCGCCAGGGCATGCCTTTGTCGAACCAGCCCGGGATGACCTTATCGGTGAAGTGCGGGTAGAGCACGATGTCCTCACCGCTGTAGGGCAGGTCGAGGTGATAGTCGAGCAGGCCGCCATCGCGGTAGGTGCCAGGCCCGGCACCGGGAATATCGCGCACCCCCTGCATGATCATCGGGATGGAGCCTGAGGCCAATAATGCATGGCGCAGATTGCTGCTATCGAGCTGCAGGTAGCGCGAGGGAAAGTCGCTGAGTGCGCCCAGCGGCGGAACCAGACGGGCGTCGTGCAGAATTACCCGTTCGAAATGCTTGGCCAGGCGTTGGCGGCCCAGCAGGTTGCTGCCAATCACCGAAGACAGGCCCAGGCCGAGTGCGCCGCGATGGTCGTGCTGGAGCAGGCCATGGCTTTTCACCACAACGATATTCAAGCGGTAATGCGGGTTGCTGAGGATGCTGGCTTCATCGTCCCCCAGCAGTTGTTCGAGCATCAGGCTGCAGCTGCTCGACACCTGCGCCATGCTCACGCCTTTGGCAAAACGCTGCGAGGTATACAGCTCGCCAAGCCGACGAATGCCAGCGGCGGCATCCGGCAAACAGGCGCTGGCGAAACGCCAGGAGCCGATGGAGGCGCCTATCAGCGAGCGCTCACGCGGTGCTCGCTGCAACCAATCGCCGAACAGCGCCAGATCCAGTCCTTGAATACCCAAGGCCTTTGGACCGCCTGCCGCACCAGGCAAAATGCCCACGTCCGCCGGCTGCAGGCCGTGCTCGCGAATCCGCGCGAGGGCGCGTTTACCGGCCTTGATTGTCAAAGCAGGGGACTTGATTAATATCGCACTCATGCTGGCCTCCATCGCGCAAGGCAGCGATTATAAAGCGCTGCCTTGCCAGGCCAAGCGACTTCAGCAGATGAATGAGCAGGCATGCCTGAGAGCGTCAGGCGGCGCAAAAAAGGCTACAGCACATTCAGCTTGAATTAAGTCGTGTTGAGTAACCTGGACTTCGTTGAAAGCCAACGCCATAAGGAGTTTGAAGATGAATTCATTGACTGCTGTTTTTGCCACTGCTGCTTTGACGCTGACGGCTGGAATCGCACACGCCCGTGACATAGGGCCGGATGAAGCCCTCAAGCTGCGTGACACGGGGACCATTGAGTCCTTTGAAAAACTCAACGCGGCTGCCCTGGCGCTGCACCCAGGCAGTAAGGCTGAAGACACCGAGCTGGAGGAAGAGTACGGCCGCTACGTTTACCAGATCGAAGTGCGCGACGCCCAGGGCGTGCAGTGGGACGTCGAGCTGGATGCCACTAACGCACAAGTGCTGAAAAACCAGCGAGACGATTAATGAACACCACTGCTTGGCTTCCCCGCGCGCTCCTGGCCTGCCTGCTACTAACGCTGCCGCTTAGCAGCAGCGCGCGTGACCTGGATCAGGATGAAGCATTACGGCTGCGTCGCGAGGGTCAGATCCTGCCACTCGAACAGTTGCTGCAGATGGCCATGCAGAGCCATCCCGGCGCCGTTTTACTGGAAGTTGAGCTGGAAGAAGAGGACGGCGTATTGGTTTACGAAGTTGAACTGGTCACCGAGCAAGGCATTGTGCGCGAGCTAGAGCTGCGCGCCAGCACCGGCGAAGTGCTCAAAGATGAGGTTGAAGACTGAGATGCGCCTACTGCTGGTTGAAGACCATGTACCGCTGGCCGACGAACTGCTGGCCAGCTTAACCCGCCAAGGTTATGCCGTTGATTGGCTAGCCGATGGCCGGGACGCTGCTTACCAAGGTGCCACCGAGCCCTATGACCTGATCATTCTCGACCTTGGCTTGCCTGGCAAACCCGGATTGCAAGTGCTGCAGGAATGGCGCGCCGGCGGTCTTGCGACACCGGTCTTGATCCTCACCGCGCGTAGCTCGTGGGCCGAGCGCATAGAGGGGCTTAAAGCCGGAGCGGAGGATTACCTGAGCAAACCGTTTCACCCGGAAGAGCTGCAGCTGCGTATCCAATCACTGTTGCGCCGCGCCCGCGGTCTGGCCAACCAACCGCAGCTGGAGGCGGCAGGTTTGCAGCTGGACGAAAGCCGGCAAACCGTTAAACGCCAGGATGAAGAGGTGCAACTGACGGCTGCCGAGTTTCGCCTGCTGCGCTACTTCATGCTGCATGCCGGGCAGTTACTGTCCAAGAGTCACCTGGCGGAACACCTGTATGACGGTGAAAGTGAGCGCGATTCGAATGTGATTGAAGTGCACGTCAACCACCTGCGGCGCAAACTGGGTCGCGAGATCATTGAAACCCGGCGTGGCCAGGGTTATCGCTTCAGTGGGGATGCTGCTTGAGATCGATTCAGCGGCGTTTGAGCTTGGGGCTGATCAGCGTGCTGCTGATTATTGGGCTGCTGCTGGCGCACAGTAGCCTCTGGTTGTTTGATCGCAGCCTGCGCAGTTATTTGCAGACAACCCTACAGGATGAAACGCAAACGTTGCTGGGTGCGGTGGTGCGTGGCCCCAACGGTTTGCAATTGGATGAACGACGCCTGAGTGCGGCGTTCAAACGACCTTATTCGGGCTTGTATTTCCGCATCGACCTGGCGGCGCAGAGCTGGCGTTCACGCTCGCTTTGGGACCGTGAAATGCAACCGGTCGAGCGGGCTGGGTTGCAGAGCACCCTGAGTGATGGGCCGCAAGGCCAGCAGTGGCTGGTGTACCGCGCCGATTATCAGCGCTATGGCCAACCGATCGTGATTCACGTGGCACGTGACTACACCCCGATGCTTAATAGCTTTCGTCAGGTGCAGAAAATTGTCTTGGGCTTGGGTGTCGCCGCTCTCGTGCTGATTCTGTTGCTGCAACGACTGATCGTTGGCCGTGCACTGCGGCCGCTGGAGCAGACTCGTCAGCAAATCATGCAGCTGCAGCAGGGCCAACGAACTCAGCTGGATCAGCACGTACCGCAGGAGTTGGAGTCACTGGTGGCACAGATCAATCACCTGCTGACGCATACCGAAGACACCCTCAAACGCTCACGCAATGCCTTGGGTAATCTGGGGCATGCATTGAAAACGCCTTTGGCTGTGCTGGTCAGCCTGGCCAGCCGCGAAGAGCTTAAACAGTTGCCGCAATTACGTGAGAGTTTAAATGGGCAGCTGCAACAGATCGAACAGCGTATCGCGCGTGAATTGGGCCGTGCACGCTTAGCTGGCGAAGCCCTACCGGGCGCGCATTTTGACTGCGCCAGCGAGCTTCCTGAGCTGTTTGCAACCTTGGCTATGATTCATGGCAACCACCTGCAGATGGACTGGCAGGCCGAGCCGGGTTTGCGCTTACCCTGGGACCGTGAGGACCTGTTGGAGCTGCTCGGCAATCTGCTGGATAACGCCTGTAAGTGGGCGGACAGCCAAGTGCAGTTGCACATCAGCCGGCAGGCTGGCGGTTATCAACTATTGATTGAAGATGATGGCCCAGGTATCGCCGCCACACAGCGCGACGAGGTGCTCAGCCGTGGCAGCCGGCTGGATGAGCAGGTCGCGGGTCATGGTTTGGGTCTGGGTATCGTGCGCGATATCGTCGAGGCATGGGCTGGGCAGTTGCGCCTGGACGAAAGTCCGTTGGGTGGGCTGCGCGTCACGCTCGTGTTACCCGGGAAGCGCACCTGAGCTCAGTCAGTGCGCTCACCGCAACGCTTACATGCCGTTGGCAAAAGCCGGGTTACTCATGTCGATGGTGGCACGTACCGGCAGCAGGGCGTGTGCGTACTTGGCCAGAATATCCAACTCATAATCGATGCGCGCATGCAGGCGCTGGTCGTCTTCGCTGCTCGGCGTTGGCGTGTTCAGCACCTTCTCGACGTTACGCACAATCAAGTGTTCAGGCAGGTAGCAAAGGCGACAGTTCTTGTAGCTGGAGGCGCGCAACTCGCTGATCGGGTAAGCGCCGCCGACCCCCGACGAAACCCCCACCAGCAGCCCTGGCTTGTGCGCCAGCTCAGCCTTGCTGGCGTAGATAAAGAAGTTCTTGATCGCCGGGCAGGCCATGCCATTCCACTCCGGAGAAATGATCACCACAGCATCGGCGTCCGCTAATTGCTTGCTGTACAGCCCCCACGGGCCAGCATCTTCAGCAGGCCAGAGCGGAAGCGGAGCAAGCCCCAGGTCAATCACGTTACTTTGCGCATCATCGGTATGCCCCAGCTGAATCAGGCGTTGGCGCAAGAAGCGAGCGACTTTGCCTGATTGGCTATTGGTACGGCCGGAGCCGGCTACCAGCGTGATATTAAGCATCGTGCACCTCTTTAAAACAGAAAAACGCAGGCTAGCGGTTGCTAGCCTGCGTCACAAGGAAACAGCCGCCAGAAGAGGGGGCCGATAGAGCCACGCTCAGGCTGAAGAAGGTTTAAACGCGGAACTGATCCATCAGGCTTTGCTGGTGATTGGCCAGTTTGTTTAAGCCCTGACTTATTTTTGCGGACTCGTCGGCCTGGCCCGAAATCGACTCCGTCACATCACGGATTGAAGCCACGTTGCGGTTGATTTCTTCAGCCACCGAGCTCTGTTCTTCGGCGGCACTGGCGATCTGCAGGTTCATGTCAGTAATCACGCTGACGGCTTGGCTAATGCGTTGCAGCACAGCCACTGCCTGTTCCACTTGATCGACGCTGCCCTGAGCCTGGCGATGGCTGCTGTGCATGGTGCTGACCACTTCTTTGGTGCCGCTTTGCAGGCCTTCAATCACCTGGCGAATTTCTTCGACCGAGTCCTGGGTGCGTTTGGCCAGGTTGCGTACTTCATCGGCCACCACGGCAAAGCCACGCCCGGCTTCACCGGCGCGTGCGGCTTCAATCGCAGCGTTGAGTGCGAGTAAATTGGTTTGCTCGGCAATTGAGCGGATCACTTCGAGCACCGAGCCAATTTTTTCACTGCTGTTGGCCAGGCCTTCGACTTCCTGCATGGCCACGTTCATTTCATTGGCCAACAGTTCGATGGTTGAGGTGGTCTTGCCAATAACGTCCATGCCTTCGCGGCTGGCCTGGTCAGCCGTCCGTGCGGCCTCAGCAGCCTGGGCGGCATTGTGCGCAACATCTTGTGCGGTGGCGCTCATCTCTTGGAAGGCTGTGGCGACCTGATCGACTTCACGGAACTGCTGTTGCATACCATCGCTGGTCTGGCTGGCGATCAGGGCCGACTGGTCTGCGGTGCTGCGAGCGTCCTGCACGCTGCGTTTTACATCGGCGATGATCGGTTGCAGCTTGTCGAGAAAGCGATTGAACCAGCTGGCCAATTCGCCCAGTTCATCCTGTTTGGCGTATTCAAGGCGACGGGTCAGGTCACCTTCGCCGCTGGCGATGTTTTTCAGCATGGCTGCCACACCCAGAATGGGCCGGGTTACGCCCAATGCCGTTAGCCAAATCAGCAAAATACCGACCACACCAGCAGCCAGCCCCAAACCCAGAGACATGGCGGTATTACGCGTACCCATTTCATCCATTTTGGCTTCAAGCTGAGTCGCGCGCGCTAGCAGGACCTGCTCTGGCACCTCCATCAACACGCCCCAAGGTTTCGACTCAGGGATCGGTAGCAATGGTTGCAAGACTTGTAGCGCACCCTCATGGTGCAGCGTTTCCGGGCGGTTACTGGCCACCAGGTTGAGTATTTCGCGGTGTTGGTCTGTGAACGCTTTCTCCAGTTTTCCGCCCAGCAAACTACTGTCGCGGCTGTGGCCGGCGAGTAAGCCTGCAGGGCTGATGATGCTGACATGCCCGGCACCGTCGAACAGGTCTTGATGGGCTGCGCTACTGAGTTCTTGCAGGCTGGCCAGGCTGATATCGACACCCAGCACACCAATCACCTTGTCGTCCTTTATCAACGGAAACGCGATGCTGGTCATCAGAGTCTTCACCCCGTCGGCCTCGTCGATATAGGGATCGAGTAGGCAGACTTTTTTCTGCTGCAACGGGCAGCTATACCAGGCGTTATAAGGTGCGCCGCTGATGCCTGGGGTTGTGTCATTAAGGTTTTCTTCGGTCATGGCTTCGGAGCTGAGCTCGCCGTTATTACCTTGTGACCAGTAAATCGAGAAGCGGCCATTGCTGTTGCTACCCAGGTTTTCCTGGTCGGCAAACAGTTCATCTTTACCATCCAGCGCATTGGGTTCGAATGCCACATAAATACCGAGCAAGCTGCGGTTGGCTTCCAGCGCGCTACGCACCTGGCGGGTCAGGTCTTCACGCAGGTCGAAAGCGTCAAGAAAACGTTTTTCCGCCTGCTCGCGAATAAACAGTACTTGGGTGGCTGCGCCGCGGCCGTACTGATAGGCGTCCATGAAATAGCGCTGGATTTGCAGCGCCTGGGATTCGCCGCGTGCCGACATTCGCAGTTGTGCGGATTCTTGCAGCATGGTCGAACTGGCCTGTTTAACCAGGCTGGCACTGCGCGAGGCCTGGATCACAGAGGCCGAAACCAGCACGGCAACAATCGCCAGCAAGCACAGGCCTGCCAGTAAGGTGATCTTCAACTGGATCGAGAGTCGGCTGAACAACATTTTTCAGGACCTTTTTATGGCAGAGGCTTAGAGCGCCTATCGGCGCTTGGGCGCTTTTCTTTAAGTGTCAGGCTAAGTAAAGCAGAGCAAATTACAGACCAGCAGAAGCTTGTAAAACGCAGGGTAGTCGAAATTAGTTACGCCTTGTACAAAATAATTTACAGGTGTTTTGACAGGTCGGTCAGCATTGTGCAGAGTACGCGCCCTTCGCCGAGCCGGCGCAGTCTCCGGGGAGGGGTTTAACCTTCACGGATCTATTAAATCGCGGGAGTAAATTGATGAACGCAGTCGTTGCGGCAGTGGGGATCATGCTGATTCTCAGCTTGTGCCGTGTGCATGTGGTGGTGGCCTTGATAGTCGGTGCATTGGCCGGCGGTCTGCTGGGTGGCCTGGGTATTGAAGGCTCGCTGGCTGCATTCAATAAAGGCCTGGGTGGCGGCGCGACGGTGGCGTTGTCTTATGCGCTGCTGGGTGCATTTGCGGTGGCGATTGCCAAATCGGGCCTGGCCCATGCGTTGGCTGATAAAGCCTTAGCCATGGTCGGCAAACAGGACGCCAAAGGTGCAGGCCTGCTCAAGTGGCTGTTGATTGCGCTGTTGCTGGTGGTGGCGATTTCATCGCAAAACATTTTGCCGATTCATATTGCGTTCATCCCGTTGCTGGTGCCGCCGCTGCTGTATGTATTGAGCAAGCTACAGCTTGATCGGCGGTTGATTGCCTGCGTGCTGACCTTCGGCCTGATTACGCCGTACATGTTCTTGCCGGTGGGCTTTGGCGGGATTTTCCTGAATGACATCCTGCTGGCGAATGTGGCCAGTGGTGGCGTCGACACCACTGGCCTGGACGTGACCAAGGCCATGGCAATTCCGGCGCTGGGCATGCTCTGTGGGTTACTGGTGGCGGTGTTGTTCAGCTATCGCAAGAAGCGCGTGTACGACCTGAGCAAGATCGAGCAGGTTGAGCGCGTGGATGTGGCCTACAACCCGCTGAGCCTGCTGGTGGCGGGCGTGGCGATTGGTGCGGCGTTTGTTGTGCAGCTGTGGTTGGACTCGATGATCATCGGTGCTTTGGCCGGTTTTATCATCTTCTCGGTATCGGGCGTGGTGCGCTGGAAAGAAGCCGACGGCCTATTTACCGAAGGCATGAAAATGATGGCCATGATCGGCTTCATCATGATCGCCGCCGCAGGCTTTGCCGAAGTAATGAAAGCCACGGGCGAAGTGAAAACCCTGGTCGATAGCGCCGCCGAGTTGATTGGCCATGACAAAGCCCTTGGCGCATTACTGATGCTACTGGTTGGTTTGCTGGTGACCATGGGCATTGGTTCGTCGTTTTCTACGGTACCGATTATCGCGGCGATATTTGTGCCGCTGGGGATGCAACTGGGTTTTAGCCCCCTGGCCATTCTGTGCATCGTCGGCACCGCCGGCGCGTTGGGCGATGCGGGGTCGCCTGCATCAGACTCGACCCTGGGGCCAACCTCCGGTCTTAACGTCGACGGCCAGCACAACCATATATGGGACAGCGTGGTACCGACCTTCCTGCACTACAACCTGCCATTGCTGGTATTCGGTTGGGCAGCCGCTATGGTGATTTGACCGTGGCATTGCTCGTCAGCAACGCGATACGCCAGACGACTCAACCTTTCAGCGGGGCTACCGATATACCGGTAGTCCCGTTTTCATTTCGCTGTAGTGCTAAGCAAGGATCTGCCCAATGCGTCTTACCTTGAAATCCAAAGTCGTGCTGTTGGCACTGATTCCAGTGGTGTTGTTTGCCTTGGTACTCAGTGGCGCCGCTGCCAAGGTGCTGCAGAATTTGGCTGCCCAGGAAGTCGAGGAAACCCGCGAACGTTTACTGCAGGAAAGTCGCAACGAGTTGCAGCATTACGTGCAGATCGCCCTGGGTTCGGTGCAAACCCTGTATGACAGTGCTGCGCAAGGCGATATGGCCAGCCGTGAGCAGGCTGTTGCGATCTTGTCGAAGATTAAGTTCGGCAAGGACGGCTACTTCTTTGGCCACGACTCGAATGTGGTGCGCCTGTTCCGTGGCGACAGCCCGGTGGATGTTGGTAAAAGCCTGGCCGACCGGCGCGACCCAAATGGCGTGTACATCAACCGCGAGCTGGTAAACGTCGCCAAGAACAACAGCTACTACGTTAATTACAGCTCGCCATTGCCGACTAATGATTCGATGCTGGTGCCGAAAATGGCTTACAGCTACTACCTGCCGAAATGGGATATGGCCCTGGGCACGGCGATCAACCTCGACGGCGTCGAGGCGCAGATCGTTCAGGTACAAGTTGAAATCGACGAGCGCATTAGCACCCTCATCACCAGCATCATGGTGATTGCGGCTGTGCTACTGCTGGTCTTCGGCATTGTCGGCGTAGTGCTGAGCAATACTTTCCTACGCCCGTTGCAGCAGATTAAGGACAACCTCGATGACATCGCCGCCGGTGAAGGCGACCTGACTCGCCGCTTGCCGATCAGTGGCGATGACGAGCTTGGCCAGCTGGCCGGCTCCTTCAACCGTTTTGTCGAGAAAATTCATGGTCTGGTTAGTCAGATCGTCGACATGACCGGCCAGCTGACCGAGTTGGTCGGCCAGGTGTCCACGCAAGCTCAACGTTCGGAAGAGGCCATGGAGCGTCAGCGTCATGAAACCGATCAGGTCGCTACTGCGATCAATGAAATGTCGGCAGCTGCCCATGAAGTTGCGCAAAGCGCCCAAGGCGCAGCAGAGGCGGCGCAGAAAACCGACACCGAAGGCCAGGCCGCCAAGCAGGTGGTCGATGGCAGCATCGAGCGTATTCACACCCTGGTGCAGGACATCCGTAGCAGTGGCGCGTCGCTGGATACGCTGCAGAAGGACGTGTCATCGATTGTTAGTGTGCTTGATGTGATTCGCTCCATCGCCGATCAAACCAACCTGCTGGCCCTTAACGCGGCCATCGAAGCAGCGCGGGCCGGTGAAGCAGGGCGCGGCTTTGCCGTGGTGGCTGATGAGGTCCGGGCGCTGGCCAGCCGCACTCAGCAGAGTACCCAGGAAATCCAGGGCATGATCGACCGTTTGCAGAAGGGCACGCAGGATGCAGTGACTTCTATGCGTCGTTCCAGCGATGCCGGTGATGTGACCAGCGAGCAGGCCAACCGCGCCGGCTCTTCACTGGATGCAATTGCTCAACTAATCGGCACCATCAACGCGATGAACGCACAAATCGCCAGTGCTGCCGAGGAACAAACTGCTGTGGCTGAGGAGATCAACCGCAGCGTGCACAAGATCGCTGTGGCAGTGGACAGCGTGGCCGACGAAACCCAGCAGGGTGCACAAACAGCACGCAACCTGGCTGGCTTGGGTGAGCGACTGGGTGCATTGGTGCGCCAGTTCCGCATCTAAAACCTGCGCAGCAACATTGGAAGGGAAGCTCGGCTTCCCTTTTTTATTGCGCTGGGTATTCGCGCCTAGAGATTCGCTTTCGTGCCGCAACGATAACCACAGCAGCTTAAAAACCGCAGCGCTATATCCAATAGGTATGCAGTTCTGTGGTTTACCGGAGTTTCTTGTACTAGCGTGCATAAACCGCCAGGCCAGGTTGAACCTTGAGCGATGGCGATACGTTTGGGTGCGCGCAGTTACTGCTGCTTCAGCGCGGTGTATGAGCAGTCTCCAGTAGGAAGTGAGCTAGTTTCGGGTGACAACTGGAGAGATTCGTACAGCGGCTCGGGTATGTGAACCCATCGATAACAACAAGATGAGGGACTCACCATGTCTGTTGCGATAACACTTCGGCGCTATGCCGCGCCGCTTATAGTCTCTGCTCTGGCGATGCCAGTGCAGGCCGAGCAGGGCGATTACAATTTCTGGCAAACCCTGAGCAACCTGGTAGTGGCACCGACGGCGGATAGCAAGGTCACGCCGGCGCAGCGCCTTGGACCGTACCCACTGCTGGCGAACCCCACAGGTTTCAACAGCGGCTTTAAACCGACCAATTACTACGCCTGGCAAACGGTGCAAATGGCTCCGCAAACCGGTGCTGTGTGCGGTAACGGATCGCCGTACAAGTTTTTCGTCAATCGCGTGCCTAATACGCGCAACACCATCATTTATCTGGAAGGCGGTGGTGCCTGTTGGGACTACGCCAGCTGTACAGGCCAAAGCGGTATTCGCGGAGCGCGCAACCCTGACGGGATTCCCAATGACTACATGAGTTTGCTCAATCCTGGATCAAGCCTGGTCAGCCCCTTTGTCGTGCGCCTGCATCCCTGGACGCGGGTAAAAACCCAGAATTGGAACATGATCTATGTGCCGTATTGCACGGGTGATATCTATTCGGGTGACAAGGTCGCGGTGTATGAGGACCCACAAAGTCAGCAGGCACCTTTGGTCTGGCACCACAACGGTCTGCGCAATATGCGTGCGGTGGTGGGCTGGCTGAAAGACAACCTGCCGCGCCCAACACAGATGCTGACCACCGGTTGCAGCGCCGGTGGTGCTGGCAGCCTGACCAACTACGCACCGACCCGGCAGGACATCGCGCCCACACGTAGTTTCCTGATCAATGATTCCGGCCCGGTGTTCTCGGCAGTCAGTGGCGGCGGCAATGAGGCGTATCCATCCTTACCGCTGCAAGGCTTTATTCGTAATGCCTGGGGGCTCGATGCTGGGCCATTGCCTTACCTGCAGTCGCGTTTGCCAGGGCTTAACCTGAATAACCTCGGCAGTCTCTACCCCGCGTTGTCGAGCAATTTGGCGGGCGATCGTATGGGCCACACGCACTTCTGGAAGGATCTGAATTACTCGTCTTACTCCTACGAGCGCTTCTACCCAGAGATCATCAATGCACCTAATCAGGCGGCCAAAGAGGCGCTGATTCATGCTAAGTGGAATGTCGATACCAGCAGGTTGCGTAACGAACTGGCCAACTTACCGAATGTTGGTGGTTACTTCCCGCAGTACCGCGCGGTCAATGAAAGTCATTGCACCAGCATCATCGAGTTTGCCAACGCGGATATTCAGGAGCAAAACCTGCAACTGGATGACTTCGTTAATAACGTGATGAATGGCAGCGGCCCAGTCCTCGATGCCTCCGAGCAAAGCGACACCGCCGACCGTAATAAACCCTTCAACCTGCTGTACTACGCGCTCGACCAACTGCTGTAACGCGATACCCGACCTGAGCAGCCTGCTCAGGTCGGGTTATTGATAGTGCTGCTCGCGCGCCTGTTGCAGACGTTGGCGCAGGTATTCATCGCGGCTCATGCCATCGGGAAAGCTGTCCATGCCCAGGACTTCCTCAACGATGCGTTTCTCATCAGTCTTGTAACGGCGGAATTCGGCGCTGGGCGTCGCGGCTTTGGCTTCGCGCTCGGCACTGATCGCCTGGTAGCGGGCGACCAGTGCAGCAGCTTGCTCCTTCTGCGCTTGCTCATCGCCGGTGGTGAGCTGAATCAAGCCCAATTGCAGTAACAGCGACTCGCTCATGGCCAGTTCGTTGCGCTGCTCGTAGGTCTCGATTTGCTCACGTAAGGCCTGAGCCTGGTTTTCGCGTTGCGCGGGCGACAGCTCGGCTGCGCCGCTCACAAAGCTGCGGTAAGCCTGATGGAATGCCAGGCGCTGCTCCTGGTTTTTTACGGCGGGGTTTTGCAGCAGTTCCTGTAGTTGCGCCTCACTGGGCATCGGTGTTGCTGGGTTATCACCCGCGAGCACGCTTGCGGTGCTATCAGTCTGGCTGGCCAGCGCAATCACTTGCGGCTCGCTGTGCAGGCGCCAGTACAGCGTGCCGAAGGCGGCAATGACTACCAGCCCAGCACCGATTAGAAGAGGTTTTCTCTGCACCGGCCATCTCCTGAATGACGCCGCACAGTGCGGCGTTTTCAGCTTAGCAGGTTGTTTTTTCTACACCCCGTTAGTTAATTCACTCAGCGCTTTTTACTCACCCAGGCCCAGAGCATTTCGCACTGGATCGGCTGGATCCCGGCTTCATCGGTCACTGTTACGGCAACCAGTACTTCACCTTTTTCCTGGGTGTGAATGGCTTGAATCTGCTCGGGTGTCAGGCTCGCTTCAGCACGCAGGCTGCCGGTGGCGCGCTTGAGGTAGTCGACCTTGAGGCTTTTGATCAGCGGCAGTTTGTCATCCGGCACGTTCATGCCGACCAGAAAGCCTGTGGCGGACTCAGCCAGCAACGCCATGGCGGCGGCATGCACGCCTTTGATGTGGTTTTGCACGCGACGCTTGTTGGCGATGCTCATCACCGCCTGTTGTTGGATCAGCGTATGCACGCGCACCTTGGCGGTGCCGGCGAATTTCACCTGAGAGCCAAATAGCAGCGACAGTGCGGGGCTTTGCAGGGCACTGGGCAGTTGTTGGATTTTGCCGACGATACGACTCAAGCGGTTGCTGGACATGCTTATGCTCTTTGCGCAGAGGGAAGAGCTTGAGTCTGTCACAGCGAAATGTGACCGGCCAGGGCTGGCTGGTCACATAGTTGCCAGCCCGTTAGAGCAGCCGACGGCCGTCTTCGCGGGTGATGATCACGGTGGCCGAACGCGGACGCTGAGCGGGGCCATCGGGCCAGGTGCTGAGCAGGTTGGCCGCCGTTGAGCCTTCGCCCGGGTGCTGGATATTGACGAACAGCGTGCGGAAGTCCGGAGTCGCGGTGATGCCGGTTACCTCGGCGCCCACAGGCCCCACCAGAAAACGTTTCAGCTCACCGGTGCGTGGCTCGGCAATCAACATTTGGTTGTTGCCAAAGGGACCACTGCTCAGTTGGCTGCCGCTCATGTCGGTCTGAATCCACAGACGGCCTTCTTCGTCGAACCACAGCCCGTCGGGGCTGGCCAGGCGGTTATCGGCAGTCAGCGGTTTGCCATTCGGGCCGATGCTGTCGGTCTCAGGCCCGGCCAGCATAAACAGGCTCCAGGCAAACTGCCGGCCGGCGTAATCCTTGCTCAGCTCACGCCAACGGATGATATGGCCGAACGCGTTAGCTGGGCGCGGGTTGGCGGCATCGGCGCTGGTCCGGGCAGTGTTGTTGGTCAGGGTGAAATACACCTCGCCGTTGTCCGGATTGACCGCCCCCCATTCCGGCCGGTCCATCTTGGTCGCACCGACTACGTCAGCGGCCAGACGGGTATTGATCAACACTTCGCCCTGGTCGGCAAAACTCACCCCGGCGGCCATGCAAGCTTTCTGGAATTTCTTGTCGTTGATATCCAGCGCCAGCCATTCACCCTTGCCGCTGGCATCGAAACGCGCGACATACAGCGTGCCTTCATCCAGCAAACGGCCATTACTGCGCCCGGGACGGTACTTGTCGCGGCTGACGTATTTATAGATGTACTCGTTCTGCGAGTCATCGCCGGAGTAGCACACCACTGGGCGACCGGATTTTACCGGGGCAAACACCAGGCCTTCGTGGGCGAAGCGACCGAGCGCCGTGCGCTTGACGGGCACCGATTCTGGCGCGAACGGATCAATTTCGACAATCCAGCCAAAGTGATTCGGCTCGTTGCGATAGTCCGCGCTGGCAGCGGTGGTGGTACGCGTGGCATCGAAACGCTCAAACTCATCACCCTTGAGGTGATCCCAGCCGTAGCGGCTGCTGCTACGCAGGCCGTAGCGGTTTAATTCGCGCGGCAGGTCAGCATCGCGGCTGGCAAAGTAACCGGCCCAATTTTCTTCGCAGGTCAGGTAGGTACCCCATGGGGTAAAACCGTTGGAACAATTGTTCAGGGTGCCGCGTGTTGCCGTGCCTGTCGGGCTGTAACGGGTTTTCAGCAGCACATGGCCGCGCGCCGGGCCGCTGATCTGCATGGGTGTAGCCCCGGTAATGCGGCGATTTCTGGCGCTTGGTAACACTGCCCACTCGCCATTCAGGCCGCGGCGTACTTCCACCACTGAAACGCCGTGGGCGTTGATTTCCTTGCGTACTTCCTCGGCGCTGCTGCGTTTTCCGGCTACCAGCGTCGGGCCATCAGGGTGCAGCAGTGGTGCATCAATGTATTCGTGGTTGAGTACCAGCAATCCGTGATCGCTTTTCTTGCCGCCGCGCTGCGCGTCGATTGGAAAAAAGTGCATGCCATCATGGTGCATGCCTAATTGTTCGGCCTGATCCTGGGCGCTGTTGCTGCCATCGCTCAGGTAAGCCGGGTAGTTACCGGTTATCGGCGTACCCCAGGGAATAAAGGGTGTCGCGCGGTAACCCGCCGGCACACTGATGCTGTCTGAGCGGTTGGTCGCAATAGCCGTGAAGGGCAGTTTGCTGCGCGGTTTAAAGTGCAGTTTTTCCAGACCCTTGGCAGCGGGCTCTGCCGCCACTGCAGCGCCGGGCATAACACTGCCGAGAAACGCCAAGGTACCGAGCGCGGCCCCGGCGGCCAGCACTTGCCGACGGCCAACGCCGTCGATCAGTTGATTGATATGCGGGTTGCTGGAGGCATTGCTGGGCAATTCATCGCCATTGCCGAACAGTACTGAGTGGTCATTATCGTGGCTCATGCAGGCTCCTTGGATTAATCGACGGGTGCCTGACCCTATCCAAGGTAATTGACGTAAACATGACAGCCGCTGTGCGAGCGCGCACAAAACTCAAAAATGCGATTTCAGGCAAAAATGGTCAGGAGCCATTTTTAACGTCGCACAGCGACGGCCAGAAGGGTGGCCGCTATGGATGGCAGGCCATAAAAAAACCCCAGCATTTCTGCTGGGGTTTCTCTTCAACACACTCAACCTTGATCGTGGCCTCGGTTGAGTGAACCGGTTCTTAGCTGAACTGGTTCATGGTGTTGTCCTTGCCGCCGGCTTTCAGAGCAGCTTCGCCAGCGAAGTACTCTTTGTGCGCGTCGCCAAGGTCCGAGCCGGACATGTTCTGGTGCTTAACGCAGGCGATACCTTGACGGATCTCCTCGCGCTGAACGCCTTTCACGTAGGCCAGCATGCCTTGGTCTGCGAAGTAACCTTTGGCCAGGTTGTCGGTAGACAGCGCAGCGGTGTGGTAGGTCGGCAGGGTGATCAGGTGGTGGAAGATACCGGCCTGAGCAGAAGCGTCGCGCTGGAAGGTGCGGATGCTTTCGTCAGCGATCTGAGCCAGTTCGGTGGTGTCATAATCAACACTCATCAGCTTGGCGCGGTCGTAGGCGGAAACGTCTTTACCGGCGGCAACGAGGTTGTCGTAAGCCTGCTGACGGAAGTTCAGGGTCCAGTTGAACGATGGGCTGTTGTTGTAAACCAGCTTGGCGTTCGGGATGGTTTTACGGATTTCGTTAACCATTTCTGCGATCTGGCCGACGTGTGGCTTCTCGGTTTCGATCCACAGCATGTCAGCGCCGTTCTGCAGCGAGGTGATGCTGTCCAGTACGCAGCGCGCTTCGCCGGTGCCAGCACGGAACTGGAACAGGTTGGAAGGCAGACGCTTAGGACGCAGCAGCTTGCCGCCACGGTTGATCACAACGTCGCCGTTCTGCATGTCGGCAGCGGAAACTTCTTCGCAATCCAAGAAGGAGTTGTACTGGTCGCCCAGGTCGCCCGGCTCTTTGGTTACGGCGATTTGCTTGGTCAGGCCAGCACCCAGGGAGTCGGTACGAGCAACGATCACGCCGTTGTCGATGCCCAGCTCAAGGAACGCGTAACGAACGGCGTTGATCTTGGCGATAAAGTCGGCGTGAGGAACGGTTACTTTACCGTCCTGGTGACCGCACTGCTTCTCGTCAGACACCTGGTTTTCGATCTGGATGCAGCAAGCGCCTGCTTCGATCATGCGCTTGGCCAACAGATAGGTGGCTTCTGGGTTACCGAAACCAGCGTCGATGTCGGCGATGATTGGCACTACGTGAGTTTCGTAGTTGTCGATCTGGTTCTGCAGGTCAGCGGCTTTGGCGTTGTCGCCAGCAGCGCGGGCAGCGTCCAGAGCGGAGAACAGCAGGTCCAGTTCGCGGGCATCAGCCTGGCGCAGGAAGGTGTACAGCTCTTCGATCAGGCCGGAAACCGAAGTTTTCTCGTGCATGGACTGGTCTGGCAGCGGACCGAAATCCGAACGCAGAGCAGCAACCATCCAGCCCGACAGGTAGAGGTAGCGCTTGTTGGTGGTCTTCAGGTGCTTCTTGATCGAAATCAGCTTCTGCTGACCGATGAAGCCGTGCCAGCAACCCAGCGACTGGGTGTAGACGGAGGAGTCAGCGTCGTACTCGACCATGTCTTTGCGCATGATGTCAGCAGTGTACTGAGCGATTTCCAGACCGGTTTTGAAGCGGTTCTGAGCGCGCATACGGGCCACGGACTCAGGGTCAATGGCGCTCCAGCTGCTGCCTGCAGCTGCTTTAAGGGCGGCAACGGCTTTGATGTCGTTTTGATAAGCTGACATGGTCAATCCTTCAAAGTATGTGTTTGGTTGAGCACCGACTTCCCCCACTGAAACCTGTGTTGCTGGAGGTTGTTGTAGCCAACTGCAGAACGCCGAGACATCGACTTGAGACGGAATTGATCCGGGAGGAGGGTGACGAGCTAAACAGTTCGCGGGCTTCAGCTGTTGCAAATGAGCGGATCATTTGGCGTTTACCGGATCAGAGATGCGGTTGGACGACTCAACTTGCTGTGCGTGATGCGCGCTGTTGCTAAACGCTTCCCCGTCCCTCAGGACAACTTCGTTCCAGTCGCAATCTCATCGAACGGCCTTGTGGGCTTTACAACGCAAATCGGCTCTGACGGTAAGCTGGAGCACGATTCGGAGGGCTTTTCAGCACCTCTGATTAGCGGGAGCGGGGCCATGATGCCTCTGCTCAAAGTGTTCGTCAATTATTTTGTAGTGCTTTTTGAGTGACTACTACATAAATCCATAGGCGACTGGCAAGTCAGCTTCTGTGGCTCTATTCGGCGTATTACGGCGGCTGGCTTAGATGGCGCGCAGGTACAGACTCGCTCGGACGCCGCAGTACGTTCGCGCAAAGCGATGAATGGTTAGGCGACCGTCAGACAAGTGGGTGAATCGATGGGCAGGCTCAGTTCACCACATCGACTTTGACACGCATGCTCATGTCTTCGCGCCCCTGGGTCGAGCGGTGCTGCAGGAAATCACCGTGTTCACCTTGGCTCTGTTCGCTGACGCCGCCAATGCTGATCCATTCGCCGAGCCGCCCGCTGACCCGCGTATCAGTGCTTTGCACATCGATAGCACCGGGCTGCGATTGGCTTAGACGGTCATTGTTACTGCTGATACTGATATGCACCCGCTCGCCACTGAGGCTGGCCGTTACATAGAAGCCGCGGGTGACGTTGCGATACTGGGTATTGCTGTAGGGCTGGCCATAGGCATCGCGACCACGGGTGGTCAGCGGCACGCTCTGGCCGACCTGAATCAGCGCGGGATAACCTTCAGTGGCTTGCACTTGCTGCGTGCCGCCACTGCGGCTGTCGGTGTTACGGCGGATAATACGGACTTGGTCGCGGCCATTGATTTCGCCCTGGCCGATTTGCACTTCAGCATCACCGGTGCTGATCGAGCCATCGACACGGTAGCCACGATCCGATTGAAACCCCGATTCATTGGTGTCAACGCTGATCAGCAGTCGACGTGGCTCGGTGTCGAGTTGCTGCAGCAGCGCACGCACCTCGGCAATCTTCGCCGGTTCGGCATTGACGATCAGCTGATTGCCATAAGCATTGACCTTGCCCTCATGGCCAAGCACTGACTGCACCACAGCTAGCACTTCATCTGAGGTGCGGAAATTCAGCGGGATCACCTCGGTAGCGGCGCTGACAAACAGGCTGTAACTAAACAGCGTAGCGACGAGCAGGGCGCGAACCTTCATAGCAGAAAACTCCGTAAATCAGGGTCGATGATGCTGGTGTCCCAGGCTTGATCAAATTGTGCGCGGCGCTGGCGGTTGCGGCCCGGGTCTTGGTAAAGGGCATAGCCGCTGGTTTGGCCAATTTCGGGCAACAACAACATGCCGCGGTCATCGGCCAGCAGAAACGCCAGTTCCTCATTAGGGTAGTCGGGGTGCAACTTGCGGATCTTCAGGTTGCTCGACAGTCGGCGTGAAAGGCTGAGCAGGCGGTGGCCTTCTTTAACCGCCCGACCAGGGTCGCGCAGCAGAATACGCAGCTGATTGCGTGGGCTGGCCAGAAGAAACTGGGTGCAGGCGTCTTGTACGCTGCTGTGATGGTAGAGCCAAGGCTCCAGGTCGTGGCTGTAAATGCACAAACTGCGCTGCGCTTGCTGCATAAGCGCCAGCGCGTGGGCGCGGGCCTGTTCGGGCTGGCTAAAACGTTCCAGCGCCGTGTGTGCGCCAAGCGTGAATGGGGCTGGCTCGGCGCGTGGGCTGTCCGGGCCGGGGCTGCCAGGGTTATGCACAGTAAAACGCCCCGGTGATTCGAACTCGATGGCCGCAAGCTCGGTGGGCTCAGGGCGTTCGGTGGGTTCACTCGGGGCGTTTTCGTCGTTCATTTCAGCCTCTAGGCGCTGCTGCGCACCATGTCCACATGGGGGATGCCGGCGTCCAGGTATTCCCCGCTGACGATGGCAAACCCGAGCTTTTCATAAAAGGCGGTAGCCTGCACCTGGGCGCTGAGCATTTGCTGGGTCAGGTTGCGTTTTTCCGCTTCTGCGATCACCGCCTGGATCAGCGCGACACCTACATTCAAACCGCGCCAGTCCTTGAGTACCGATACCCGGCCGATATGCCCATCGGGCAACAGGCGCGCGGTGCCGATCGGGTAGTCGCCTTCCAATGCAAGAAAATGCACAGCATCAGCGTCCTCGGCATCCCATTCGAGTTCCGGCGGCACCGCTTGTTCCGCGATAAACACGGTTTCACGAATGCGTCGCAGGTCAGCGTTGTCCTTCTGCCAGTCGGCCAGGCGAACGTGTATCTCACTCATCAGCAAACTCCAGGCTGCCTTGCTTGACCAGTTCAACCACTAGGTTACGCCCTTCGTCATCCGCGAGCCATGGACCGAGGTTGTCGATGTGCAGGGCATCCGCCGCGCAGACCAGCTTCAACAATTCACGCAGGCTGGCTGACAGCAGACGGCTTTGGCCGCTGGCAAATAACACCAGGTCTTCCCCCACTTCAGACCAGGCCAGGCGCGCGCTGGGGTTGCGGATCAAAACGGCGCCGTCCTCCAGGCTTGCAAGGAGGTTATCTTCATCAATTTCGGTGCCGGCGATCAGCTCCGGGTAACGCGGCTCGGTCATAAACTGGCCGAACCAGGTCATCAGCAGGCGCTCATCGCTCATGTGTTCGGTGAGCAGGGCTTTGAGGCGGTCCAGCGAATCACGCTGGATCTGCGTCGGGTCGCTGGTTGGCTGCGCGTCGGCGTCGCTGTAGCGTTCTTCATCGGGCAGAAACTGGCCGAGAAAGTCGGTGAAATGGGTCAGAACTTCAGCGGCGCTTGGCGCACGGAAGCCTACGGAATACGTCATACAGTCATCCTCAGCGGTACCACAGTGGGCCAGAAGCGGCGGCAGGTAGAGCATGTCGCCAGGTTCCAGAACCCATTCTTCAGTTTTAACGAATTCGGCGAGGATCTTTAGATCCGCGTGTTGCAGCGTCGGGCTGTCGGAGTCGCACATTTGGCCAATCTGCCAGCGGCGCGAGCCGAAACCTTGCAGCAGGAATACATCGTAATTATCGAAATGCGGGCCCACGCCGCCGCCCGGTGCGGCGAAGCTGACCATCACATCGTCAATGCGCCACTTGGGCAGAAATTTGAACTCTTCCAGCAGTTCGGCGACTTCCGGTACGAACTGGTCGACGGCCTGCACCAGCAAGGTCCAGTCACGCTCTGGCAGCTCGGCGAAGGCGTCTTCGGCGAACGGGCCGCGACGCAGTTCCCAAGGGCGTTCACCATGTTCGATGACCAAGCGTGATTCGATCTCTTCTTCGAGGGCCAGGCCTGCCAGCTCATCAGGGGAAATCGGGCTCTCGAAACCGGGAATGGCCTGGCGCACCAGCAAGGGTTTTTTCTGCCAGTAATCGCGCATGAACTCGCGCGCGGTAATACCACCCAGCAGTTGTAGCGGAGTATCAGGATTCATCGCTAAGCCCTTGAAATAAATAAATACCCATAAATAAAAACGCCCGGCGCAGCCGGGCGTCTGGGTGGCTGTTACCGTTTAGATACGCTTGGCCTGGGCGACCGCGTTGCCAATGTAGTTGGCCGGGGTCAGTAGCTTGAGCTCGGCCTTGGCGGCGGCGGGCATGTCCAAGCCGTCAATAAAGGTTTGCAGCGCTTCTGGGCTAATGCCTTTGCCACGGGTCAGCTCTTTGAGCTTCTCGTAGGGGTTCTCGATGGCGTAGCGACGCATGACGGTCTGGATCGGCTCGGCGAGCACTTCCCAGCAGGCATCCAGATCAGCGGCAATGCGCGCTTCGTTCAGCTCCAACTTGCTAATGCCTTTGAGGCTGGCTTCATAAGCAATCACGCTGTGAGCAAAACCAACACCCAGGTTACGCAGCACGGTGGAGTCGGTCAGGTCGCGCTGCCAGCGCGAAATCGGCAGCTTGCTGGCCAGGTGCTGGAACAGTGCGTTGGCGATACCCAGGTTGCCTTCGGAGTTCTCGAAGTCGATCGGGTTGACCTTGTGCGGCATGGTCGAGGAGCCGATTTCTCCCGCGATGGTGCGCTGTTTGAAATAGCCCAGGGAGATATAGCCCCAGATGTCGCGGTCGAAGTCGATCAGGATGGTGTTGAAGCGTGCGATGCCATCGAACAGCTCGGCGATGTAGTCGTGCGGTTCGATCTGCGTGGTGTAGGGGTTGAACTGCAAGCCCAGGTCACCTTCGATGAACTGCTTGGCGTTGGCCTCCCAGTCGATCTGTGGGTAAGCCGACAGGTGGGCGTTGTAGTTGCCCACTGCGCCGTTGATTTTGCCGAGCAGCGGAACGGCTGCAACTTGAGCGATTTGCCGCTCTAGGCGGTAAACCACGTTGGCCAGTTCTTTACCCAGGGTAGTCGGCGAAGCCGGCTGGCCGTGGGTGCGCGAGAGCATCGGTACGTCGGCGAATTTGATCGCCAGCTCGCGGATCGCTTCGGCAGTTTGACGCATTAGCGGCAGCAGTACGTCATCACGGCCGGCGCGCAGCATCAGGGCGTGGGACAGGTTGTTGATGTCCTCACTGGTGCAGGCGAAGTGGATGAACTCGCTGACCTTGTCCAGCTCAGGCAGCTTGGCCGCTTGTTCCTTGAGCAGGTACTCCACGGCTTTAACGTCGTGGTTGGTGGTGCGCTCGATTTCTTTGACGCGCTCGGCGTGCTCGACGGCGAAGTTCTCCGCCAGCTCATTCAAGATGGCCTGAGCTTCGGCGGAGAAGGGCGCAACTTCTGTAACACCTTCATGGGCGGCGAGGCGTTGTAGCCAGCGCACTTCAACCATGACGCGAAAACGGATTAAGCCGTATTCGCTGAAAATTGGGCGCAGAGCGCTGGTTTTGCCGGCGTAACGGCCATCAACGGGGGAAACCGCGGTGAGCGAAGAAAGCTGCATGGGAGGCGTTCTCGGACAATCGGGCATTGAAAAGGGCGCGTATCATACATGAAATCGGTGGCTGAATTGTGCTTGCTTGCTACCGTTCAGCTGCGCTTGCTTCGTGTAATGGAAAACAGGCTGGCGCTGAAAATCAGTGCAGCGCCTAACAGTGAGGTCAGGTCAGGGGTTTCTCCCCAGCGCAGCCAGGCAATCAGCCCGGCAAATACAATCGCCAAGTAGGCAAAAGGCCCTATTAAACCCGGCGGCGCCAGGCCGTAGGCCTTGGACATAATGATCTGGCTGGCGGTAGCCAGCAGGCCGATCACCAACAACAGCCCCAACTCATGTTGCGTCATAGGCTGCCAAGCCCACGCCATGGGAATGGCCGAGATCAGGGCGCTGAACATGGAGAAATAGAACACGATTCGATACGCCGGCTCGGTATCGCTCATTTCTCTAATTGAGACAAAGGCAAAAGCAGCCATCACGCTGGCTGCGAGGCCAATCAACGCCTGGCTGTCGAGCAGCGCCGCCGATGGCTTGGCCACCAGCAGCACGCCGACCAGGCCGATAGCGCTGGTACTTAGCATGCGCTTGCTCAGTGGCTCTTTTAGCCACCACCAGGCAATCAGCGGGGTAAAAAGCGGAGCTGAGTAGGTGAACAGCATGGCGTCGGCCAAAGGCAGGTGGGCAATGGCGTAAAAGAAGCAGTACATCGCTGCCAGGCCATAGGTGGTGCGCCACATGTGCGACTTCACGCGTGTGGTCTTCAGCGGCTGCACGCCCCTGAGCAGGATCAGCGGCAGAAAGAACAGCACGCCAACCAGGTTGCGAAAGAACACCACCGACTCGTTGTTGACGCTGGCTGAGACTTCGCGGATGCCAACCCCCATCAACGAAAACAGCAGCGCAGAGAGCGCCAGCAATGCTGCACCGTGCAGGGGTTTGACCGAGCGCGTGGTCATGGCTCAGCCCCGCAGTAGTGGGTAAAGCTCTTTGAGCAGCTTGCTTCGACTGAATAACATCTGCCAGCGGTGACCACCCAGTTGGCGCCACAGGCGTGCAGAGCGAATGCCAGCAAGGAGCAGTGCGCGAATCTTCGCTGCGTTGTTGGCCTGCTGCAGGTGGCGCATATCGCCTTGCACCTGAATACGCTGACGGAAGGTGCTGATAGTGTCCTGATACAGGCTGCCGCAGTTGGCAATCACGTTCTCATGGGTCGGGCCGAAGTGTTCGACCTGTTGTTGAACCTGGTCGAGGCGGCTGCCCATCACCTGGAGCATATCGTCGCGCTTGTTCAGTTGACGCTCCAGTGAGGTCAAAGCCAGTGCGTAGCGTAACGGGTCTCTCTGCAGGCTGCCTGGGTCGCGTTCCAAGGCACTCACCAGTGCGCGGTAGCCGTCACGCAGATTGAGGTCATCGCCGCCGTATACATCCAGCGTGCTTTTCGGATCGCGCACCAACAGGCTGTTGATCAGGCACGCCACCGCAGGCTCACTCACTTGACCCGTTCGCGCCAGTTTGTCGACTAACACCGCCGATTCAAACACCGCGCCGAGTGCAATTAATTGTTCCTGAATCGGGCTCATGGGCGTTGATCCCGCTTGGTCCAAGGCTCGGCCACTTCAATTACGCCACCACCGAGGCAGATTTCACCGTCGTAAAACACCACAGATTGGCCTGGGGTGACGGCGCGCTGCGGTTCAACGAAGGTGGCGCGGTAGCCAGTGGCGGTTTGCTCCAGCGTGCAATGCTGGTCAGCCTGTCGATAGCGCACCTTGGCTGTCAGCTGGCGTGGAGCACTCAGATCAATCGGGTTGACCCAGTAAATTTCCGAGGCGATCAGGGCGCGGCTGAACAACCAAGGATGCTCATTACCCTGGCCGACCACCAATACGTTGCGCTCAAGGTCTTTGTGCAAGACATACCAAGGCTCGTCGCTGGCATCTTTCAAGCCGCCAATGCCCAAGCCCTGCCGCTGGCCCATGGTGTGATACATCAAGCCATGGTGGCGGCCAATAACTTCGCCGTTTGTGGTTTCGATATTGCCCGGCTGAGCAGGCAGGTACTGCTTGAGGAAGTCGCTGAAACGGCGCTCGCCGATAAAGCAGATGCCGGTGGAGTCTTTCTTCTTAGCCGTGGCCAGCTCGTATTTCTCGGCAATCGCGCGCACCGCTGGTTTTTCCAGCTCACCGACCGGGAACAATGTTTTTGCAATCTGCTCGCCGCCAACGGCGTGGAGGAAGTAGCTCTGATCTTTATTCGGATCAAGGCCCTTGAGCAGTTCGGTGCGCCCGTCGACGTCACGGCGGCGCACGTAATGGCCGGTGGCGATGAGGTCTGCACCGAGCATCAAGGCGTAGTCGAGGAAGGCTTTGAACTTGATCTCACGGTTACACAGAATGTCCGGATTCGGCGTGCGCCCGGCTTTGTACTCCGCCAGGAAATGCTCGAACACGTTGTCCCAGTACTCGGCGGCGAAGTTGGCGGTGTGCAGCTTAATGCCAATTTTATCGCACACCGCCTGAGCATCGGCCAGGTCATCCATGGCCGTGCAATAGTCGGTGCCGTCATCCTCGTCCCAGTTTTTCATGAACAGGCCTTCGACCTGATAACCCTGCTCAAGCAACAGGAGGGCTGAAACGGAGGAGTCTACGCCGCCGGACATGCCGACGATGACGCGCTGGGTGCTTGGCTCATGCATGAGAATACGGGACACGGCTTGGAAAAGAGGGCGATTCTAGCAGGCCGGTGCGCTCGGCCGTTAATCGCGGATCAGGGACAACGGAAAACACTCGCCACTCAGGTAGTCATCAATACAACGCAACACCAATTCGCTACGCCAGCGCTCGGGCTGCGCGGCCAGTTCGTCGCGGGTCAGCCAGCGCGGGCCGATGATGCCCTCATCCAAAGGATGGTTGGCGCGCTGTTGCAGAGGTTTGCCGGCGAAACATACCCGTTGATAGGTGATGCCATTGCTCGGAGCCGTATACAGGTAGATGCCGGTTACACCGGTTAACTCGACATCCCAGCCGGTTTCTTCAAGGGTTTCACGCAGTGCGGCTTGTATGAGACTTTCGTCGGCTTCCAAGTGGCCGGCAGGCTGATTAAATACGGCGCGGTTATCGGCCATTTCTTCAACCAATAGGAAGCGTCCTTGATCCTCAATAATGCTTGCGACAGTTACATGCGGGATAAAACGCATCAGACATCCTCGAGTCTTTTGGGTTTGTGGCGTGACCATTTAGGTCGGGGAATGACCTAAAGCAATTGCTTGCCGAGCTGCTAGGCTCAAGTCGTTTTAATGGATGCAATGTGTAGCGCTCTTGTAGTTTGACTACAAGGTGTCGATTTGGTCTAGTCGTAGACCTGTAATAGCCGGTATATGTAGTGTTTTCAATGGATAAAGTGCGTGACTTTCTGTAGAAAAACTACAAAAATGCATCGCCTTCCGAGACCGAAAAAGACCTATTCAGCACGTCATCTACGTGACTGAATGCCTGACCACGAAAAAGCGGAGTCCAGCATGGGATACCAAAAGATCCAGGTGCCAGCCACCGGTGACAAAATCACCGTTAATGCCGATACATCCCTGAACGTACCGAACAATCCAATCATCCCTTTTATTGAAGGTGATGGTATCGGTATCGATATCAGCCCAGTCATGATCAAAGTCGTTGATGCTGCCGTACAGAAAGCTTACGGCGGCGAGCGCAAGATCTCCTGGATGGAAGTTTACGCGGGCGAAAAAGCCACTCAGGTTTACGATCAAGACACGTGGCTGCCTCAGGAAACCCTGGACGCGGTCAAAGATTACGTCGTTTCCATCAAAGGCCCGTTGACCACTCCAGTGGGCGGCGGCATTCGTTCTCTGAACGTTGCTCTGCGTCAGCAGCTCGACCTGTATGTCTGCCTGCGCCCGGTGCGTTGGTTCGAAGGCGTACCAAGCCCGGTTAAAAAGCCTGGCGACGTCGACATGACCATCTTCCGTGAGAACTCGGAAGACATCTACGCCGGTATCGAGTGGAAAGCCGGTTCGCCTGAGGCGATCAAGGTCATCAAATTCCTCAAGGAAGAGATGGGTGTTACTAAAATCCGTTTCGACCAAGACTGCGGTATCGGCGTTAAGCCTGTTTCCAAAGAAGGCACTAAGCGTCTGGCACGCAAGGCTCTGCAGTATGTGGTCGATAACGACCGCGACTCGCTGACCATCGTGCACAAAGGCAACATCATGAAGTTCACCGAAGGTGCCTTCAAAGAGTGGGCCTACGAGATTGCAGCCGAAGAGTTTGGCGCAACCCTGCTTGATGGCGGTCCTTGGATGCAGTTCAAGAATCCGAAAACCGGCAAGAACGTTATTGTCAAAGATGCCATTGCCGACGCCATGCTGCAGCAGATCCTGCTGCGTCCAGCTGAGTACGATGTAATCGCCACCCTGAACCTCAATGGCGACTACCTGTCTGACGCCCTGGCGGCTGAAGTGGGCGGTATCGGTATCGCGCCAGGTGCGAACCTGTCCGACACCATTGCCATGTTCGAGGCTACTCACGGTACTGCACCTAAGTACGCGGGCAAGGACCAGGTGAACCCAGGCTCACTGATCCTTTCTGCTGAAATGATGCTGCGTCATATGGGTTGGGTCGAAGCAGCTGACCTGATCATCAAGGGCACCAATGGCGCTATCTCGGCCAAAACCGTGACCTATGACTTCGAGCGACTGATGGACGGCGCTAAGCTCCTGTCTTGCTCGGCGTTTGGTGATGCGCTGATTTCGCACATGTAAGCGAAGCGGCAATGCAAAAAGAAAGGCCGGTCAAATGACCGGCCTTTTTTGTGGGCGATTAATTGCCCAGGTAATCAGACTTCAACCGTTGCATCCTGGTGCTGCTTGATAGCAGTGGGCGCTTCACTGGCGGCAATCGCCGCGCTGATGTTTACGGCGTGGAGTCCTTTTGGACCTTGAATAATATCGAAGCTCACCGGCTGGCCAGCCTTCAGCGTTTTATAGCCGTCCATCTGGATAGCCGAGTAGTGGGCGAACAGGTCCTCATCTCGACCATCGGCCAGGATGAATCCATAGCCTTTGGCGTTGTTGAACCACTTGACCTTACCGCTAACCATGCTGATATCCCTCTGCAAAGGACTCCATCACTGGAGTATCATCCACTTCAATTTCACGCATTGCTTGACGTGAGCCCGCAAAGCTGTGAAACCCCTTAATACCCACACTGGGTATTCATTGTTTGTAACACCGTTTTGCCGATAGTCAAGGCAATGCTGTAACTGGCTGAGAAGCCGTTCAAACTCTGTCTAGCACAGACTATTCGCCCATCAACGAAGCTTTCAGCATGCATGCACGTAGCCAGATTCGACTAACATTCAATCAGGATCGCCCGGCAGAGCATGAGGACGATTCCTTCGGCTTAGCCGTTCAGGAATCCAAGCCCGCTCTGCAGGCTCCTCCTATGTATAAAGTGATCTTGTTTAATGATGACTACACACCAATGGATTTTGTGGTCGAGATTCTCGAGGTGTTTTTTAGCCTGAATCGAGAAATGGCGACCAAAGTCATGCTGGCCGTCCATACAGAAGGGCGGGCAGTGTGTGGAGTGTTTACCCGCGATATTGCTGAAACCAAAGCGACACAGGTGAATCAATATGCGAGAGAGAGCCAGCATCCGCTACTCTGTGAAATAGAGAAGGACGGTTAACGCCGGCCACTTGGGCATGAGGTGAAGCTATGTTAAATCGAGAGCTCGAAGTCACCCTCAATCTGGCTTTCAAGGAGGCTCGTACCAAGCGTCATGAATTTATGACGGTTGAGCACTTGCTGCTGGCCCTGTTGGATAATGAGGCTGCCGCGAGTGTATTGCGCGCGTGCGGGTCCAACCTGGACAAACTGCGGAATGATCTGCAGGAGTTTATAGACTCCACCACGCCGCTGATCCCTCAGCATGATGAAGAACGCGAGACCCAGCCTACGCTGGGCTTTCAGCGTGTTCTGCAGCGCGCAGTGTTTCACGTACAGAGTTCTGGCAAGCGTGAAGTGACTGGCGCCAATGTTCTGGTTGCGATTTTCAGTGAACAAGAAAGCCAGGCTGTGTTTCTGCTTAAACAGCAAAGTGTTGCGCGCATTGATGTAGTCAATTTTATTGCGCACGGCATTTCCAAGGTGCCGGGTCACGGTGGTCACTCCGAAGCCGAGCAGGAAATGCAGGATGAGGAGGGTGGTGAGTCTGCTAGCTCCAGCAATCCGTTGGATGCCTATGCCAGCAACCTGAATGAGCTAGCTCGCCAAGGACGTATTGATCCGTTGGTAGGTCGTGAGCTTGAGGTTGAGCGCGTGGCGCAGATTCTCGCGCGTCGACGCAAGAATAACCCGCTGCTGGTTGGCGAAGCTGGGGTTGGTAAAACCGCTATCGCCGAAGGTTTAGCCAAGCGCATTGTCGACAACCAGGTGCCTGATCTGCTGGCGGATAGCGTGGTCTACTCACTGGATCTTGGCGCATTGCTGGCGGGCACTAAGTACCGGGGCGATTTCGAGAAGCGCTTGAAAGCTCTGCTCAATGAGTTGCGCAAACGTCCTCATGCCATTTTATTTATTGATGAAATCCACACGATCATTGGTGCGGGTGCTGCGTCTGGCGGGGTTATGGATGCGTCCAACCTGCTAAAACCTATGTTGTCCTCGGGTGAAATTCGCTGCATCGGCTCGACGACCTTCCAAGAGTTTCGCGGCATCTTTGAGAAAGATCGGGCTCTGGCGCGACGCTTCCAGAAAGTTGATGTGGTTGAGCCCTCAGTCGAAGACACCATCGGTATCCTGCGTGGGTTGAGAAGCCGCTTTGAGCAGCACCACAGCATTGAGTACAGCGATGAGGCGTTGCGCGCAGCTGCCGAACTGGCCTCGCGCTATATCAATGACCGGCATATGCCAGACAAGGCCATCGATGTGATTGACGAAGCGGGTGCCTATCAGCGCTTGCAGCCTCTGGATAAGCGTTTGACCCGTATCGATGTGGCGCAGGTTGAAGATATCGTGGCGAAAATTGCCCGTATTCCCCCTAAGCGCGTCAGCAGTTCGGATAAAGAGCTGCTGCGTAGCCTTGAGCGTGACCTTAAGCTCACGGTGTTTGGTCAGGATGCCGCAATTGATTCGCTGTCGACCGCAATCAAGCTGTCGCGCGCAGGGCTTAAAGCGCCTGACAAGCCTGTAGGCTCTTTCCTGTTCGCCGGGCCCACTGGAGTCGGCAAGACCGAAGCTGCACGCCAGTTGGCCAAGGCCTTGGGCGTTGAGCTGATTCGCTTTGACATGTCCGAATATATGGAGCGACACACTGTGTCGCGCCTGATCGGTGCACCGCCAGGCTATGTCGGCTTTGATCAGGGCGGTTTATTAACTGAGGCAATTACCAAAACACCGCATTGCGTGCTGCTGCTCGATGAGATCGAAAAGGCTCACCCGGAAGTCTTTAACTTGCTGTTGCAGGTTATGGATCATGGCACCCTGACCGATAACAACGGCCGCAAGGCGGACTTCCGTAACGTGATTGTGATCATGACCACCAACGCCGGCGCTGAAGTGGCGGCGCGCGCATCCATTGGCTTCACCCATCAGGACCACTCGTCCGATGCCATGGAGGCAATCAAGAAGAGCTTCACGCCGGAGTTCCGCAACCGTCTGGATACCATTATTCAGTTCGGCCGCCTGAGCCATGAGGTGATCAAGAGCATCGTCGACAAGTTCCTCACCGAACTGCAGGCGCAGCTCGAGGATAAGCGCGTCACGCTGGAGGTCAGCGATGCAGCGCGCAGCTGGTTGGCAGAAAGTGGTTATGACGTACAAATGGGCGCTCGGCCTATGGCGCGCTTGATCCAAGATAAGATCAAGCGTCCATTGGCGGAAGAAATCCTGTTTGGTGAGCTGGCTGAGCATGGTGGTGTGGTGCACATCGATATCGAAGGTGGTGAGTTGACCTTTGATTTCGAAACCACGGCAGAAATGGCCTAAGTGTAGTTTTCTTACGCCCACAAAAACGCCCGGCAATGCCGGGCGTTTTTACTGGAGCTTGGTGTAACAGATGCCGGAAAACTAAGTTTTCACAGGCCTGTTAACGGGCGCGATACGTAATGCGACCTTTGCTCAAGTCATAAGGCGTAAGCTCAACACGAACTTTGTCGCCAGTCAGAATGCGGATGTAATTTTTGCGCATCTTTCCGGAGATGTGCGCAGTAACGACGTGCCCATTTTCCAACTCCACACGGAACATGGTGTTGGGCAGGGTGTCGACGACAGTGCCTTCCATTTCGAAGCTGTCTTCTTTCGACATGCAGTAAAGCCCTCGGTATCCAATGAATGGCCCGGTGCAACTGGCGCCAGGCAAAAGCGGCGTGCATTGTGCCCGAATTTTGAGGTTTGCGCCAAGGGCTTCAGTTAAGACTGACCCAACGTTGATTGACGAACAGCTCTATGGGGCGGTATTGAGTCTTATAACTCATCTTGCGGCAGTTCTTGATCCAGTAGCCCAGATAGACAGCATGCAGCCCGAGACGCGTCGCTTCAGCAATTTGCCAGAGGATGGCAAAGCGCCCCAGGCTGCGCCGTTCCTCGCTTGGCTCATAAAACGTGTAGACCGCGGACAACCCATTGGGCAGTACATCAGTCACGGCAATTGCGAGGAGGCGGTTGTTGTGGCGGAACTCATAGAAGCGCGAAAAAGCTAGATCGCGCACTAAAAATGTTGCGAATTGCTCGCGGTTGGGCGGGTACATATCGCCATCGGCATGCCGCTGCTCAATGTAGCGAACGTACAGCGCGTAATATTCTTCGGTAAATGCCGGGCGCACCAGGCGCACCTGGATACCCTGGTTGCGTTTGAAAATGCGTCTTTGCTGGCGATTGGGGCTGAACTGCCCCACAGGTATGCGCGCAGGTACACAGGCGGTGCAGCGCTGGCAATGGGGGCGATAGAGGTGGTCGCCGCTGCGGCGAAAGCCCATTTCCGATAATTCAGCGTAAACATCCGCATCCATGGGCTGACTGGGGTCGAGGAACAGGGTTGTGGCTTGTTCATCGGGCAGGTAGCTGCAGGTATGCGGTTGAGTGGCATAAAACTTCAAGCGGGCCAGCTCAGTCATTATCGACTCTCGGAATCAGTCTTCATCCCAGTGTAAGCCAGGCTGACAAACTCCGCCTAGACGGTCCAGTCAGCCTGGCTGGGCTGATCAAGATGAATGCTCAGGTAGCGAGAGAACTCAGCGCGTGAAATTGTCTGGGCCCCGAGGCTAAGCAAGTGTTCGGTCGGCATCTGGCAATCAATCAGAACAAAGCCCCATGCTCGCAAACGCTCAATCAGCGTGACAAACCCCACCTTAGACGCATTGTCCGCACGACTAAACATCGACTCACCAAAAAATAGCTGCCCCATTGCCAGGCCATAAAGGCCGCCAACCAGTTCGTTGTCACGCCAGACTTCGACTGAATGCGCCACGCCACGCTCATGCAGCGCCAGGTAAGCCTCCTGCATCGGGCTGGTGATCCAAGTCTCAGTCGCATAGCTGCGCGGTGCTGCGCAGGCGCAAATGACCGCGGAAAAAGCCTGATCAAAGGTCACTTGGTATCGTCCCTGGCGCAGCACCTTGGCTAGGCTGCGTGAGATATGCAGCGCATCAGGAAGTAGAACCGTACGTGGATCGGGCGACCACCATAGGATCGGCTGACCATCCTGAAACCAGGGGAAACAGCCATGACGATAAGCTTGGATTAAACGCTCGGGGCGTAAGTCACCACCAGCGGCCAGCAGGCCGTTGGGCTCACGCAGCGCTTTATTGAGGGGAGGGAAGTCCAGTGAGTCGCGTTGCAGCCATGTGAGCATGCGCAGAGCCGGGGTTGAATCGAGAAGAGGGCAGGGCGGACTGTATGTCCGCCCCTGGATGGATCAATTGTCGTCGAGGAACTTCTCGACATCCAGCGCAGCCATACAGCCGGCCCCTGCCGAGGTGATGGCTTGTCGATAGACATGGTCGGCTACGTCGCCAGCGGCGAATACACCTTCAATGCTGGTGGCTGTCGCATTGCCTTCATTGCCACCTTTGATCAACAGGTAGCCATCACGCATTTCCAGTTGACCGTGGAACAAATCGGTATTGGGTTTGTGACCAATGGCGATAAATACACCCGCGAGTGGCAGGTCCGTGGTTACGCCGGTCTGCGCATCCTTCAGGCGTGCTCCGGTGACCCCGGTGTTATCGCCCAGCACTTCTTCCAGTGAGTGGTTCCAATGCAGTACGACGTTACCATTGGCAGCTTTGTCGAACAGCTTGTCCTGAAGAATTTTCTCCGCGCGCAGCTTGTCGCGACGGTGTACTAGGTGAACTTCCTTGGCGATATTCGACAGATACAACGCTTCTTCGACTGCGGTGTTGCCGCCGCCAATCACTGCAACGACCTGGTTGCGATAGAAGAAGCCATCGCAGGTGGCGCACGCCGACACACCCTTGCCGGCAAATGCTTCTTCCGACGGCAGGCCTAGGTATTGAGCCGATGCACCCGTGGCGATAATCAGCGCATCACAGGTGTAGGTGGCACTGTCGCCTTGCAGTGTGAAGGGGCGTGACTGCAGCTCAGCAGTATGAATGTGGTCGTAGACGATCTCGGTTTCAAAGCGCTCGGCATGCTTTTGCATACGTTCCATCAGCGCTGGGCCGGTCAGGCCTTCAACGTCGCCCGGCCAGTTATCCACTTCAGTGGTGGTCGTCAGCTGACCTCCGGGTTGGATGCCGGTAATGATCACGGGCTTGAGGTTGGCGCGGGCAGCGTAAACGGCAGCGCTATAACCGGCAGGGCCGGAGCCCAGGATGATCAAGCGTGAATGCTTGACTTCGCTCATAAAAACACCTCATAAGCCTTTGTCACAAAAGAGAATGCATGCTCCAATTGAGCAGCACGGAAGATGTTGGCGGATATGCTACACCGAAGCGGGTAAAGAGCGGGAGTCAAGCATAAGGCTGTTTATTCATACAGTTCGGCCTGGTATCGTTTGGCCAAACCCGTACAATCGCTGCATCTTTTGCCGTTAACCAATTATTCGGCGCCTGTGGCGCAGGAACAGATGCGTTTTGAAGAAATCTAGCCCAACCGCACAAGCACCTCTCTGGCGCCAGCAGCTGCCTTATCGACTGAAAGAAGGCGCTTTGATTGGCCTGGGTGCACTTTGCCTTTACTTATGGATGGCTCTGCTCACTTACGATGCGGCCGATCCAGGCTGGACTCACACCAGCAATGTCGAGCAGGTACAGAACGCCGCCGGCCGCGCCGGTGCCTGGTTTGCCGACATCCTGTTTATGGCGTTGGGCTACTTCGCCTATCTATTCCCGTTACTGCTGGCGGTTAAAACCTTCCAAGTTTTCCGTGCCCGGCATCAGCCTTGGCAATGGAGCGGTTGGTTATTCTCCTGGCGGCTGATTGGTCTGGTGTTTTTAGTGCTGTCGGGCGCGGCGTTGGCTTACATCCATTTTCATGCCAGCGCCAGCATGCCGGCCTCTGCGGGCGGTGCGCTGGGGGAAAGCCTCGGCCAATTGGCGATCAACGCACTAAATGTGCAGGGCAGCACGCTGTTACTGATTGCGTTGTTCCTGTTTGGTTTGACAGTGTTTACCGACCTTTCCTGGTTCAAGGTGATGGACCTGACTGGCAAGATCACGCTGGATCTGTTTGAACTGATCCAGGGGTTGGCTAACCGTTGGTGGAGCGCGCGTGCGGAGCGCAAGCAGCTGGTGGCACAACTGCGTGAGGTCGATGAGCGAGTCAGCGAGGTATCAGCGCCGATCGTGCTTAATCGCCGCGAGCAGGCCAAGGTCAAGGAACGACTGATCGAGCGTGAAGATGCGCTGAGCAAACATATGACGGAGCGAGTTAATCGCCCAGCGCCTGTCATCACGCCACCGGCAGCGCCGAAAGCGGCGGAATCTAGCAAGCGCGTGCAGAAAGAAAAGCAAGTGCCGCTATTCGTTGACAGTGCTATCGAAGGCACACTGCCTCCTATCTCTATCCTTGATCCGGCAGAGGTCAAGAAAGTCGCCTATTCCCCAGAGTCGTTGGCTGCGGTTGGCCACCTGCTGGAAATAAAACTCAAGGAGTTTGGTGTCGAGGTGTCGGTTGACTCGATCCATCCTGGCCCGGTGATTACCCGTTACGAGATTCAACCGGCGGCCGGGGTCAAGGTCAGCCGTATTTCCAATTTGGCCAAAGACCTGGCTCGCTCGCTCGCTGTGACCAGTGTGCGTGTGGTTGAAGTGATCCCAGGTAAAACCACGGTCGGTATCGAGATACCCAACGAAGATCGTCAGATCGTACGTTTTTCCGAGGTGCTGTCATCCCCTGAGTATGACGATGCCAAATCCCCCGTGACCTTGGCGCTGGGCCACGACATTGCCGGCAAACCAATTATTACCGACTTGGCGCGGATGCCACACTTGCTGGTGGCGGGCACCACGGGTTCCGGTAAGTCGGTTGGGGTCAACGCGATGATCCTGTCGATTTTGTTCAAGTCCACGCCGGAAGAGGCGCGCTTGATCATGATCGACCCGAAAATGCTCGAACTGTCGATTTATGAAGGTATTCCGCACCTGTTGTGCCCGGTGGTGACCGACATGAAAGAAGCCGCCAACGCCTTGCGTTGGTCGGTGGCTGAAATGGAACGCCGCTACAAGCTGATGTCGAAGATGGGCGTGCGTAACCTGGCCGGTTTCAACCGCAAGGTCAAAGATGCCATTGAGGCAGGTGAGCCGCTGTCTGACCCGCTGTATAAGCGCGAAAGCATGCACGACGAGGCGCCGTTGCTGAAAACCCTGCCAACCATCGTGGTGGTGGTCGACGAGTTTGCCGACATGATGATGATTGTTGGCAAGAAGGTCGAAGAGCTCATTGCGCGCATCGCACAGAAGGCGCGTGCCGCCGGGATCCACCTGATTCTTGCAACCCAGCGGCCGTCGGTGGATGTAATCACCGGCCTGATTAAAGCCAACATCCCGACACGCATGGCTTTTCAGGTGTCGAGCAAGATCGATTCGCGCACCATCATTGACCAGGGTGGGGCTGAGCAGTTGCTGGGGCATGGTGACATGCTCTATATGCCGCCGGGCACCAGTCTACCGATCCGTGTGCACGGTGCCTTTGTTTCTGATGAAGAGGTTCATCGCGTAGTTGAAGCCTGGAAGCAGCGCGGCACGCCTGACTACATCGAAGAAATCCTTAATGGTGCTGAAGAGGCCGGTAGCGGTTTTGACGGAGGCAGCGGCGAGGGTGGTGACGACAGCGAGACGGACGCGCTCTACGATGAGGCGGTCAATTTTGTCTTAGAAAGTCGCCGCGCCTCTATTTCCGCTGTCCAGCGTAAATTAAAAATTGGCTACAACCGAGCTGCTCGGATGATCGAAGCCATGGAAATGGCCGGTGTGGTCACCTCAATGAACACCAATGGCTCTCGCGAGGTCATAGCACCAAGCCCTGTTCGCGATTAATACCTCGCCCTAATTGATAAGGAGTCCCATGCGCCTGATTCGCATGCTGTTGCTGACCATTTTGAGTGTTACCAGTGTTGCCGCCATGGCCGACGATGAAGTCGCGGTGCAGCGCTTGACCGTGCTGCTCAACCAAGCCCAAACCATTACTGCGCGTTTTTCCCAGCTGACGCTGGACGGCAGCGGTACCCAGCTCCAGGAAACCGCCGGCCAGCTCTCGCTCAAACGGCCGGGTTTATTTCGCTGGCATACTGATGCCCCTATGGAGCAATTACTGGTCTCCAACGGTGAGAAGGTCTGGCTGTATGATCCGGATCTCCAGCAAGTCACCATCCAGACTCTCGACCAACGCCTGACTCACACCCCAGCATTGTTGCTTTCGGGTGATGTGTCGAAAATCCGCGAGAACTTCGAAATCAGCCACAAAGAAAGTGGCGATGTGGTCGATTTCATCCTTAAGCCGAAATCCAAGGACACCCTGTTTGACAGCCTGCGGTTGTCGTTTCGCAACAAGGTGCTCAACGATATGCAGTTGATCGATAGCATCGGTCAGCGCACTAACATTCTTTTTCTCAACGTGAAGATGAATGAACCCCAGGACGATGCACAGTTCACTTTTGAGGTCCCGGCCGGCGCGGACGTAATTCAAGAGTAGAAAGCTCAAAAGCAGAGGCGTTTAGCGCAGTCATGGACCTGTTTCGCAAAGCTCCCATCGCTCAACCCCTGGCTGCCCGACTGCGTGCAGCCAGCCTGGATGAGTACGTCGGCCAGGAGCACTTGCTGGCACGCGGCAAACCTCTGCGTGAAGCGCTGGAGCAGGGCGCGCTGCATTCGATGATTTTCTGGGGGCCTCCGGGCGTCGGCAAAACCACCCTTGCGCGGCTCTTGGCTCAGGTTTCCGACGCACACTTCGAGACGATTTCCGCCGTGCTCTCCGGGGTCAAGGAAATTCGCCAGGCCGTCGAAGTGGCACAGCAACACGCCGCGCAATATGGCCGCCAGACCATTCTGTTTGTCGATGAAGTCCACCGTTTCAACAAGTCGCAGCAGGATGCCTTCCTGCCCTACGTGGAAGACGGCACCCTGATTTTTATCGGTGCTACCACGGAAAATCCCTCGTTCGAGCTGAACAACGCTTTGCTCTCACGGGCCCGCGTTTATGTGCTGAAAAGCCTGGATGAAAGTGCGCTGCGCAAGCTGGTTGAGCGCGCCTTGAGTGACCCAAAAGGTCTGGGTGAGCGCCAGTTGAGCCTGCCCGAGGAGAGTTTCAAAATTCTTCAGGCTGCGGCCGACGGCGATGGTCGGCGGTTACTCAATTTTTTGGAAAACGCCGCCGACCTGGCCGAAGACGGCAGCGAGATTGGTAGTGAGCTGCTGCTCAACCTGCTAGGTGACACTCGCCGGCGTTTCGACAAGGGCGGCGAAGCCTTTTACGACCAGATATCGGCGCTGCACAAATCGGTGCGCGGCTCCAGCCCGGACGGCGCGCTGTATTGGTTTGCTCGCATGCTCGATGGCGGCTGTGATCCGCTGTATATCGCCCGCCGGGTGGTGCGTATGGCCAGTGAGGACATCGGTAATGCCGATCCGCGCGCACTGACTCTGTGCCTGAATGCCTGGGATGTGCAGGAGCGCCTCGGCAGCCCAGAAGGTGAGCTGGCCGTGGCGCAGGCGATTGTTTACCTGGCCTGCGCGCCGAAGAGTAATGCGGTGTACAACGCTTTCAAAGCGGCCATGCGCGATGCCGCTGAGCATGGCTCGCAGGAAGTACCGCTGCACCTGCGTAATGCGCCGACCAAGCTGATGAAAGAGTTGGGCTACGGCGACGAATATCGCTACGCCCATGACGAGCCGGATGCTTATGCGGCGGGGGAGGATTACTTTCCCGAAACTTTCGAGCCGCGCGAGTATTACCAGCCGGTGCCGCGCGGTCTTGAGCTAAAAATTCGCGATAAATTGCAGCATTTGAAAAACCAAGATCGCAACAGCCCTCGCCAGCGGAGAGCGCCATGATTCGTGTGGCGCTGGCCGTTGCGCTTGGTGGAGCGGTAGGCTCTGTGCTGCGTTTTCTTACGTTCAGCTGGGTTGCAGCGCAGTGGCCTAGGCATTTCTACCTGAGCACCTTCGCTGTCAATATCCTGGGTTGCTTACTAATCGGCCTGCTTTCCGGCTTGTTTTTACTGCGCAGCGACCTGCCCATCGAGTTGCGCAGCGGCCTGATTATTGGGCTGCTTGGCGGCTTCACTACCTTTTCCTCATTCAGCTTGGAGTTGCTCAAGCTGTTTGAAAGTGGCCGCCACAATGAGGCCTTCGCCTATCTACTGTGTAGCGTAATCGGCGGTGTACTTGCTGTATGGGCTGGTTTTGCCCTGGCGCGCTTCTAGCTGCGGCCACGCCGGCTCGCTCGCGGTGTGGCTCCAACCCGGTTAAAGCCTTAAACTGCGCGGCATTGCGCGCCATGGCCACGGCCATGCAAACCCTTGTGATGTGTTGAGACCCGAACATGCTTGATTCCAAACTCGTCCGTACCCAGCTCCATGAAGTGGCCGAGCGCCTGGCTGCCCGTGGTTTTGTCCTTGATGTAGCCCGTTTTGAAGCGCTTGAAGCCCAGCGCAAGACGCTGCAGACCCGCACCGAGCAGCTGCAAGCCGAACGTAACAGTCGCTCCAAATCCATTGGCCAGGCTAAGCAGCGCGGTGAAGACATTACGCCGTTGCTGGCCGAAGTGGACCAGATGGGCAGCGACCTGGAGCAGGGCAAACGTGAACTCGATGGCATTCAAGCTGAGCTCGACAATCTGCTGCTGAGTATTCCCAACCTGCCGCATGAGTCGGTACCGGTCGGCGCCGACGAAGAGGGCAACGTTGAGGTTTCGCGCTGGGGTACTCCGCGCAGCTTCGACTTTCCAATTCAGGACCACGTCGCCTTGGGCGAGCAGCATGGCTGGTTGGATTTTGAAACCGCCGCCAAGCTGTCGGGTGCACGCTTTGCCGTACTGCGTGGCCCGATTGCGCGCATGCACCGCGCACTTGCACAATTTATGATCAACCTGCACACCGGCGAGCATGGCTACGAAGAAGCCTACACGCCTTATCTGGTGCAAGCTCCGGCGCTGCAAGGGACCGGTCAGCTGCCGAAGTTCGAAGAAGACCTGTTCAAGATCAGTCGTGAAGGCGAAGCCGATCTGTACCTGATCCCAACGGCCGAAGTGTCGCTGACCAATATCGTTGCAGGTGAAATTCTTGACCTTAAGCAACTGCCGCTGAAGCTCGTTGCGCACACGCCGTGCTTTCGCAGCGAAGCGGGGGCATCCGGTCGTGATACCCGCGGCATGATCCGCCAGCATCAGTTCGATAAGGTCGAAATGGTGCAGATCGTCGAGCCGAGCCAGTCCTTGGAAGCGTTGGAAAGCCTGACCGGCAATGCTGAACGTGTGCTGCAGCTGCTTGAGTTGCCATATCGAAAGTTGGCGCTGTGCACCGGCGACATGGGCTTCAGCGCAGTGAAGACCTACGACCTAGAGGTCTGGGTGCCGAGCCAGGATAAATACCGCGAGATTTCATCCTGTTCCAACTGCGGTGACTTCCAGGCGCGCCGCATGCAGGCGCGCTACCGCAACCCGGAAACCGGTAAGCCAGAACTGCTGCACACCCTTAATGGCTCAGGCCTTGCGGTGGGGCGCACCCTAGTGGCTGTGCTGGAAAACTACCAGCAGGCCGACGGCAGCATACGCGTGCCGGATGTACTGAAGCCTTACATGGGCGGCATCGAGATGATCGGCTAAGCCGGCTTCAGTTGCGCGCAACGGGGCGGCCAGTGCCGCCCCGTTTTGTTTACCCGATAGAGAGCATGCGTCATGGATTTTCTGCCCCTGTTCCACAAACTGCAGGATCGCCTGGTACTGGTGGTCGGTGGCGGCGAAGTTGCCGTGCGCAAGGCGCGCTTGCTCAGTGATGCAGGGGCAACGCTGCGGGTCGTAGCGCCGGACATCCGTGAGGAGTTGCGCGAAATGGCCGCCGCTCGCAATGGCGAGGTGCTGTTGCGAGATTACCAGCCGACTGATCTGCAAGGCGTAGCGTTGGTCATTGCCGCTACCGATGATGAGCCGTTGTACGCGCAGATATCGGCCCAGGCTCAGGCCCTGGGTATCCCGGTTAATGTGGTGGATGCACCTAAGCTGTGCAGCGTGATTTTCCCCGCTATCGTCGACCGTTCACCGCTGATTGTGGCAATTACCAGTGGCGGCGATGCACCGGTGTTGGCCCGGCTGATTCGCGCCAAGATCGAGACCTGGATTCCGGCCGCTTATGGCCAATTGGCCGGTTTGGCCAAGCGCTTTCGTGCCCAGGTCAAAGGACTGTTTCCCGATGTACAGCAGCGCCGGGTGTTCTGGGAGGATGTGTTCCAGGGCCAGGTCGCCGAAAGTGTCTTCGCCGGCAAACTGCAAGAAGGTCAGCGTCTGCTGGAAGAGAAGATTGCCGGGATTGCTCCGCGTACCTTGGGTGAGGTGTATCTGGTTGGGGCTGGGCCGGGTGATCCTGATCTATTGACCTTCCGCGCCCTGCGCTTGATGCAGCAAGCTGACGTGGTGCTGTATGACCGCCTGGTGGCGCCGGCGATCATCGAGCTGTGCCGCCGCGATGCCGAGCGTATCTATGTGGGTAAGCAGCGCGCCGAGCATGCCGTGCCGCAGCAACAGATCAATCAGCGTTTGGTCAGCCTAGCCAAAGAAGGCAAACGCGTGCTGCGCCTAAAGGGCGGTGACCCGTTTATTTTCGGTCGTGGTGGCGAAGAAATTGAAGAGCTGGCCGCCCACGGCATTCCCTTTCAGGTGGTGCCTGGGATTACGGCTGCTTCAGGCTGCGCGGCTTATGCCGGGATTCCACTGACCCACCGTGACCATGCGCAGTCCGTGCGTTTTGTCACCGGCCACCTGAAAGATGGCAGCAGCGATCTGCCCTGGAGCGAGCTCACCGCAAGCAGCCAGACCTTGGTGTTTTATATGGGTTTAGTGGGGCTGCCGATGATCTGCCAGCAACTGATTGCTCACGGCCGGGCCGCTACAACTCCGGCGGCATTGATCCAGCAGGGCACTACGCAGAACCAGCGGGTGTTTACCGGTACTCTGGCCAACTTGGCCGAACTGGTTGCGGAGCATGAAGTGCATGCGCCGACCCTGGTAATCGTCGGCGAAGTGGTGCAGCTACGGGAGAAACTGGCTTGGTTCGAAGGGGCTCAGGCCAGTGTCTGATTGCGCGCAGCCCATAGCTGGGTCGCGCGCTCCAGGGCTTGTTCACGCGGTTCGCCGAGGGCGCGCAAGGCCAGTGCCATGGTGCTGATTACGGCAAGCTGGCCGTAATCATCGGCCACTTCACCGCGCCAGAATGCGCTCAGGTGGGTCGGTTGCAATGAGCTGGGTTTGACGTGACGTAATGCGGAAAGCGCCGGCCATTCCTCATCCCAGTTCGCGCCGTTGGCCGTGCCATACAGGTGGCTGGTGGCGTCCGGATTGATCTCGATTTCACCGCCTTCACCCTTGATCACCACCGCGCTATCACCGAGCAACTGGCTGGCTTCGCGGTGCACCGCCTGATAACCCGGATGAAAGATGCTCTGCAGGCCGCAACGCGCGCCCAGTGGGTTGAGGATGCGTGCCAGAGAATGAATCGGTGAGCGCAGGCCGAGAATATTGCGCAGGTCAATCATCCGTTGTAGCTGCGGCATCCAGTCGCCCAGTGGAATAAACGCCAGCTGCTGTTGTGCCAAGGCCTGCTCGACACTGCTCCAGTTGCGGCACAGCGGAATATGCAGGGCTTCGAGTAGCTGTTCGCTGTACATGCGCCCGGCAGTATGCGGGCCGCCGCCGTGCAGCAGGATGCGAATACCGCTGCCTGCCAGGGCTTTGGCAGCCAACAAAAACCAAGGCAGGTGACGTTTTTTCCCGGCGTAGCTCGGCCAGTCAAGGTCGACCTGGATTGCAGGCGCCTGCAAACGCGCCCTCACGGCTTCGGCAAAGCCGGCCATTTCTTCGGCGCTCTCTTCCTTGTGCCGCAGCAACATCAGGAATGCACCCAACTGGCTTTCCTCTGCCTGGCCATCGAGGAGCATGCCCATGGCGTCGCGGGCTTCCTCACGGGTCAGGTTGCGCGCACCGCGCTTACCCTTGCCGAGAATGCGCACAAATTGAGCGAAGGGATGTTCCGGCGGAGTCACAAGGTTCATAGGCAATTGGTCGGCTTGGGCAGGCCCGCCAGCTTGGCGGCGAGTTTGGCAGGAGTGCCATTGAACAGGCGATTTAGGTTCAGGCTATTGCCTTTCTCGGGGCCGAGTTTGACGGCAATAAATTTAATCAGCGGACGATTGGCCGGCGACAATTGAAATTCGTCGTAAAAGCTGCGCACCAGCCAGAGAATTTCCCAATGATCGGCGCTCAGGTTGATGCCTTCACGTTCTGCCAGGGCGTGCGCAGCGGCCTCGGACCAGTCGGCCAGGTCGAGCAAATAGCCGTCCTTGTCGAGCGCAAGACGACAACCTTCAACATTCAATGCCGTCATAGCCAGGTGTTTACCTTGCTGTATTGGCAGCTCAGCGCAACGAAAGCGGGGTAATCGACCAGTGTGAGGCGGGCAGGTAGCTCAAGGCCACGAGCCTGGACATCTTCATCCAGGGCGTACAGAGCGATGGCTTCTGGCATCAATTCCAGCGCCTGGAGCTGTGCGCTGCCGGCCTGTAAGGCATAGACGGCATCACCACACAGCAGCAAGGCATCCTGGCTGCCGAGTAGGCGCAGGCAACTGCTCAGACGGCTATCGGTAAAGGGCGAGTGCGAGAGTACGTGCAAAGTAGCCATCAGAGCGTAATCACCTGGTCGTAACGGTCAATCAGAGCGCTTAGCCCGGCATCATCCAAGCGCTCGACCGCGAGGGTCTCGGGGTGGTCGTGCAGGCCGCGTTCTTCCAGGCTGCGCTGGGCAACATAGAGTGCTTCGACACCGAACATCGGCAAGGCCTGCAAATTGGCGCCGAGGTCTTTCTGCTGCAAGCTGGCGGGTTGCTGTGCACCGCTCAGCTGGAATACCCCGTCATCGAGAAACAGCATGCCAATCGGCAAATCGAAGGCTCCGCCGGCTAGGGCAATATCCAGCGCTTCGCGCGCTCCGGGGCCGGACCAGGGCGCTTGACGGCTGATGATCAACAGCGACTTGCTCATCTCAAGGCCCTCCGAAACATACCAATCGATCCGCCAACTGCGCCGCTTCGTGCAGCTGCCCAAGCCCGGAAAGCTCCCAGGGCGCATCCAGGTTGGCAGCGGTGCGCGAGTAACGTTGCGCCTCGTCGTCATTCAATACGCCACGACGTAGAGCAGCGGCGATACACACCACAGCATCCAGTTGCTGCGCTTGCACGAACTCACGCCATTCGCGTGGCAGATCCACTTCATCCTGCGCGCAGATCACATTGCTCGACGCGCTGTGAACGCCGTCCTGATAGAAGAACAGCCGCACAATTTCATGTCCACCCGCCAATACCGCCTGAGCAAAGCGCAGCGCTCGACGTGAGGAGGGCGCATGAGGAGGGGAGAACAAGGCGATGGCGAACTTCATAGCAAACCTGGCAAGCCAATTTGCCGGAATGATAAAGCCTGAGGCGCCAAGATGCGCGCAGCAGGCATAAAAAATCACCGGGAGTCATTTTTAGCGTCGTTAGCGACGGCCCGAAGGGTGTCAGCCATGGATGGCTGGCATAAAAAAGCCCGCCGAAGCGGGCTTTTCACAGCAATTGAATCAGTCGTCGCTGCCCATGATGCCGAAAATCTGCAGCAGGCTGACGAACAGGTTGTAGATCGACACATACAGACTGATGGTCGCCATGATGTAGTTGCGCTCACCGCCGTGGATGATTGCGCTGGTTTGGAACAGAATGCAGGCCGAAGAGAACAGTACGAAACCTGCACTGATCGCCAGCTGTAGGCCACTAATCTGGAAGAAATAGCCGGCAACCATCGCGCCAATCAGCACAAAGAAACCTGCAGTGATAAAGCCACTGAGGAAGCTCATGTCCTTGCGGGTGGTCAGCACGTAGGCCGACAGGCCGCAAAATACCAGAGCGGTCATGGCGAAGGCCGAGCTGACAACTTCAGCACCGTTGGCCATGCCCATGTAGCGATTGAGGATCGGGCCGAGGGTGTAGCCCATAAAGCCGGTCAGGGCGAGGGTCGAAACCAGGCCCCAGGCCGAGTTGCGCAGTTTGGCGGTGAGGAAGAACAGGCCGTAAAAGCCGATCAGCACCACGAAGATGTTTGGATAAGGCACATTGGCGCGCTGCGCGATGTACGCGACCAGGCCACTGAAGGCCAGGGTTATGGCCAGCAGGCCATAAGTGTTGCGCAGGACGCGGCTAACTTCTTGCTGCTCAACCTGCGTGTGGTCAAGGGCATAATTGTGTTCGTTCATGGCGACACTCCTGAAAAGGCTGATGGTTCCGTGACCAAAGTCAGCCCCGATCATAGCAGAGGCAGATAAAGAGCCAATACGCAGAGTTTGACAGCGTGTTGCGTTCGGGTAAGATTGCCGCCCGCAAATGCCAGAAGCATGGCAGAGCGGTTGGATGTTCAGTCATGTGGTCGTTGTGGAAAGATGTTCTTTCATGACTACTTCTGTTGGGGACTGGCATTCAGTGAAAATTGGAGGGTTGGCAGAGTGGTTGAATGCACCGGTCTTGAAAACCGGCGAATGTTAATAGCGTTCCCAGGGTTCGAATCCCTGGCCCTCCACCAAATCAGTAAAAAGAGCCTATGCCATCCATAGGCTCTTTTTTTTGCCTGAAACTCCTTGTAGGTGTGCGGTTTAGGTTGCCTTGGCGACTGGCAACTTTTGCTGGGCGTTAGCGGGTTTTTACTGGCTCAGCATTTGTAGCTTCCAGTAGAATTATGCCGGCCCAAGGCAGGGCGTTACTTTGGCCTAATGCCTTAGGATTTCGCAGTGCACACGGCTTTGTTGACGCTTGCATTTTGACGCTTATGCGCCAAGCTGGGGTGTAGCAAACTTACAGTTTTCCAACCAAGCCAGCTGTTTACGCGGCTGACACAACCGGGGTGGCGCTTGATCAGGGTACTAGTTGTTGATGACCACGACTTGGTGCGTACTGGCATCACCCGTATGCTGGCCGACATCGACGGTTTGCACGTGGTTGGTCAAGCCGAGTCTGGCGAAGAATCCCTCAAGAAAGCCCGCGAGCTGAAGCCTGATGTTGTTCTCATGGACATCAAAATGCCGGGCATTGGAGGGCTGGAAGCCACACGCAAGCTGATTCGCAGTCACCCTGATCTTAAAGTCGTTGCCGTGACCGCCTGCGAGGAAGACCCATTTCCCACGCGCCTTTTGCAAGCCGGTGCCGCCGGTTACCTGACTAAAGGCGCAGCCTTGGAAGAAATGGTGCAAGCCATTCGCATGGTATTCAGCGGTCAGCGCTATATCAGCCCACAGATTGCTCAGCAGTTGGCACTCAAGTCGTTCCAGCCGCAAAGCAGCAATTCGCCCTTCGATCTGCTGTCTGAGCGCGAAATCCAGATTGCCCTGATGATCACGGGTTGCCAGAAGGTTCAGGCAATCTCTGACAAGCTGTGCTTGTCGCCGAAAACCGTAAATACCTACCGCTATCGCATCTTCGAGAAGCTGTCGATTACCAGCGATGTCGAGCTAGCTTTGCTGGCCGTACGTCACGGCATGATTGATGCCAGCAGCTGACGACAACAACGCGTCCTTTGACCCCAGCGCGTTTCTCTCTACCTGCAGCGGTCGCCCTGGCGTGTACCGTATGTTCGATGCGGATGCCAAGCTGCTCTATGTGGGCAAAGCCAAGAACCTGAAAAAGCGCTTGGCCAGTTACTTTCGCCAAAACGGTTTGGCGCCTAAGACCGCCGCGCTGGTGGGTAGAATCGCCCAGATTGAAACAACCATCACCGCGAATGAAACCGAAGCGCTTCTGCTTGAGCAGACGCTGATCAAAGAATGGCGGCCGCCCTACAACATTCTGTTGCGCGACGATAAGTCCTACCCCTATGTGTTTCTTTCCGATGGTGACTTCCCGCGACTGAGTATTCACCGTGGGGCAAAAAAGCAAAAAGGACGCTACTTCGGTCCTTATCCGAGCGCAGGTGCCATTCGCGAAAGTCTCAACCTGCTACAAAAGACCTTTTTTGTGCGCCAGTGCGAGGATAGCTTCTACAAGAACCGCACACGACCTTGCCTGCAGTACCAAATCAAACGTTGCAAAGCACCCTGTGTTGGCTTGGTCGAGCCCGCCGAATACGCCGATGACGTACGCCACTCAGTCATGTTTCTGGAGGGGCGCAGCAATGCCCTGACCGATGAGTTGTCGAGCGGCATGCAAGCCGCGGCCATGACGCTCGACTTTGAGCGAGCGGCCGGGCTGCGTGACCAAATATCGCTGCTGCGCCGCGTGCAGGACCAACAAAGCATGGAAGGCGGTACGGGCGACGTGGACATTGTCGCGGCCATGGTCAACCCCGGTGGTGCGTGCGTGCACTTGATTAGCGTGCGCGGTGGGCGAGTGTTGGGCAGCAAGAATTTCTTTCCACAAGTCGCCATTGAAGAAGAGGGCAGCGGCGTATTGCTGGCTTTCCTGGCGCAGTACTACTTGAGCAGCCAGGAGCGCGATTTGCCGAGCGAGCTTATTGTCAATGCTCAGCATGAAGACTTCCCCACTCTAATTGCGGCAATTGATGAGCTACGCGGCCGCGAGTTGAGCATCAGTTACCGCGTGCGGGGCACTCGTGCACGCTGGCAGCAGCTGGCCGTAACCAATGCCGAGCAGGCATTGGCGGCGCGGCTGGCCAACCGACAGCATGTCGCCGCGCGTTTTGACGCCCTGGCCCTGGCATTAAACATGGATGAAGTGCCGCAGCGTTTGGAGTGTTTTGATATCAGTCACTCCAGTGGGGAGGCGACCGTTGCCTCCTGCGTGGTGTTTGGTCCTGAAGGCCCACTGAAGTCGGATTACCGTCGTTACAACATTGAAGGCGTGACGCCAGGTGATGACTACGCCGCCATGTATCAGGCCTTGATCCGGCGGTTCAGTAAAATAAAAGACGGTGAGGGCAAGCTGCCAGACATTCTGCTGGTCGACGGTGGTAAAGGTCAGCTGGCCATGGCCCGCGAGGTTCTGGAAGAGCTGGCTGTGCCAGATCTGATTTTGCTTGGCGTAGCCAAGGGCGCGACCCGCAAGCCTGGTTTAGAGACCCTGTACCTGAATGATGCGGCCCATGAGTTCACCTTGCCGGGAAACTCACCGGCCTTGCACCTGATTCAGCAGATCCGCGATGAGTCGCACCGCTTTGCCATCACCGGGCACCGCGCTCGTCGCGGCAAAACCCGTCGTACCTCAACACTTGAAGAGGTTGCGGGGGTAGGCCCTAAGCGCCGACGCGAGCTGCTCAATCACTTTGGCGGGCTGCAAGAGCTGTCTCGTGCCAGCGTCGAAGAAATCGCCAAAGCGCCGGGTATCAGTAAAAAGCTTGCCGAGTTGATTTATGCCGCACTGCACAGCGAGTAGAATGCCCACTCTCTTTACCGCCAAGTTGTGTCGATGAATATCCCCAACCTGCTTACCGTACTCCGTGTATTGCTGATACCGGTGTTTATCCTGCTGTTCTATCTGCCTTTCAGCTGGAGTTATTGGGCTGCCAGCGCAGTGTTCTCGATAGCTGCGGCCACCGATTGGTTGGATGGCTATCTGGCGCGTCGCTGGGAGCAAAGCACGCCGTTTGGCGCGTTTCTCGACCCAGTTGCCGACAAACTGATGGTCGCCGTTGCGCTGGTCTTGCTTGTGGATGAGCACTCCAATCTCTGGCTGACGCTGCCTGCCGCAATTATTATCGGTCGCGAAATTGTAGTTTCGGCGTTGCGTGAATGGATGGCAGAGCTGGGCGCGCGCGCGCATGTTGCTGTATCCAACCTAGCCAAATGGAAAACTGCTGCGCAGATGGTGGCACTGGTGATTCTGCTGGCTAATCCACCCACGTTCACTGCCTGGGTAGTGTTTGGCTATGCCCTATTGATCATTGCTGCAGTGCTCACACTGTGGTCGATGGTGCAGTACCTCTTGGCCGCATGGCCACATCTGCGGATTACCACCGAAGAGAAATAAGCTTTTTTGAATCAAGGGGTTGACGGGCTGCTCTGAAGATATAGAATGTCGCCCGTCAACACGACAAGCGGGAATAGCTCAGTTGGTAGAGCACGACCTTGCCAAGGTCGGGGTCGCGAGTTCGAGTCTCGTTTCCCGCTCCAGTTTCAACGGGCCGTTTAATACGGCCCGTTTAGTTTCAAGGCTGAGTAGCAGAGTGGTTATGCACCGGATTGCAAATCCGTGAACGCCGGTTCGATTCCGACCTCAGCCTCCAATTAGGAAAGCCTCGTAGATCACTGATCTACGAGGCTTTTTCATATAGATTTGAAACCTTGCGAGGCATGCAAGGGCTGTATATAGTCCAAGCCTCGCAACGCAGCGCTACCGCCCGAATGGCGAAATCGGTAGACGCAAGGGACTTAAAATCCCTCGAGGGTAACCTCGTGCCGGTTCGATTCCGGCTTCGGGCACCATTACAATGATTTCAGATGTTCCTGCATGAACCTGAAACCCACTAAAACCGGCCGTGAGCCGGTTTTTTTGTGCCCGATAATTGTCTTACACGGAAGCGCGCTGTCACCCGCATGCCTTATTAACGTCATACGCCTGCCATCTGCTTTAGCTGCAATCGCTGTAACTTAGTTTGAGGTGCAGACAATGCGGATTTGTGTAGTGGGTGCGGGTTATGTGGGGTTGGTATCGGCAGCCTGCTTTGCCGAAATGGGCAATCGAGTTATCTGCATTGAGCGCGATGCGCAACGCGTGGCCATCCTGGCTCGTGGGCGGGCGCCGATTTACGAGCCAGGGCTTGAGGTCATGTTGCAGAACCACCTGGCCAGCGGCCAACTAAATTTTAGTCAGCACCTTGGCGAAGGAATTAAGCAGGCCGACGTTATCTTTATCGCCGTCGGTACGCCAAGCGGCGAAGATGGTTCGGCAGATTTGTCACATGTACTGGCTGTGGCTGATGAGCTCGGTCTGTTACTTGAGCAGAGTTGTGTGGTCGTGAACAAATCAACGGTGCCTGTAGGCACTGCAGAGCGTGTTGCACAGCGCATCAAGGGGCAGCTGGCGAAGCGTGGTAAGCATTTCGGTGTGACATTGGCCAGTAACCCCGAATTTCTCAAGGAAGGCTCAGCAATCGATGACTTTATGCGCCCAGATCGGGTGATTGTCGGCTGCGATGATCCCCTTGGTCATGAAGTATTACGCCGGTTGTATGCGCCGTTTCTACGCAATCACGAGCGGTTACTCTGCATGGGATTGCGGGCTGCAGAGTTCAGCAAATACGCGGCCAATGCTTTTTTGGCGACCAAGATTTCTTTTATCAACGAAATGGCCACTTTGTGCGCTCGCCTGGACGTGGATATTGAGGATGTACGTCGCGGTATTGGAAGCGACAAGCGCATTGGTACTCACTTTATCTATGCTGGTTGCGGATATGGCGGCTCGTGTTTCCCTAAAGATGTGCGGGCTTTGATTCGTTGCGCTGAACAGGAAGGTATCGAACCTGGCATTTTGCGTGCGGTAGAGGCCCGCAACGCGCTGCAGAAAACCTTATTGTTCCAGGCGCTGCGTGAGCATTTTTCGGGTTACTGGCAAGGGCGCGTGGTGGCGCTTTGGGGCTTGGCTTTCAAACCAGGTACTGATGATCTGCGTGAAGCCCCAAGTTTAGTGCTGCTTGATGCGTTGCTGGCAGTAGGGGCTACCGTTCAGGCGTGCGACCCAGTCGCTACAATGGCGCTGGCAGAGCGCTATAGCCAGGCGATCGACAATGGCCAGCTGAGGCTGAGTACGTCGCCTTATAGCGTTGTAGAGGGGGCGGATGCGTTGGTGTTGGTCACCGAATGGAAGCAATTTCGCCAGCCCGACTTCCTGCGCATTCGTGGTTTGATGCGCATGCCCATCGTGTTTGATGGGCGCAATATTTACGATGCGGCGCAGTTAGTTGAACTGGGTTTTCTCTACAGAGGCATTGGCCGGCCTGCGCAGGGGCATTGTAAGGCCAGTGCAGCCTGATAGACTGCGTGCGCACTTTACACATCACAGCTCAAGGTTCCCCATGATCAAAAAATGTTTGTTCCCCGCAGCCGGTTACGGCACCCGTTTTCTGCCAGCCACCAAGGCGATGCCCAAGGAAATGCTGCCGATTGTGAACAAACCATTGATCCAGTACGGCGTCGAAGAGGCGCTGGAAGCCGGTTTGACTGAGATTGCAATGATTACCGGCCGCGGCAAACGTTCGCTGGAAGATCACTTCGACATCAGCTACGAGCTGGAGCATCAGATCCGCGACACTGACAAGGAAAAATACCTGGTTGGTATCCGTCGCCTGATCGATGAGTGCACGTTCTCCTACACCCGTCAGGTCGAAATGAAAGGCCTGGGTCACGCCATTCTCTGTGGTCGCCCGCTGATTGGTGATGAGCCGTTTGCCGTGGTTTTGGCCGATGATCTATGCCTGAACCTGGACGGTGATGCCGTGCTGACGCAGATGGTCAAACTGTACAACCAGTTCCGCTGCTCGATCGTGGCTATTCAGGAAGTACCGCCAGAAGAAACCCATAAATATGGCGTGATCTCCGGCGAGATGATTCGTGATGACATCTACCGGGTTAACAGCATGGTAGAGAAACCCAAGCCAGAAGATGCGCCATCGAACCTGGCGATCATCGGCCGCTACATCCTGACCCCGGATATCTTCGACCTGATCGAGCAGACCGAGCCTGGCAAGGGTGGGGAAATCCAGATCACCGACGCGCTGATGAAGCAGGCGCAGAACGGCTGCGTGATGGCCTACAAATTCAAGGGCAAACGCTTCGACTGCGGCGGCGCAGAGGGCTATATCGAGGCCACCAACTTCTGCTACGAAAACATCTACAAAACGGGCAAAGCTTACTAATCCCGCTTACCGATGTAGCACACAGCCACCTGCGGGTGGCTGTGTGCATTCAGGCTAAAGCCATGTGCTCGGAGCCCGGCCCCAACGGCTGCCCGTAGCTGAACTCTACATAATGACCCGCCGGGTCGCGTAAGCCGCAGTAATAGCCAACCGGGTAAGGCTCATCACGTGGCTCCCAAACCAGACACCCTGCAGTCCTTGCCCGCGCTGCAATGCTATCGACTTGTTCTCGACTCTCTAGGGCAAAGCCGAAGTGGCTGTAATCATCCGCCGCCAACTGCCGATCCTGCCCACCGGGCATGATCACAAAAATAAAGCTGTGCTCCTTTCCGGCTTCGGCCATCCAGACAATTCTTGAGCCTTTGCCCGCGCGCTGGTGGATGACCTGCATCGCACAGAACTGCTGATAAAAGGTCACGCACGCCTCCAGATCAGGTACATGCATCGCAACATGGGTAAGGGTAGGGCGCATCGCTGTTCTCCTATTACGCGTGCTTCAAGTTTAGGCACGGGCGCGCCTTGGGGTATGCTGACGGCCTGCTCAGGAGGCTGAAATGACCTACGACTTCGACCTGTTTGTAATCGGTGCCGGTTCCGGTGGTGTAAGAGCTGCGCGCTTTGCGGCTAGCTATGGCGCGCGTGTAGCGGTCGCCGAAAGCCGCTACTTGGGTGGCACCTGCGTCAACGTTGGCTGCGTGCCCAAAAAACTCTTGGTTTATGGTGCCCACTTTGCCGATGACTTTGAGCAGGCTCAGGGGTTTGGTTGGTCGTTAGAGCAAGCCAACTTTAACTGGGGCACCTTGATTGCCAACAAAAACCGCGAAATCGACCGCCTCAATGGCATCTACCGTAACCTGCTGGTCAACAGTGGTGTAACCCTGCTTGAGGGTCACGCACGGATTGTCGATGACCACAGCGTCGAACTCGACGGTAAACGCTACAGCGCTAAAAACATCCTGATTGCGACCGGCGGCTGGCCACATATCCCCGAAGTGCCCGGGCATGAGCATGCTATCGGTTCTAACGAAGTCTTCTTTCTTGAACAGTTACCCAAGCGGGTGCTGGTGATCGGCGGTGGTTATATCGCTGTTGAGTTTGCTTCAATTTTTAACGGCCTCGGCGCAAAAACCTCATTGTTATATCGAGGCGAACTGTTCCTGCGCGGCTTCGACAACGCGGTACGCGTGCACCTGCAGGAGGAGCTCAGTAAGCGTGGCCTTGATCTGCAGTTCAACAGCGATATTGCCCGTATTGATAAGCAAGCTGATGGCAGTCTGCAGGCCACACTCAAAGATGGCCGAGTACTGGACGCTGATTGTATTTTCTACGCCACCGGACGCCGGCCGATGTTGGACAACCTCGGCTTGGAGAACACACAGGTAGAACTCGATGAGCGCGGTTATATCCACGTCGATGAGCAATACCAAACCAGTACACCCTCGATTCTCGCTATTGGCGATGTGATCGGCCGTGTACAGCTAACGCCGGTAGCGCTTGCTGAAGGTATGGCAGTAGCCAAACGGCTGTTCAAACCAGAGCAATACCGCAAGGTCGATTACCAGATGATCCCTACAGCGGTTTTCAGCTTGCCTAATATCGGTACGGTTGGGCTCAGTGAAGAGCAAGCGAAAAAAGACGGTTACAGCGTTAGCGTCTTCGAGAGCCGTTTTAAACCGATGAAATTGACCATGACGGAAAGCCAAGAGCGCACCCTGATGAAGCTTGTGGTCGACACGGCGACAGACCGCGTATTGGGTTGCCATATAGTTGGCCCCGAGGCTGGCGAAATCGTTCAGGGCTTGGCCGTGGCGCTTAAAGCCGGCGCGACCAAGCAGCATTTCGATGAAACCATCGGCGTACACCCGACGGCTGCTGAAGAGTTCGTCACCATGCGTACTCCCGTGTCTTCCTGAGGTCAGCATGGCTCAACTGTTCTACCTGGCCGACTTGCTCGGCGTCGCAGTATTCGCCATTACCGGGGCGCTGATGGCGGGGCGCAAATCCATGGATCTGTTTGGCGTACTGGTAATTGCCATTGTCACCGCTTTAGGCGGTGGCACCTTACGCGACGTGATCCTAGACAATCATCCGGTCAGCTGGATTCGTAACGACCTCTATATTGTCGTTGCTTCGCTGGCAGCAGTGGGCACGGTGGTCTGGGTGCGTTTGACCCAGCCAATCCATGAGAAAGGTTTGTTGCTGGCAGATGCTTTCGGTTTGGCAGTTTTCACCGTGATCGGCACCGAAGTCGCGATGCAGCACAACGTTCCGCACAGTACAGCAGTGATCATGGGCGTGATGACAGGCGTGGCGGGTGGGGTAATGCGCGATGTGATTTGCAATGAAATCCCGCTGATATTCCAGAAAGAAATCTACGCCACGGCCTGTATTGTCGGCGCACTGGTATTTATCGCCATGCGTGCTCTGGATACGCCGCACTGGCTGGATACCAGCATAGCCATGCTCAGCGTATTGCTGATTCGCCTTGCCGCCATTCATTGGCATATTGCCTTGCCCAGCTTCCACTTATTGGATCGTGACTGATGGCGATGATTGAGCGTTTGGATCATCTGGTGCTGACGGTGGCCGACATCGAGCGCACTGTGGCGTTTTATGAGCGCGTGCTAGGCATGCAGCGTGAAATCTTTGGTCAAGGACGCAGTGCGCTGGTATTCGGTCAACAGAAGTTCAATTTGCATCAACAAGGGAATGAGTTCGAGCCAAAGGCGGCGCGACCCACACCAGGCGCCATTGACTTGTGCCTGGTGAGTGTTTGGACTATGCCTGCAATAATTCAGCACTTAAACGAGCAGCAGGTCGTCATCGAAGAAGGACCTGTTGCACGCACCGGTGCGATGGGGCCCATTGATTCTGTGTACTTTCGCGATCCCGATGACAACCTGATTGAAGTCAGTCGTTATCGTTGAGCAACGTCAATTAGATTGGCAAAACGGCAGTGAGCAGGCGAGTGCACAGCAGCTGAATGCTTAGAGCGAGTTATAGGCGTCGTATACTTCATTTAACATAATATACATTATGCGAAGTAGCATGGCGTGAGCCTAGGACCTGAGGATCGGGTATTAGACTCACAGCACTACGCACAATGTGCCGTATGTTCAGTGATCGCCTAGCTCTAACAGTACGCGGCCACGGCTTGGGCAGGTTTCCATATAGCGATGCGCTTCGACCACATCGTCGAAGCTGAACACCTTGTCGATCAGCGGCTTGAGCAAACCATCTGCCGTCAGCTGATTGATACCTTGCACAGCCTTAGCCACTGCAACCTGGTCTTGCGGGATGTTCAGTTCTTCCTTGCCCGTAAAGTTACCTATGCAGTGCACGAAGAACTGAATGTTCTTTTGAAACGCTGCGCACGCTGGGAATGGCGTTTCATTGCCGCCTTGCAGATCAAACAGGATCAGCCGGCCACGTGGCGCGATGGCGTCACCCAGTAGGCACATTTGCGGGCCGCCCAGCGCATCCATCACCACATTCACGCCACGCCCATCAGTGAGCTTGCTGACACGGCTGACCAGGTCCTGTTCCTCTGTGAGGATGATGTGGTCAGCCCCCAGCTGCTTGAGAAACTCGCTGTCCTCAGCAAAGGCTGTCGCGGCGATGACTGTCGCGCCCAAGGCTTTGCCCATCTGTACGATATAGGGCCCCCAACACCGGCTTGCAGCGGTTACCAGCACGGTTTCGCCGGGCTGCAAGCGTGCCAGTTCGACAAAACCAAACCAGCCCACCATGGATGGCAGGTAATGTACGGCGGCTTGCTGCGCGCTCAGATTGTCTGGGTAACGGGCCACCGAGCTGCGTGGTAATACCACCTGCTCGGCATAGCTGGGATAACGGTTGGCGCTGTGCCCCGGAAAGCTGGCAACCCGGTCACCCACGGCTACATCATTGACACCGTCACCAACAGCCAGCACCACGCCGGCCAGTTCGTGGCCAAGCCCGGCGGGCAATTGCGCCAGTGTATTCGCCAGGTTCTGTCGCCACAGCACGTCGTACCAACTGACGCCCACAGCCTCAACACCGATCAGCACTTCACCTGCAGCTGGCGCTGGGCTTATACGCTCTTCGATCTTGAGGACATCGGCCTCACCAAACTCATGGAAACGAACTATGCGGGACATCGCAAACCTCTTCGGTTGACCCATTCAGATCGTGGCAGCTGACTGGTGGATATAAACAGTGCAATTGCTAGACGACCTCTTATGGCAACGGACTTTATCCGGGCTTTGCCAGCAATTCCACCGCTCAGGGCTGATATTCACCATGCTTGTCGATGATGATTGATCGCAAACACATCATTTTCCCGCACATGTTGCCTGCCGACCACATTCGGCATTAGCCTGAGTCGCGCCAAACCGCAGCCACTCCAGAATGGACACCGGATGAACCGTAACGATCTTCGCCGCGTCGATCTCAACCTGCTGATCGTCTTCGAAACGTTGATGCATGAACGCAGTGTGACCCGTGCGGCGGAAAAGCTGTTTCTCGGTCAGCCTGCGATTAGCGCTGCCCTCGCCCGTTTGCGCAGCCTATTTGATGATCCATTGTTTGTGCGCACCGGCCGCAGCATGGAGCCTACGGCGCGGGCCATGGAGATCTTCGCCCTGCTCTCGCCTGCGCTGGATTCGATTTCCACTGCCGTCAGCCGCGCGGCTGAATTCCACCCGGCGACCAGCAATGCCGTGTTTCGCATCGGCCTGTCAGATGACGTCGAGTTCGGCTTGTTACCGCCACTGATTAAGCGTTTACGTGCTGAGGCCCCTGGCGTGGTGCTGGTGATTCGGCGCACCAATTACCTGCTGATGCCGGCCCTGCTCGCCTCTGGCGAGATTTCCGTAGGTGTCGCCTATACCGAAGAGTTACCGGCCAACGCTAAGCGTAAGGTGCTGCGCCGCAGCAAACCCAAACTGCTGCGTGCCGATGCAGCTCCTGGGCCTTTGAGCCTGGATGATTACTGCGCGCGGCCCCATGCCTTGGTGTCCTTTGCGGGTGACCTCAGTGGGTTTATTGACACGGAGTTGGAAAAGCTTGGGCGCAAGCGCCGGGTTGTGCTGGCCCTGCCCCAATTCAATGGTCTGGGCACCCTACTCTCCGGCACAGATATTCTGGCCACCGTCCCGGACTATACCGCTGCAGCGCTCAGCTCAGCAGGCGGCGTGCGCGCCGAGGATTTACCCATTGAGGCCCAAACATTTGAGCTGCACATGGCCTGGCGTGGCGCTCAGGACAATGATCCTGCTGAACGCTGGTTACGTTCGCGCATCCAAATGTTCTGTGGGGATCCAGACAGCCTGGATTAACGCGTGCAGCGCCCAACCCATCCTGCAGAGCACTTTGTTCACAGTAGCGATTATCGATACAAGCCTCTAAACCATCACTCGCAGTGATACTCATCTTCGCGTCGTTCGATTCGTCGCCATGGCCCCGCCGCCGCAGACTCCGCCGCATCACAACACCCTTTGGCGGAAGCACACATGGAACAGTCGAATAAAAACCTCTGGAATTTCCCCCTGGCTCTGGCAGCCGCTCTGGTATTGAGTGGCTGTGGTAACGCACCGGAAAGTGCGCAGCCAATGCCCGCAGCCCAGGTCAGCGTCGCAGAAGTCATCGAGCAGCCCATCAATGAGTGGGATGAGTTTACCGGGCGTCTGGAAGCGCCTGAGTCGGTGGATATCCGCCCACGGGTGTCCGGCTTTGTTGACCACGTAGCCTTCACCGAGGGCAGCTTGGTGAAAAAAGGCGACGTGCTGTTTCAGATCGACCCGCGTCCTTTCCAAACTGAAGTCAAACGCCTTGAAGCTCAGTTGCAACAAGCCCGCGCCAGTCAGGCTCGCACTCAAAGCGAAACCAGTCGTGGCGAACGCTTGCGCAAAAGCAATGCGATTTCCGCAGAACTCGCCGATGCCCGCGTCAGTGCAGCCGCAGAAGCCAAGGCAGCAGTCGCCGGCATCCAGGCCGAACTGGATAACGCCCGCCTCAACCTAAGTTTTACTCGCGTCACCGCACCGATTAATGGCCGCGTCAGCCGCGCGGAAATCACCGAAGGCAACCTGGTCAATGCCGGAGAAAGCCACCTAACCACCGTGGTTAGCACCGACAAGGTCTATGCCTATTTCGATGCCGACGAGCGTGTGTTCCTCAAGTATGTCGAGCTGGCACGTCAGGCCGGTGTTCAAACCCGTGATGCCAGTCCGGTGTACCTGGGACTGTCCAGCGAGGAAGGCCACCCGCATTTGGGTCAACTGGATTTCATCGACAACCAGGTCAACCCACAGACCGGCACTATTCGGGGACGCGCGGTATTCGACAATGCCGATGGACGCTTCACCCCGGGGCTGTATGCACGCTTGAAACTGGTGGGCAGCAGTCAGTACGCCGCGGCGTTGATCAAGGATGAAGCGGTCGGCACCGACCTCGGCAAGAAGTACGTGCTGGTGCTCGATAAGGACAACGCCGTGCAGTACCGCGCCATCGAACTGGGACCAAAGTTGGCAGGCCTGCGCATCGTGCGTAGCGGCCTGGCCAAGGGCGAGAAGATCGTGGTCAACGGGTTGCAGCGCGCCTTCCCCGGCTCCACGGTGGATCCACAAAGCGTGCCCATGGCTGATGAGAAGACCCAGGCACTGCTGACCGAGCAACGTCAGGCCATTGAGCGCCATAGCAATCGCGGTCTCGCTGTGAAGAACAGCCCTGCCACCACCGCGCCTCGCGGTTAACACGCGGTTATCTAGGTAAACGACGATGAATTTCTCGCAATTCTTTATTCAGCGGCCAATCTTCGCCGCCGTGCTCTCGCTGCTGATCCTGATCAGCGGGGCCATCTCGCTGTTCCAGTTGCCGATCAGTGAATACCCGGAAGTGGTGCCGCCCACCGTGGTGGTGCGCGCCACCTTCCCCGGCGCCAACCCCAAGGTGATAGGTGAAACCGTCGCCTCGCCGTTGGAGCAGGCGATTACCGGTGTGGAAGGCATGTTGTATATGTCCTCTCAGGGTACGGCCGACGGCAAGATGACCCTGACGCTGACATTCGCCCTCGGCACCGATCTGGACAAAGCCCAGGTGCAGGTGCAGAACCGCGTGACCCGCACCATGCCGACCCTGCCTACTGAAGTGCAGCGCCTCGGCGTAACAGTGGACAAGGCCTCGCCCGACCTGACCATGGTCGTGCACTTGACCTCGCCGGACGACCGTTACGACATGCTGTATCTGTCCAATTACGCCGCGCTGAATATCAAGGATGAGCTGGCGCGTTTGGATGGCATCGGTGATGTGCAACTGTTCGGACTGGGCAACTATTCGCTGCGTGTGTGGCTGGACCCGAACAAAGTGGCTTCGCGCAACCTGACCGCAACTGATGTGGTTAACGCCATCCGCGAGCAGAACCGTCAGGTCGCTGCCGGCTCGCTCGGTGCGCCGCCATCGGATGCCGGCAACAGCTTCCAGTTGTCGATCAACACTCAGGGCCGTCTGGTTACTGAGGAAGAGTTCGAAAACATCATCATCCGCGCCGGCGAAAACGGCGAAATCACGCGCCTGAGAGATATCGCACGGATCGAACTGGGCTCCAGCCAGTACGCCCTGCGCTCCTTGCTGAACAACAAACCCGCAGTCGCCATTCCGGTATTCCAGCGCCCCGGCTCCAACGCCATCGAGATTTCCGATGCGGTGCGTGAGCGCATGGCCGAGCTGAAGCAGAGTTTCCCCCAGGGCGTGGACTACGAAATCGTTTATGACCCGACCATCTTCGTGCGTGGTTCCATCGAGGCAGTGGTACACACCCTGCTCGAAGCCATCATCCTGGTGGTGCTGGTGGTGATTCTGTTCCTGCAAACCTGGCGCGCCTCGATCATTCCGCTGGCCGCCGTGCCGGTGTCCTTGATCGGCACCTTCGCCGTAATGCACATGTTTGGCTTCTCGCTCAACGCGCTGTCGCTGTTCGGCCTGGTGCTGGCCATCGGCATCGTGGTCGACGACGCCATCGTTGTGGTGGAAAACGTCGAACGCAATATCGGCCTGGGCAAAACCCCGGTGGAAGCCACCAAGCAGGCGATGAAAGAAGTCACCGGCCCCATCGTCGCCACGGCCCTGGTGCTCTGCGCGGTGTTTATCCCCACGGCCTTTATCTCCGGGTTGAGCGGACAGTTCTATCAACAGTTCGCGTTGACTATTGCCATCTCCACGGTGATCTCGGCGATCAACTCGCTGACGCTGTCCCCTGCCCTGGCCGCCGTATTGCTGAAAAGCCACGACGCGCCGAAGGACCGCTTCTCCAAGCTGCTCGACAAGCTGTTCGGTGGCTGGTTATTCAAACCATTCAACCGCGCGTTCGACCGCGCCAGCCATGGTTATGTCGGCACCGTGAAGCGCGTGCTACGCGGCAGCGGCATCGCCCTGTTCGTTTATGCCGGGCTGATGGGCCTGACCTACCTGGGCTTTGCCACGACACCAAGTGGTTTCGTACCGGCGCAGGACAAACAATACCTGGTGGCCTTTGCTCAGCTGCCGGACGCCGCGACCCTGGACCGCACCGAAGATGTGATGAAACAGATGTCAGACATCGCCGGCAAGCATCCAGGCGTGGCCAATACCATTGCCTTCCCTGGCCTGTCGATCAACGGCTTCACCAACAGCCCGAACAGCGGCATCGTCTTCGTCGCCCTGAAAGATTTCGATCAGCGCAAAGATGAAAGCATGTCCGCCGGGGCCATTGCCGCTGAGCTTAACGGTCAGTTCTCGGGTATTCAGGAAGCCTACCTTGCGATCTTCCCGCCACCACCGGTACAAGGCCTGGGCACCATCGGCGGCTTCCGCCTGCAGGTGCAGGACCGGGGCAACCTGGGTTATGACGAGCTGTACGTGCAAACCCAGAATGTCATCGCCAAAGCCCGCCAGCTGCCAGAATTGGACCCGATGTCGGTGTTCACCAGCTACCAGGTGAATGTGCCGCAGATCGATGCTGCCATCGACCGCGAAAAAGCCAAGACCCACGGCGTGGCGATCAGCGACATTTTTGACACCATGCAGATTTACCTGGGCTCGCTGTACGCCAACGACTTCAACCGTTTTGGCCGTACCTATCAGGTCAACGTGCAGGCCGAGCAGCAGTTCCGCCTGGAGCCGGAGCAGATCGGCCAGCTCAAGGTCCGCAACAACCGTGGCGAGATGGTTCCGCTGTCGGCCTTCCTCAAGGTCAGCGCCAGCTCCGGTCCGGATCGGGTGATGCACTACAACGGTTTTCTCACGGCTGAAATCAACGGTGCGGCAGCCCCTGGCTACAGCTCCGGCCAGGCTGAGGCGGCGATGGCAAAACTACTGAAAGATGAGCTGCCCAACGGCATGAGCTTCGAGTGGACCGACCTGACCTACCAGCAGATTCTCGCCGGTAACAGCGCGATCTTCGTCTTCCCGCTCTGCGTCCTGCTGGCCTTCCTGGTGCTGGCTGCTCAGTACGAAAGCTGGAGCCTGCCGCTGGCGGTGATCCTGATCGTGCCAATGACTCTACTGTCGGCTATAACCGGGGTGATCCTGGCCGGTGGCGACAACAACATCTTCACCCAGATCGGACTGATCGTACTGGTGGGGCTGGCCTGTAAGAACGCCATCCTGATCGTCGAGTTCGCCAAGGAAAAACAGGAAGAAGGCATGGACCGCGTCAGCGCGGTGCTGGAAGCCTGCCGCCTGCGTCTGCGGCCGATTCTGATGACCAGCTTCGCCTTTATCATGGGCGTGGTGCCGCTGGTGTTGTCCTCCGGCGCCGGTGCAGAAATGCGCCACGCCATGGGCGTGGCGGTATTTAGCGGCATGCTCGGCGTGACCTTCTTCGGCTTGCTGTTGACCCCGCTGTTTTACGTATTGATTCGCGGCTTCGTGGAAAAGCGTGAAGCCAAGAAAGTAGCCCGGTTACAGGAGGCGCAGGCATGAAAACATTCGCCCCCGCCCTCCTCGTATTAGCCCTGAGCGCTTGCGCTGTCGGCCCGGACTACCAAACGCCAGAGACTGCAGCGGCTCAGCTGAACAGCGCCGCGACTGATCGATACGACCGCTCGCGTTTTGAAGCCCAATGGTGGCAACAGTTCGACGATCCAACCCTGAATCAGTTGGTCGAGCAATCGCTGCAAGACAACCGTCAACTGCGCGTGGTCTTTGCCCGCCTGCGCGCGGCCCAGGCCATCCGTGACGATTTGGGCAACGATCAGTTACCGACTATTACCAGTCGTGCCAATGGTGAGTTCGGCAAGGCCCAGCAACCGGGCGTGACCGAGCAACGGGTACGCGGTGAACGTTACGACCTGGGCCTGGACATGCTCTGGGAGCTGGATCTGTTTGGTCGCATTCAGCGCCAACTGGAAGCCAGCGACGCAGAATTGGACGTGGCCGAAGCCGATTATCAGCAACTGCAAGTCAGTCTGATTGCCGAGCTGGTGGATGCCTACGGCAGCTTGCGTGGTGCCCAACTGCGTGAACAGATTGCCCGCGACAACCTGAGTAACCAGCACAAATCACGCGCCATCACCGAGCAACTGCGCGAGGCCGGTATTGGCAGCCAGCTTGACGTGCTGCGCAGCGATGCCCGCCTAGCTGGAACTGAAGCCAGCTTGCCGCAATTACAGGCTGAGCAGATCCGGGCCGAAAACCGTATCGCCACCCTGCTTGGCAAACGACCGGAACAGCTCAATATCGACCTGTCAGCTAAGGCCTTGCCTGCCATCGCTAAGGCTCTGCCGATTGGCGACCCTGCTGAACTGCTGCGCCGCCGTCCGGATATTCGCGCCGCCGAACGCCAGTTGGCCGCGGCCACCGCCAACATTGGAGTGGCCACTGCCGACCTGTTCCCGCGCGTCAGCCTGTCTGGCTTCCTTGGCTTTACCGCCGGGCGTGGCTCGCAACTGGGCTCGTCTGCTGCCAATGCCTGGAACATCGCACCGACTATCAGTTGGGTGGCCTTTGATCTGGGCAGCGTGCGCGCCCGTATGCGCGGCGCAGAAGCCGAAGCCGAGGGTGCGCTGGCGAATTATGAGCAGCAGGTGCTGCTGGCTTTGGAGGAATCGGCGAATGCCTTTAGCGGCTATGGCAAACGCCAACAGCGCTTGCTGGCCCTGCTGCGCCAGTCCGAAGCCAGCCGCAGCGCTGCGGAACAAGCGGCTGTGCGCTACCGCGAAGGTGAAGTGGACTTTCTCGTGCTGCTGGATGCCGAACGCGAACGCCTAAGCGCCGAAGACGCCCAAGCCCAGGCTGAAGTCGAGCTGTATCGCGGCATCGTCGCCATCTACAAGGCTCTGGGCGGCGGGTGGCAGCCTAACGCCTAAACCAGTTTGCAAACGCTCCCCCCGGTTGGCTTGCCAACCCCTTCGCGCCCCACGGCAGTTGCTCCTTGCCGTGGGGCTTTTTTATGGCGGCGGCTGTGCGGACGTATCGACAGTTGTTATAACTGTGTAAACGCTTGATGGATTCAATCTAGGGGTTAACCAAATGGGGTGTAAATCCTCAACTAGTCTCTCAGGTTGAAAGGATTCTTCTGGAGCACGTCATGATTCAGGCTGCGGTCACACACACCATTCTTATCGTCGATGATCAACCAAGCGACCTGCTCATCCTCAATGAGGCGGTACACGACCTGGGAAATGTGCATATCGCCAGTAACGGCAATATGGCCCTGGAAATTGCACGGCAGTGCCGGCCGGATCTGATATTGCTCGATATTCAGATGCCCGACATGGACGGTTTTCAACTCTGTCGTGCGATCAAAGCTGACCCCAAACTCTGTGATGCAGCCATTCTGTTCGTAACCGCGCAAAACCAGACAGAAAACGAAATCAAGGCGCTGGAATACGGCGGCATCGACTTTATCGACAAACCCCTGAATATTCCGGTGATCCGTGGGCACGTACGCGCCCATCTGAACTTGCGCCTGGCGGCCAAACGCCTGGCTTATTACGATGATCTAACCGGACTGCCGAACCGCAGCCTGCTGCAGGATCGTGCGGAACAGGCGTTACAGACCGCGCACCGTAATCAAAGTAAGGTTGCCTTACTGTTACTGGATCTGGACAACTTCAAAATCATCAATGACTCAGTTGACCACTCGGTCGGCGATGCCGTGTTAGCAGAGATCGGCAGCCGTTTAACCCAGTTCTCAAGGGGTATTGATACGGTAAGCCGGCAAGGCGGTGACGAATTCGTCATATTGCTGCCGGAGGTAAAACGCCTTGATGCAATCGGCGACTTGGTTGAACGCATGCTGGCCGTTATCGCCACGCCCATGTACATCAATAAAAAGCGCTATGACCTGACTGCTAGTGCGGGGGTAGGTGTATTTCCAGACGACAGCCAAGACTTTGCATCACTCTACCGACATGCCGACACAGCCATGTACCAGGCGAAAAAACTCGGCCGTAATCGCTATCGTTTCTTCTCTCAGGGGCTTGAAAACAGCTCGCGCGCGCGCCACTTGCTTGAAGGACATATGCGCAGCGCCTTGGAGCATGGCGTCTTCGAGGTCTTCTACCAGGCTAAGTACGATGCGCAGAAAAAGAACATCTGCGGCATGGAAGCGTTGATCCGCTGGCGAAAGGCTGATGGTTCGCTGATTTCCCCGGCAGACTTCATTCCTCTAGCTGAAGAAACCGGCCTGATCGTCCCCATCGGCAAGTACGTGTTGTTGCAGGCCTGTAACGATGCTCAGCGATTACAGCTGCTCGGCTTTGCAATTCCAGTGAGTGTGAATATCTCGGCGGTCCAGTTTCGTGAAGAATCGTTTCTGGAAATGGTCAAGGATGCACTAGAACAGTCAACCCTGCCGCCGACTATGCTTGAGCTGGAGATCACCGAAGGCGTGTTGGCCCACGATATTGTCATGGCCAGCGATGTGCTGAATGAGCTCAAAGCCATGGGCGTACATATTGCTATCGACGATTTCGGTACTGGTTACTCCAGCCTCACCTACCTTAAAAGTCTGCCGATTGATGTGCTGAAAATCGACCAGAGCTTTGTCCGCGATATGCTCACTGACAGCAGTGATGCTGCAATTATTGAAGCCATAATACGAATGGCTCAAGCGCTGGGGCTTTCGTTGATTGCCGAAGGCGTCGAGGAGATTGAGCAATCGAACAAACTATTAGCCCTTGGCTGTCCAGTCATGCAAGGCTATTTGTACTGTCGGCCCATGCCCTTTAACGCGTTATGCGAATTCCTAAATACCACTGCGTCGGTCAACTCTCTTTTGACAGAGAACCAAGGCTCACACCGATAAAGGCATATTTTCCTTGAATAAAAAAAAATTTCGCCTTTCGTCTTCGTTCAGCATATTGATGGTGCTGGCTGGCGGTTTAGCACTCACGTTACTGAGCACAAGTTGGCTACAAAAAAATAATGAAACCCAAGCCCGGGCGGCGTTAGAGCAAGATAACGAATTGATCGCCGATGCGGTGGTTAGGCGCATTCGTCTCTACCAATATGGCTTGCGCGGTGCCCGCGGCGTTGTGCTGAGCCGTGGCGAGCATGGCATCACTCGTAAGCTGTTTTACAACTACAGCATTACCCGCGACTTAGATGCTGAGTTCCCCGGTGCACGGGGCTTTGGCTTTATTCGCCGAGTATCGCCACGTGATGAAGTCGAGTTTCTTCAGCAAGCTCGAAAGGATGACAAAGCTGATTTCACTATTCGCCAACTGTCCCCCCATGATGGCGAACGCTATGTCATCCAGTACATTGAGCCTGAGGCGCTTAATTTTTCGGCTATCGGCCTCGATATTGCGTCGGAAAATGCTCGCCGCGAAGCTGCATTTAATGCTTTGAAAACGGGCACCGTGCAACTTTCCGGGCCTATCACGCTGGTTCAAGCGACCGGCAAGCCGTTGCAGTCCTTTCTTATTCTGCTACCGGTTTACCGTGGCAACACCACCCCAGCCACAGAGGCCGAGCGCCTAGAGCAAGGCTACGGCTGGAGCTATGCACCTCTGATAACAGAGGAAGTACTCAAGGGTTTACCGCTAAGCACTAAGGATGTAGACCTTGGTTTGCGCGACATCACGACCCCTGAAAACCCCACCCTGTTCTATGAAGAGCATGAGCTTGACGATAACCAGACCGCCCATTTGACCAGCCGTGTAGAGCGAGATGTTTTTGGCCGACGCTGGGAAGTCGCGCTGACCGCCCACCCTGAGTTCGTCGAAAATCTCTACCAAACCTCACCGCAATTAGTTCTCGGTGTGGGTGTACTGCTCAGTGTACTGCTTGCCGCGTTGAACGCAGTTCTGAGTGCCAGCAGTTACCATCGGCGCCAGGTTGTAGCTGAACAAGCTAAGCAGGCAGCCATTGTCGAAAGCTCTAACGACGGCATCATTGGTAAAACGCTTGAAGGGACAGTCACCAGCTGGAACAAAGGAGCTGAACATATTTTTGGCTTCCGCGCCGAGGAAGCCATAGGCAAAAGTTTGCTCGAACTCATTGTGCCAAGTGAGCGTGCCCAAGAAGAAAATCATAACTTGCAGCGAATTAATGCTGGCGAGCCTATTGATCACTTTGAAACATACTGCCAGCGTAAAGATGGAAGCTTGGTCGACGTTTCGGCGGCCATTGCTCCAATCTTCAATGCTCAGGGGGTGGTTGTCGGCATATCCGAAACGATACGTGACATCACCCAGCAAAAAGCCGCCGAGACACAAATTAAAGAACTAAACGCCAGTTTAGAAAAACAGGTAGTTGCACGAACAAGTGAACTCAATGAGCTCAATCTCCTGCTCAATACCGTGCTGGATTCTGCTTCTGAGGTGTCGATTATTGCGACTGATGCTCAAGGGATTATCAGCCTGTTTAATAAGGGTGCCGAAGACCTGTTGGGCTATAGCGCTGAGGAAATGATCGGCGTGCAAACCCCTGCCCTTATCCATTTGGCAGAAGAAGTACAACAGCGTAGTGATGAACTCAGCCAACAATTCAATCAGCCCATTAAAGGCTTCCAAACCTTTGTGCATCTCGTTGAACTGGAGGGGTCTGAAGTTCGCGAATGGACCTATGTACGCAAAGATGGCGTGAGGCTGAAAGTGACCCTGATGGTAACCGCCATGTACGGAGGCACCGGCGAGTTGATCGGCTATTTAGGTATCGCGATTGATATCACCCAGCGTAAAGCGGCTGAGGCAGAGTTAGCGGCCAGCCTTGAGATGACTCGAGCTATTCTGGACACCGCGCTCAACCCGGTGGTGACCTTGGACACAGCTGGGCAGATTCATACGCTCAACCCAGCAGCACAAAAGAGCTTTGGCACTGCTCACTATGAACATGAGCATGAGCAACTGTCACTGCAGGCATTACTTAGCCCGAGTTCACGCGACCGTCTTGATGAACTAATCAAGCATGCGGCGGCAGGTGATCGTGAGCACGACAAAGTTTCGGCCGAGTTGGTCGGACAAAAAGCTGATGGTACTGAGTTCCCCATTCAGCTTTCGCTTGGCCTTATGCATGCCGACAAACAACTACTGGTCTGTGTCATTACTGATCTTAGCCAGCAGTTGCAATTGCGACGTGAGCTGCTGGCTACCCGAGATCAGCTTTTGATGGCCGCCGATGCCGCAGAGTTGGGGATCTGGTCATTGACCCTGGTCGATTACAGCGTGGTGTGGAATGAGCGCATGTACGAGCTGTTTCAACAGCCTGTATCGCTTCGTGAGACCGGCCTTACTTATGATCATTGGCTCGCTCGTGTTCACCCCGAGGATGCGCCCATGGCGGTTGCTAAGCTTGAGGCCGCTATCGCGGGTGACGGCATCTTTGATCCCGTGTTCAGAATTATTCGGCCCGACGGTACTACGCGGATTATCCAAGCCGCCGCGCGAATTGAAATTGACGGCAATGGTAAGCCGGTCAAGGTGACCGGGATCAATCGCGATATCACGACTCAACACGAGCTGGAAGCCTCCCTGCGCTTGGCTAAAGAACAAGCTGACTCTGCTAGCGCGGCCAAAAGTGCTTTTCTTGCCAATATGAGCCACGAAATCCGCACGCCGCTCAATGCGGTTCTCGGCATGTTACAGCTGGTGCAAGGCACTGAATTGAATCAGCGTCAGCTCGATTACATACAGAAAGCCTATGGTGCATCGCAGTCGTTGCTGGGGTTGCTTAATGACATTCTTGATTATTCGAAAATCGAAGCCGGCAAGCTGCAATTGGATTTACATCCCATAGAGCTAGAGCCCTTGATGTGCGACCTGGCGGTTGTACTAGGCGGTAATCATGGCCATAAAAATGTTGAGGTGATGTTTGATATCGATCCCTCGCTACCTGAGGTGTTGGTGGGCGACGCCCAGCGCTTACAACAAATCCTGATTAACCTGGCGGGTAACGCGCTCAAGTTCACCGCCGAGGGCAGCGTGATTGTAAGCCTGCGCCAGCTGGAGCGAAGCCAAGAGCAGATAAAAATCCGTATAGCTGTTGCCGATACCGGCATTGGTATCAGTGAGGAGCAGCTCAAGCGTATTTTTGAGGGTTTCGCCCAGGCAGAGGCTTCCATCAGTCGTCGTTATGGCGGCACAGGTCTGGGCCTGGTGATCAGCACCCGTCTCATCGCGTTGATGGGCGGCGAACTGCAGGTGGAAAGCCGTATTGGCGAAGGGAGTCGCTTCTGGTTTGATCTCGAGTTAGCCATCGCCGAGCCCACCCCTTTCAAGCAAGTAGTTGCCAGCATCGGGAAAAAATTGCACATCCTCGTGGTGGATGACAACGCCATGGCCCGTGAGTTGATGGCCCAGATGACCAGCGAACTTGGCTGGCATGCCGAGACCGCCAGCGACGGTAGTCAGGCGCTTGCCTGTGTTGAAGCCGCCATAGCCAAAGGGCAACCCTTCGATCTAATTTTGATGGACTTACTGATGCCCGGCATGGACGGTCTCAATGCTGCTCGTCTGGTGCGCGACTCGATGGGTGATGCACGCGCGCCTCTGGTTGTAATGGTGACTGCACATGGCCGTGAAGCGCTGGCTGATAGCCAGCAGCAAGCTGATACCCCGTTTGCTGCATTTTTGACCAAACCGGTAACCCCCAAACAACTGGCCGCGACTATAACCCGGGTGCTCAGTGGTGAGCCGGTAAGCCACATCAAACCTAACTACCAAATATCGCAACGCTTACAAGGTCTGCGTTTATTGGTCGTTGAAGACAACGCGTTAAACCGCCAGGTTGCTCAAGAATTGTTGATGGGTGAAGGTTCCGAGGTGGCGTTGGCGGAAGGGGGGCAACAGGGCATCGACAGTGTTATGAGCGCTCAAGAGCGCGGATTTGATGCCGTGTTGATGGATATCCAAATGCCCGGCATTGACGGAATTGAAGCCACCCGACTGATTCGCCAAGACAACCGGTTTAGTGACTTACCCATCATCGCGATGACGGCCAATGCCTCAGCGGCGGATCGGGAGATCTGCTTAGCAGCTGGCATGAGCGATCATATTGGCAAACCTATCGACCTAGAGAAAATGGTCGCCACCCTGCTGCATTGGACGGGGCGGCCCGCTCAGGTAATGCAGACCTATACAGAGCCCGGCGACCCGGCAACCGAAAACACCGAGGCGGTATTGCGCCGCTTTGGCGGGAACCTGAAGCTACTGCAACGCATGCTCAGCAACTTCGAGCCGGAAATGCGTAAGCAGCTAGAGCAGCTTAATGCGCATGCTGAGCAGCAGGACGTTAGCGCCGTGTTAGCGCAGCTGCACATGCTCAAGGGCAGTGCCGGCACAATGGGCGCCCAGCTGCTGGCCGATAAAGCCGCAAAACTTGAGCAGCAACTCCATCAGCTTGAGGGCACGCAAGCAGTTGATTTTTTGCTTGAGAAAAACTGGCGGGATGATTTAGTCGAGGTGTTAAACCGCAGTGTCGTGGAACTGCATAGCGCCTTTCTAATCACGGATGAGAGTAAAACCCCGACACCGGTACAGGCACCCGCAGTTAAATGGAAGGAGTCGCTGCACACTATTCTTCAGCTGATTGCAGCCGGTAACCTGAAGGCCATTGAACAAACTGAAGCCTTGCTGGGCGACATCCCACGGCAATGGCAAAGCCATTTCGCCAAGTTTTGCCAAGCCGTCGATTGCTTAGACTTTCCCACTGCAAGCGCCCTGGGTAATGAATTACTCACTCTGGCTGAAGAGGATTGATATGAGTTTCTGGATAGAACAGTACCAGAGGCGCCCAAAATTACTGGTGGTGGACGACCAGCCCATTAATATTCGCATTATCAACGAGCTGTTTCGTGCAGATTGCGACATGCATATGGCCACCAGTGGCGAGCAAGCCGTTGCAATCACCCACGCCTTGCAACCCGACCTGATCCTGCTCGACATCATGATGAGCGGAATGGATGGCTTGGAAGTATGCCGTTTATTGAAAAGTGATCACGCAACAGCCGCTATCCCGATTATTTTCATTACCGCCAAAAGCGAGGAAAGTGAAGAAGCTTTTGGCCTAGAGCTGGGTGCTGTTGATTACATCAGTAAGCCGCTCAATGCCGCGATCGTCAGGGCCAGAGTTAAAACCCATCTAACCCTCAAAGCACAGAGTGACTACCTTAAAAAATTGGTCAGCCTGGATGGCTTAACTGGTATTGCCAACCGTCGAGCCTTTGACCTGCGCCTCACTGAGGCCTGGGGCCAAGCAGCTCGCGAAGAAGAAACAGTATCGCTGCTGATGATCGATATCGACTACTTCAAACGATTCAATGATCATTTTGGCCACCTTAAAGGCGATGAGTGTTTACAGCGCGTCGCCACAGCAATCGCTGGCTCAGTTAATCGTCCGTATGACATGGCGGCACGCTACGGGGGTGAAGAGTTCGCCTGCATTCTGCCGGACACAAACCAGCAAGGTGCATTGACGCTGGCAAACGTGATACGCGCCAACATAAGTGAACTCAGGATCGCGCACCCTGCCTCTGACGTCAGTGAGCAACTCACCCTGTCCATTGGTGTAGCGAGTCTGCAACCGCGAATTGGTAGCGATTCGGCTGAGCTTATCGCCTTGGCTGACGAACAGCTCTATCAAGCCAAACACAACGGGCGCGATCGGGTACAGAGTCAAACGAATTAAATCCGTACGAGGACATTACCAACCGTTTGGCTCATAAAAACAGCGCCACAGCCCGCGATTAAACGAACGACTGTGTGCCTAACGCCAAACTGTTTGTCCGCTCTGTTTTAGTGCCCCGGCAGTTCATCCACGCAGAGCTTTTATTTGGCCATTGCGCCGGTGTTGTGGTGAATTGTTTCTGGAGGCTGACGTAAACTCGCCCTGCCGGTGGCTATGCAGTAGCAGGTCAAAAAATAATTAAGGGACTTACAAGCACATGATTACAACGCCACATACAACACCGCCTAAATCCGCCCACTGGCGGTTCAAGTTAGGCATCGCGATTATCTGTTTGATCCCCGCGTTGTGGCTTTTGGTGCCGCTGGCGGCCGCCGCAGATATGCCTGGCTCTAAGGTTGCGGCGCTCTCAGGGGCGTTGTTTATTCTTAATAAAATACTCCTGCTGCTGGTTATCACCATCATGGGCAAGGCCGGCTTCCAAGAGTTGAAGCAACACATCTATGGTTATGTGTCTTCGATGGCTCCGAGTACCGACGTTGATGTGGGGCCGGTGCGTCATCGCATTGGCGTGGTGATGTTCTGTTTGCCGTTACTTTCGTCCTTTCTCGAACCCTATGTGGATGCCCTTGCTCCGGGCCTGCGCCCCAATAGTTGGGCGTTACAGATGCTTGGCGATGCTCTGCTGGTTGGCAGTTTCTTCGTATTGGGCGGCAATTTCTGGGAGAAGCTGCGGGCGCTGTTTATTCGCTCGGCACGCGTCACTAACGCCGCCTAATCCTGCACGCGAATGTTTTCTATCAGACCGCGGCCATGCATTCTCCAGCTAACGGCAGCAGCTGCCTTTGCTCCACTTTACTTAGCGAGTCTTTATGTCTGAAGCACTTGAGCATCCTGACAACACGCCGCCAGCCCCTGCCGAGCCTCAGTCCCCTACCCCGAATCCGTTAAGACGCATTGCGTTGACGGTGGTGCTTATCGTCAGCGTGCTGTTTGTGTTGTCCATTTTGATGGAGCGCAGCACCCCTTCTACCTCACAAGCTGTGGTTCAGGGCTACGTGGTGCAGATGGCTTCCGAAGTGGGTGGGCGCGTGGTGGAAATCGCGGTGCTCGACAATGCGCGGGTAGAGGCTGGGCAGTTGCTGTACCGCATTGATCCGCAACCCTACAAAATTGCGATTGCTGAAGCAGAAGCCCGCCTCGAAGAAACGGGCCAGGCACTCGGGGCCAATACCGCTGCGGTGGATGCGGCGCAGGCTCAAACAGTGTCTGCACGTGCCCAGCGCGACAATGTGCGCGAACAGGCCCGCCGGGTCAGGCAGCTGGTGGAGCGAGGCGTGTATGCGCGGGCGCGCCTTGATGAAGCCACTGCTTCGCTGAGTTCTGCCGAAGCCGCCGTGGTTAAGGCGCAGGCGGATTTACAGCGCGCACGCCAGGAACTAGGCCCAACGGGTACCGATAACCCGCAGTTCAAACAAGCCCTGGCGCAACTTGAGAAAGCCCGACTCGATCTGGTGCGTACTGACGTTACTGCGCCTGCCGATGGTGTTATCACTAACTTGCAGCTCGCCGTTGGCCAGGTGGTCAGCGCCGGTCAACCGGCATTGACCTTTATCGACAGCGGGACCATTTGGGTTTCCGCCGCGTTCAAAGAAAACAGCCTGGAGCATGTGCAGGCCGATGACACCGCTGAGGTGGTGTTTGATGTCTTGCCCGGTCGCACCTTCAGCGCGCGGGTCGAGAGCGTGGGCTGGGGTGTTGCTCAAGCAGGCAGCAGCGCCTCCACCTTGCCCTCAGTGCGCAACCAGAGCGGCTGGGTACGTGAGCCGCAACGCTTTCCCGTACGCTTGGTGATGACGGAGCCTTACCCGAAAGGCCTGCGCTACGGTTCACAGGCCACCGTCGTGATTTATACCGGGGAAAAACCCGTGGCCAATTTCCTCGGTGCATTCACCGCACGGCTTGTTGCGCTGTTGACCTATGTCAGCTGACGCCACGGCTAACGCCTACTCGTTAGTGGATGTGGCACGCGCCAAGCGCCAAGGTTTACGCGTTGCCCTGGCGGTCACGGTAGGCTTCAGCATGGCGTTGGTAAACGGCAGCGTGTTGCCGTTTCTAGCGCCGTTGTTCGCTGCCCAGTTCTTGCTTGCAGGCTACAGCCCGCCTGGGGTACGCCAAGGGTTGGGCACCGTTGTGTTGATTTGTATTGTCGGGGCGTTGTTGGTTTTCCTGACGGGCCTGCTCGGCGAGCGTCCATTGGTTCTGCTGCCGCTGCTGTGGCTGTGCTATTTCTGTTGTTTTTACGCTCAGGGCCGCCAGATAGGTGGCGCTGGCCCAGCCTTGATGCTGGTGATTGGCATTGTGGTGCCCTTACTCGATATTTTGCAGCGTGACCTGGGTGAATCAATCGTGTGGGTTCTGGCCAAGGCCGTGAGTGTCGGCTTACTCCTCGCCTGGGGGGCTCATGCCGTATTCCCAGATCCGGGCCAAGGTGATGCAAACAGCCCCGCTTTATTACGCGCTGAGTCTGGCATCGTGACGCAACAAGCCATGGTCAGTGGTGCTATTTTGCTGGCGATCGTCACGCTCTGTTTGATCGACGCACGCCTCGCAACGGCGATGGTTATACCTATTACTGTGGCCTCTCTGCTCAGTCAACTTGAGCTTGGGATGAGCAAGCGAGCCGCGGTCGCGCTGATCGTGATCAACCTGCTCGGTGGAGTTGCGGCATCGCTGGCATTCACCTTTATCGAGTTAAGACCCAGCCTCTGGCTGGTGACACTCACCCTGCTGCTCATCAGCCTGCTGTTTGCTGGGCAGGCCGTGATGGGCACTCTGACGGGAAAGGTGTTTGGCGGTGGGCTTACGACATTTTTGATTCTCTTCGGCTTAGGCGTTTCGCCATTGCCAGGCGAAACGGCGGAGCTGTTTTCGACACGAATGGCCTATGTACTGCTCGCGGTTCTGTATGCCCTGTGCATGGCCAGCCTGTTCTGGCCCAGACCACGCAATGTCAGTTTTTAAGCGCTGTACTACTGATTCGCGCTGCACGCAGCGCCTACACTTATGGACGTTGGGCGCATTGGTTCAGCTGGTTTGCGTGCAGCTCGGTTGCCCTGCGGAATAACGAACCCCGGGGCTAACTGCAGCGTTGAACTCTTTTAACGCGGATGAGCCAATCAACAGCGGGAATTCAAACGCACTGCGATCCGTCAGATTAACTTCGATGTTCTTCAGTTCATCGCCTACACAGATGTCCATCGCAACCACTGGACGAGCTGTATACAGCTGTTTATCACCTGGTTTGCGGTCATCGGCGCGGCGTTTGATGTAGCTCATCCGCGCCAACGGCTTTTCGATAACCTGTGCTTGTTTGGGGTTTTCCATACCTAACTGGAAACGTACCCACTCACCACCATCGCGCTTGAACATTTCAATATTTTTGGCGCTTAACGAAGCGGTTTCGGCACCGGTGTCGAGTTTTGCGGGAAGGTTTAACGCCAGTTCCTGTAACGCAACCTGTTCGTGCAGACCGTAAATCTGTGGCTGGTTTGCCATCGCACCGGTTGTAAACAGCGCGGCGCAGAGTGTCACTGCAGCCGTGATCTGCTTGCGGGGTACGAAGGTAAAAATTGGCATAACGAGGCTCCGTTTCGGCTAGAAAGTGAAGCCACAGTAACGGGGCTGGCTGAACTGAACCTGAATCAGCCATGTGCACAGAAAATCGCCCCGCCACGGGTAACCGTAGCGGGGCGAGGTTTGTTGCGTTAAAGCGTTCTATCCGGTCACTTGAGATCGAAACGATCCAGGTTCATCACTTTGCCCCAGGCAGCGACGAAGTCGTGAACAAACTTCGCTTGTGCGTCATCGGTGGCGTAAACCTCTGCCAGCGCGCGCAGTTGGGAGTTCGACCCGAACACCAGATCCACCTGGGTAGCTGTCCATTTCAGGTCGCCTGTTTTACGGTCGCGGCCTTCCAGCACACCGTCAGTAGTGGACTTCTGCCATTTAGTGCTCATGTCGAGCAGGTTGACGAAGAAGTCATTGCTCAGGGTTTCCGCACGTTTACTGAACACGCCATGCGGCGTTTGGCCGACGTTGGCATTCAACGCCCGTAGACCGCCGATTAGTACGGTCAGCTCAGGTGATGTCAGCTCCAGCAGTTGCGCTTTGTCGATCAGTATCTGCGCGGCAACGTCTTCGTAGCCTTTGCGGGCATAGTTGCGGAAGCCTTCAGCGTTAGGCTCTAGCGCCTCGAAAGACTCAATATCAGTCTGTTCTTGTGTGGCATCAGTGCGACCCGGCGCGAACGGCACTACTGCATTCACACCGCCCTTCTTCGCGGCGGCTTCCACCGCTGCCGAACCGGCTAGAACAATCAGATCCGCTAAAGATACTTGCTTGCCGCCACTGGCTGAGGCGTTGAAATCCTTCTGGATGATTTCCAGTGCCGCCAGCACCTTGGCCAGCTCAGCCGGCTGATTGACCGCCCAATCCTTTTGAGGGGCCAGACGTATGCGTGCACCATTAGCACCGCCGCGTTTGTCGCTGCCACGGTAGGTGGATGCCGAGGCCCAGGCGGTGTTGACCAGCTGGCCAATCGACAGGCCCGACGCCAGTACCTTGGCTTTGAGGCTGGCGATGTCCTGTGCATCGATCAGTGCATGATCGACGGCTGGGACAGGGTCTTGCCAGATCATAACTTCAGCAGGCACCAGCGGACCAAGGTAACGAGCCCGTGGGCCCATGTCTCGGTGGGTCAGTTTGAACCAGGCGCGTGCAAACGCATCGGCGAACACCTGTGGATTCTGGTGGTAATGGCGCGAGATTTTCTCGTAAGCCGGGTCCATGCGTAATGACATGTCAGCGGTGGTCATCATCGGCGGGTGCTTAATTGCCGGGTCATGGGCATCGGGAATCAGATGCTCTGGCTTGCAATTGATCGGGGTCCATTGATGGGCGCCGGCTGGGCTTTTGCTCAGTTCCCACTCGTAGCCAAACAGCATGTCGAAATAGCCGTTGTCCCAGGTGGTGGGGTTTGGCTTCCAGGCGCCTTCGATACCGCTGGTGGTGGTGTGCACGCCGATACCGCTGCCGAACTTGTTGATCCAGCCAAAGCCCTGATCTTCGATGCTGCCGGCTTCTGGCTCGGCACCAACCAATGTTGGATCGCCAGCGCCGTGCGCTTTACCGAAGGTGTGACCGCCGGCTACCAGCGCCACGGTTTCTTCATCATTCATCGCCATGCGGGCGAAGGTTTCACGTACATCACGGCCCGAGCCAAGTGGGTCGGGGTTACCGTCTGGCCCTTCTGGGTTTACATAGATCAACCCCATCTGCACGGCTGCCAGCGGGTTCTCCAAATCACGGTCACCAGAGTAACGACTGTTTGGCTTGTCGCTGGTGGCCAACCACTCTGTTTCCGAGCCCCAGTAGGTGTCTTCTTCCGACTCCCAGATATCTGGGCGGCCACCGGCAAAACCGAACGTCTTGAAGCCCATGGATTCGAGCGCCACGTTACCGGTGAGCACGAACAGGTCTGCCCAGGACAGTTTACGGCCGTACTTTTGTTTGATCGGCCAAAGCAAGCGACGCGCTTTATCCAGGTTGCCGTTGTCCGGCCAGCTGTTCAGCGGAGCAAAGCGCTGATTGCCTGAGCTTGCACCGCCACGGCCATCATGGATGCGGTAAGTGCCTGCCGCGTGCCAAGCCATGCGGATCATCAGACCACCGTAATGGCCCCAATCGGCGGGCCACCAGTCTTGCGAGTCGGTCATCAACGCAGTGAGGTCCTTGATAACGGCATTCAGATCAAGGCTGTTGAATTCATCGGCATAGTTGAAGCTCGCCCCCATGGGGTCCGACTTGGAAGAATGCTGATGCAGAATTTTCAGATTGAGCTGGTTGGGCCACCAATCAGCGTTCTTACGTGCGCCACTCGACATACTCGTTTTGCCGGCAGCACCCGAGAACGGGCATTTCGCATCATTTGACATGACTATCTCCAGTTGAATTCACTTAACGTGTTGCACCTAGCTTGGTAGCTGGACTGAGAACGAGCCAATAGGATTTAGGTATGACCTTTATAGTAGTCGCGGTCTATAACCTTGTGGTGATAGCGGGCGGCCCGCAGACATACTGTTTGTTTGCCAGCGCTCAGCAAGATGCGCTGGCAAAGTAGCGAACGCCTGCGCTAACACAGCCGAATTTATATGGCCTTATTTCACCAACAGTGAGCGCCCATAACGTGGAAGAATCCAGCCAAACAGAAACTGCCAGCGACGCCGAAGTGCTGGCGTATATGCAACGTCAACTACGCTCCGGTCGAGTCAAACCTGGCGTGCTGGTGAGCCTGACGCAAACGGCATTCGCCGATGTCAGCCATGAGCGCATCGTGGAGTGTTTCAAGCAGTTGGACTCAACGCTGCTCAAGCGTTGAGCGCGGCGCAATCACAGGGGCAATCATGTTGGCTAAATGGCTGGTGAGTATTGGTATCGTGTTTTATGCCGTCGTGGTGCCGATTTTTGAGCTCAATGACTCCCACGTATTCAACCCCAGCTGGCAAGCACATGCGCGCTTGCATGAGGTCTGGCAGCTGGCGACCAACTGTGCGATAGGTGCGTTCTCATTCTGGCTGGTGTGGTTTAGGGCCAACCTGCACCTGAGCAGCCTGATGACCGTCTTCGTCACCGGCGGTTTTCTCGTGGCCTATGTTTTGCGCGGCGCCTACGGCGGCTCAATGCAGTTGTCCGATGGTTCGGAAAAAATGGTTCTGGGAATCAATCTAGGCTCGTTTGCCTATTCGCTGGCGATCATTCTTGCGCTGCTGGCGCTGTACCTGGATCGCTCGTCCAGGGTCAGAACTTAAGCCGACGCTTGTCGGCACAGTATCTGCCTTGGTCAATGCACCAGGCTTTTTCGGAGATTCAGATGTCCCGCGTTCCTTCACTCAAAATCCTGCTCGCCCTGATCGCCCTCGCCTGTTTTGCCATGCTCGGTGGTGCTTTACTGCTTCAGCATCTGGCCGGTTGGGAGCCCTGCACTCTGTGTATCCAGATTCGCCTGTGGTTGCTCTGCGGTGGCGTGCTCAGCCTGCTGATTCTGGCCCTAGAAGCGGCCGGTCTGCGCTGGCTAAGCCTGGTGCTGTGGCCGCTGTTACTGGCTGCTGCGGGCATAGCGGTGTATGACAACAGCCATTTGGTGCTGATCGAGACTGGCGTGTTGGAGAGTTCAAGCTGCTCGCCCTTCCCTTTCTATGCCTTCTACCTGCCTCTGCATGAATGGCTGCCCAACGTGTTTATGAGTGCCGGTGTTTGTGGGCAGAACGACTACAGCATTCTTGGCCTGTCATTCACCGTCTGGACGTTGCTGAGCGTCACTCTGCTGTTGGCATTCTGCCTGTTCACGGCCTGGCGCGCTGTGCGTCGTTAATCATCCACTCAGGCGCTTTGTCCTAACAAAGCGCCTGAGAATAAGCGGATTTCCGCCTGATTTCGGGTCGAGATGGCGACTTTCCGCCGCGCGCTGTGCGTTAAGTCACATGAGTTTGCTGAGCGTTCAAGCCCTTTAGCGCACATGCCGCTCTGGCATAAGCATTGCGATACAGCCCTGGCATTGCTCATAGCAATGCAGTGACCGCCAGCACCCGCTAGATAGCAGATATATCGCCTGGCAGGCCGTCACCACAACCACATAAGAAAAACAGGGACATCGTTATGTTTAAGTCGATCTGCGCTATCGCCGCCGGCAGCCTTCTGCTGGCGTCTACCACGCTTCACGCGGCAACCGACAAAGGGCCAATCGTGATCAAATTCGCCCACGTGGTTGCAGACAGCACCCCCAAAGGCCAAGGCGCGTTGCTGTTCAAGAAGCTCGCCGAAGAACGTCTGGGCGACAAGATCAAGGTTGAGGTCTACCCCAACTCTACGCTGTACGGTGATGCCAACGAGCTTGAAGCCTTGGCCAACAATGATGTGCAACTGCTGGCGCCGTCGCTGGCTAAGTTCGAGAAATACACCAAACAATTGCAAGTATTCGACTTGCCGTTCCTGTTTGATGACCTAGACGCCGTTAATCGCTTTCAGAAACGCGCCAAAGGTCGTCAGCTACTGCGTTCCATGGAAGACCACAACATCGTCGGCTTGGCATACTGGCACAACGGTATGAAGCAGTTGTCTGCAAGCAAAGCGTTGCGGGTACCCGGCGATGCAGCCGGTTTAAAATTCCGCATTCAACCCTCGTCGGTGCTGGAGGCGCAGTTCAACCAGCTTGGCGCAACACCCTTGGTGCTGCCTTTTGCTGAGGTGTTCGAGGCTCTGAAAAGCGGCAAGGTGCAGGGTGCTGAAAACCCCTGGTCGAATCTTTACAGCAAGCAGCTGTTCAGCGTGCAACCGTTTATCACCGAAACCAACCACGGCGTGCTCGACTACATGCTGGTGAGCAATCCGCGCTTTTGGTACGCCATTCCGCATCAGATCCGCATGGAGCTGGAAGGCATCATTGACGAAGTAACCTTTGAGGTGAACCGCCAGGCCGAAGCGGCTAACCAATCCGACCGTGCGCGCATTGCCGCGGCCACCGGGACCCAGATTATTGCCCTCAACGACGAAGAACGTGATGCCTGGCGTAAAGCGATGCAGCCGGTGTGGCAACAGTTTGAAGGGGTGATTGGCGCTGATGTGATGAAAGCGGCCCAAACGGTCAACCGCAACAAGCGCAACTGACTGCAAAGCCTGTGTAGCTGCTCACGTGCAAGCGGTAGCGATGAGTCGTGACGGGCGATTGATGAGATGTGCCCCCCGGTGGCACATCCACTACCCCGTCAAGGCGCAGTTACAGCAGGTGTCTCTGGCAAAGCGCCAGGATTGCTTTCTAACAGCTCCTGTTGCAGCCAACCGCCGCCCAGTGCAGCAATCAACTGTACGCTGGCGGTCAAACGGCTGCCGAGCAGGCTGAGATTGGTGCGCTCATTACTCAGTGCTGTCGCCTGCACGCTGACCACGCTATTGAAGTCCACAGTGCCGGCGCGGTACTGATTTTCGATCAGGCGCAGGGATTCACGAGCGGCGTCCAGCGCCTCCTGCTGCACCACGGCCTCCTGCTGCAACACACGCAGTTGCACCAGGTAGTCTTCCACCTCGCGGAAGCTATCGAGCACCGCTTGGCGGTATTGCGCCACGGTCTGATCATAAGCCGCCTCAGTGCGCTCCAGCTCTGCGCTACGCGCGCCGCCATCGAACAGGGTTAGCGCCAGCTGCGGGCCAAGAGACCAGAAGCGGTTAGGTAGATCGAACCAGTCAGCAAAGCTGCTGCCACGGTAGCCGCCGCTGGCGGAAATAGTCAGATCCGGGTACCACGCGGCTTCGGCCACACCGATATTAGCGTTGGCGGCGATTACCCGGCGCTCGGCGGCGGCGACATCCGGGCGGCGCTCCAGCAGCTGCGACGGCAAAGCCACGGGGATTTCGGGCAACACTGGAAGTTGCTCGCGCACGGCGATGCTGAGCTCGCTGGGCGGCACGCCGATCAAGACGGCAATCGCATGTTCGAGCTGTGCGCGCTGCCATTTCAGGTCGATAGCCTGAGCCTGGGTGCTTTTCAGTTGGGTAAGCGCCTGGCTGACATCTGATTTCGGCACGATGCCGGCGTTATATTGATTTTCTGTGAGTTTCAGTGAGCGCGCATAGGCTGCGACTGTGGCATCGAGCAAGCGCTGCTGATCATCCAGCACGCGCAATTGCAGGTAGTTCTGCACCAACTCCGACTGCAGGCTGAGTTTCAGTGCCGCCAGGTCGGCGGCGCTGGCCTCAACACCGGCGCGACTGGACTCCAGCGAGCGGCGCAACTTGCCCCAGATATCCAGCTCCCAGGCAGCATTCAGGCTGAGGTCATAGCTGTTGCTGATACCGCCCGTGCTGGTGGTTGTGCTGCTGGAACCACTGCCTTGGCTGCTGCGAGTGGCTCCGGCGCTGCTCGACAGGCTCGGGTAGAACGCAGCGCGTGCGCCGCGCACCAACGCGCGGGCCTGACGATATTGCGCCTCGCTGGCGGCGAGATTCTGGTTGGAGATATTCAAACGTTCGGCCAGGGCATTCAGCTCGGTGTCGCCATACAGCTGCCACCAGTTGCCGCGTTCCAGTGCATCGCCGGGCTTGGCCTGGGTCCAGCCTTCGATCTGTTTGAACTGCGCCGGAGCTTGCAGCGGCGGGCGTTGGTAGTCCGGGCCGATGGCGCAGCCACCTAATAATAAGCTGAGTGCAAGCAGCCCCATGTAGGAGCGGGCCATCCCCGCGAATGGCTTCGCAACAGAAAAGGTCTCGCGAGCATGGCTCGCTCCTACGGGCGTTGGCAGCAGAGTCATAACGGGGTTTCCAAGGCAGCGTCGGTGCGTACGCCACGCCAGCGGTTGACCCGGTGGCGCAGGCGGTCGAAGTACAGGTAGATCACTGGGGTGGTGTACAGGGTCAGCAGCTGGCTCAAGACCAACCCGCCAACAATGGTGATGCCCAATGGCTGACGCATCTCCGCGCCTTCGGCGCTACTGAACATCAGCGGTAGCGCGCCGAGAATGGCGGCCAGGGTGGTCATCATGATCGGGCGGAAACGCAACAGGCAGGCCTGGCGGATCGACTCCTGCGGGCTCAGGTGCTGCTGGCGTTCCAACTGCAGGGCCAGGTCGATCATCAGAATGGCGTTCTTTTTCACAATGCCAATCAGCAAAAACAGCCCGAGGAGCGAGATCAGGCTGAATTCGATGCTCATCAGTTGCAGCGCAAGCAGCGCGCCGACGCCGGCCGAGGGCAAGGTGGAGAGAATGGTCAGCGGGTGGATATAACTCTCATAGAGCACGCCGAGAACGATATACACCACCACCAATGCCAGCAGAATCATCCACGGCTGGTTCTGTTGAGTTTGCTGGAACGCCCCACCGGTACCGCCCAGCATGCCTTGCACCTCGGTCGGTAAACCGACCCGCGCAATGGCGTTGTTGATGGCTTGGGTGGCTTGATCGAGGCTAACGCCTTCGGCCAGGGCAAAGCCGATATTTTCCACGGCAAACTGGCCCTGGTGGCTAACGCGATCCTCTTCCAGGCTGCGCTCCCAACGCGCAAAGCTGGATAACGGCACGCGCGCACCTTCTGCTGTAATCAATTGAATCTGATCAAGCGTCTCGGGGTATTGGGCGAACTGCGGATTGATCTCCATGACCACGCTGTATTGGTTAAGGCTGTCGTAAATGGTGGAAATCTGCCGTTGGCTGAAGGCGTTGTTGAGCACCGCAGTGATCATGTTCATATCCACGCCCAGGCGCTTGGCTACATCACGGTCCACCACCAGACGAATCTGCTGCGTACCCTCAACTTCCTTCGCATCGATATCGGTCAGCTCCGGCAGTGCGCGCAGTGCTTCGCGCACCGGAGGCAGCCACTTGCGCAGCGCATCCAGATCACCGGACAGCAGCATGTATTCGTTTTCCGAGCTACGCCCTTCCCGCCCGCCGATCTGCAGATCCTGATCGGGCATCAAAAACATCCGCCCGCCTGGGACTTTTGGCACGGTCTCGCGCAGGCGGCTGATCACCGCTTGCGAGCTGATCTTGCGTTCAGTTACCGGCTTGAGACGCACGATCATAAAGGCGTTGTTGATCCCGCCACTGCCGCCGATAAAGCCGGCCACACTGTCCACCGCCGGGTCAGCCAGCACGGCGCGGCGGTAGATCTCCATTTTCGGCTGCATAACCTGAAACGACAGACCGTCATCGCCACGGATAAAACCGATCAGTTGGCCGGTGTCCTGCTGCGGCATAAAGGTTTTCGGCACGCTGACAAACAGGAAGATATTCAGTGCGATGGTCGCCAACAGGCTGAACAGCATCAGCAAGGAATGCTTGAGTGCCCAGTCCAAACCCCGCGCGTAAAACGCCAACACCCTCGTTTGCACAGCACCGCCCCAACGCTGCATGGCGCTGGGGCGGTGTTCGGAAGTTTCAGCTTTGAGCCAGCGCGCGCAGAGCATCGGCGTCAGCGTTAGCGACACCAACAAGGAAATCACGATGGCCACCGCCAGGGTGATGGAAAACTCGCGAAACAGCCGCTCGACAATACCGCCCATAAACAGGATCGAGATAAACACCGCAACCAAGGAGAGGTTCATCGCCAGTAAGGTAAAGCCCACCTCACGCGCGCCCTTGAAGGCCGCCGCCATCGGCGTCTCCCCGGCCTCGATATGCCGCGAGATGTTCTCCAGCACCACGATGGCATCGTCCACCACCAGGCCGGTGGCGATGATTAGCGCCATCAACGACAGGTTATTCAGGGAGAAATCCAGCAAGTACATCACCGCAAAGGTGCCGACCAGCGACACTGGCACCGCCAATGCCGGAATCAGCGCCGCACGCCAACGGCCGAGGAAGGCGAACACCACCAGAATCACCAGCACCACGGCGATCAGCAGGGTCTGCTCGGCCTCATGCAGGGTCGCGGTGATCACCGGCGAGCGATCCATCGCCACTTGCAACTCGATGCTGGCGGGAATCACCGCGCGCAAAGCGGGTAACTGCTCGCGAATGCCGGCGATGGTTTCGATGATATTGGCGCCGGTCTGGCGGTTGATCACCAGCAGCACGGCCTGTTCATCATTGAAAAAACCACTGTTGTAGCGGTCCTCGACGCCATCGGTGACGGTGGCTACATCGCCCAGGCGTACCGCAGCGCCATCCTGGTAGCGAATGATCAGCGGCAGATAATCGGCGGCTTTCTCCAGCTGGTCGCTGGCCTGCACCTGCCAGTGCCGCTCTGCATCTTCCACGGCGCCTTTTGGCCGTTTGGCGTTGGCCGCACTGATGCTCTGGCGCACTTCATCCAGAGCGATGCCGTACTGATCGAGCAGGCGCGGCTCCAGGGCCACACGCACGGCGGGCAAGGAGCTGCCGCCAATCTGTACTTCGCCGACGCCGCTTACCTGGGCAAGCTTCTGCGCCAGGATGGTCGAGGCCACGTCGTACAGCTGGCCTTTGTCGAGCACCTCGCTGGTCAGCGACAGCACCATGATCGGCGCCTGCGACGGGTTGACCTTGGCGTAGGTCGGCATGCTGCGCATACCGCTGGGCAACAGCTCGCGCGAGGCATTGATCGCCGCCTGTACTTCCCGGGCAGCGGCGTTGATATCTCGATCCAAGTCGAACTGAATCATGATCCGCGTGCTGCCCTGGCTGCTACGGCTGTTCATCTGGCTGATGCCGGCGATGGTGCCGAGCGAGCGCTCCAGCGGCGTGGCCACACTGGAGGCCATAATCTGCGGGCTCGCGCCGGGCAGGCTGGCCTGCACGGTGATGGTGGGAAAATCCATCTGCGGCAGTGGTGCTACCGGTAGCAGGCCGAAGCTGACGCCGCCGAGCAGCAGAATCGCCAGGCTCAGCAGCAAAGTTGCCACCGGCCGGCGGATAAAGGGCGCGGAGAGGTTCATGCCGCCCCCCTTATAGAAGACCGTTCACTTAAGACCTGCGAGTGACCTTTTTTTGTAGCCCGGATGTAATCCGGGGAAACGTATAACAGCTGGTACCGTTCCCGGATTGCATCCGGGCTACGATTCGGCCCTTTGCTTGCGATAAACACTTCGCTAGCAAGTTGGCCCTTACACACAGTACTCACGCCGCCACCCCAGCCGCGCTACGGCCACTGATGCGCCGCGACAGGCGATCAAAGTACAGGTAAATCACCGGTGTGGTGAACAGCGTCAGCACCTGGCTGAGTAACAGCCCGCCGACCATCACCAACCCCAATGGCTGACGCAGTTCGGCCCCGGAGCCGGTGGCCAGCATCAGCGGAATCGCGCCAAACAGCGCCGCCAAAGTGGTCATCAAAATTGGCCGAAAACGCAGCAGCGCCGCCTGGTAGATCGCCGCCTCAGGCGCCATGCCCTGATTGCGTTCGGCGTCGAGGGCGAAATCGATCATCATGATCGCGTTCTTCTTAACGATGCCGATCAGCAAGATGATGCCGATGATTGCAATCAGCCCTAGCTCGTTGCCGCTAATCAGCAACGCCAGCAGCGCACCAACACCGGCCGAGGGTAAGGTGGAAAGAATGGTGATCGGGTGGATATAGCTCTCGTAGAGCACCCCGAGCACGATGTACATGGTGACGATGGCCGCCAGAATCAGCAGCAAGGTGCTCGACAAGGACGCGCGGAAAGCCTCTGCCGCTCCCTGGAAGCGGCTCTGCACAGCAGCCGGAATGCCGATCTCCTGCTCGACCCGCTCGATCACCGCTACGGCCTCACCGAGCGACACACCGCTGGCCAGGTTGAACGACAGGGTTGCCGCCGGGAATTGGCCAATATGGTTGATCAGCAAGCTGGCGGCGCGCTCCTCAATCCTCGCCAGGGTCGACAGCGCGACCTGCTGGCCATCGGCGGCCTTGACGTGAATCTGCCGCAGCGCCGCCGGGCCGATGCTGCCGGCATTCTCGCTTTCCAGTACCACGCGGTACTGGCTGGCCTGGGTGTAGATGGTGGAAATTTGCCGCTGACCGAAGGCGTCGTACAGCGCGTTGTCGATGTCCGCCACACTCACACCGAGACGGCCGGCTAGGTCTCGGTCGATTTGCAGAAACACCTGTAAGCCCCGGTTTTGCAGGTCACTGGCCACGTCACGCAGCTCCGGCTGCTCGCGCAGAGCGCTGACCAGTTTGGGCACCCACGCTTCTAACAGGCTGCTATCGGGCGATTCCATGCTGAACTGAAACTGGGTGCGGCTGACTCGATCCTCGATGGACAAGTCCTGCACCGGCTGCAGGTACAGCTCGATGCCGGGAATCCGCGCCAACTCGGGGCGCAGCCGTTCGATGATCTGGCTGGCGCTGACATCGCGCTCAGCCCGTGGCGTCAGGTTGATCAGCAGGCGGCCGCTATTGAGCGTCGGATTGTCCCCATCGACACCGATATAGGACGACAGACTGGCCACGGCCGGGTCCTGCAAAACCACCTCGGCCAAACGCTGCTGGCGTTCGCTCATGGCCTTGAAGGAAATTGACTGCGGCGCCTCGGAAATGCCCTGAATCACCCCGGTGTCCTGCACCGGGAAGAAACCCTTGGGTACGGCCAGGTACAACACCACCGTCAGCGCCATCGTGCCAATGGCGACGAACAGCGTGAGCGGCTGATGCTTAAGTACCCAGGTCAGCCATACGCCGTAACGGGCGATCATGCCGTCGATCACCGCCCCGGCCGCGCGGTAGAAGCGCCCTTCTTCTTCGGGTTTTTCTGCCTTGAGTAGGCGCGCGCACATCATCGGCGTGAGGGTTAGCGACACCACCAGGGAAATCAGAATAGCTACCGCCAGGGTGATGGCGAACTCGCGAAACAGCCGCCCGACCACATCGGCCATAAACAGCAGTGGAATCAGCACGGCGATCAGCGAGATGGTCAAAGAGACCAGGGTAAAGCCGATCTGCTTAGCACCTTTAAGCGCGGCATTCAGCGGGGTTTCACCCTCCTCCAGATGCCGCGCGATGTTCTCCAGCATGACGATGGCATCGTCCACCACAAAGCCGGTGGCAATGGTCAGCGCCATCAGCGTCAGGTTATTGATGGTGAAGCCGGCCAGGTACATCACGCCGAAGGTGCCAATCAATGACAGCGGCACGACGATGGACGGAATGAGAGTCGCCGAAACCTTGCGCAGAAACAGGAAGGTCACCAGCACCACCAGGGCGATGGCCAGCAGCAGTTCGTGCTGCACACCCTTGACTGCGGCGCGGATGGTCTCGGTGCGATCGGTCAGCACACTGACCTCGACGCTGGCCGGCAAGCCCTGGGTTAGGTTGGGCAACAGCGTCTGGATACGGTCGACCACATCGATCACGTTGGCACCGGGCTGACGCTGCACGTTGACCAGTACCGCTTCGTTACGGTTGGCCCAGGCGGCCAGGCGCTGGTTTTCCGCGCCGTCGATGATGCTGGCAACATCCTTCAGGCGCAGGGCGGCGCCGTCCTTGTAGGCGAGGATCAGCTCGCGGTATTCGTCGACGGATTTCAGCTGGTCGTTGGCGTCCAGTTGCGACACCCGGGTTGGGCCGTCGAAGTTGCCTTTGGGCTGGTTGACGTTGCTGGCGGTGATCAGCGTACGTACATCACTGAGGTTCAAACCATAGGAAGCCAGCGCTTCAGGATTGACCCGCAACCGCACCGCCGGCCGCTGGCCTCCCGCGAGAGTAACCAGACCGACGCCGCTGGTTTGCGCCAGTTTTTGCGCGAGACGAGTGTCCACCAGATCGAACACTTCTGGCAGAGGCAGGGTGTTCGAGCGGATGGCCAGGGTCAGTACCGGGGTGTCGGCTGGGTTGACCTTGTTGTAGACCGGCGGCGCCGGCAGATCACTGGGCAACAAATTGCTCGCGCCATTGATCGCCGCCTGCACTTCCTGCTCGGCGACATCCAGCTTCACTTCAAGGTTGAAGCGCAGGGTAATCACCGAGGCGCCGCCTGAGCTGGTCGAGGACATCTGTTTCAGTCCGGCCATCTGGCCGAACTGACGTTCCAGTGGCGCGGTGACGGCGCTGGTCATCACGTCCGGGCTAGCCCCTGGATACAAGGTCAGCACGCGGATGGTCGGGTAATCCACTTCCGGCAACGCCGAGACCGGCAGCAGCCGGTAAGCAATCAGGCCGCTCAAGAAGATCGCCAACATGATCAGCGTGGTGGCGACCGGACGCAGGATAAACAGGCGGGAGGCGTTCATTCGGCGCGCGGCGCTCGTTTGCGCTCAGCCGTGGTCGGCTCGGTCTCAGTAGCGGCGGGTTTGTCGCTGATCACCTCGACCTTATTACCCGAACGCAGGCGATCGGTGCCTTCCTGCACCAGGCGATCACCCGGCTTGAGGCCCTGCTCAACCACCGTGACCACGCCATCGCTGGCGCCAATGCTGATGGGCGTCAGTTGAACCTTATCGTCTGCGTCTACCACATAGGCGAAGGTGCCAGTGGCGCCGAATTGCAGCGCTGCCGAGGGCATTAACGTGACGTCCTGCAAGGTCTTCACCCTGAGGCGCACGTTGACGAACTGATTGGGAAACAGCAGCTCTTCGGCGTTGGCGAAACGCGCCTTGAGCTTGATCGTGCCGGTGGCTGTATCGATCAGGTTGTCGACGCTCTCCAGCTCGCCTTCTGCCAGTTTTAGTTTTTCACTGCGGTCCCACGCCTCGACGGTGAGGGTTTCTCCGCCGCGCAGTTGTTGCACCACCGCCGGTAATTCGGCCTCCGGCAGGGTAAACATCACGGCTATTGGCAAGGTTTGCGTGATGACCACCAGCGGCAGCGCATCGCCGGAGCTGAGCAAATTGCCCACATCGGCCTGGCGAATGCCTAAACGACCACTGATGGGCGCACGCACCTGGGTGAAATCGAGGTTCAAGCGCGCGGTGGCTACATCAGCCTGCAAGCTCTTGAGCCCACCGCGGTATTGGTTAACCAAGGCTTCCTGGGTATCGAGGGTTTGCTTGGCAATCGAGTCTTCGTCATACAGCCCGCGGTAACGTTTTAGGTCCAGTTCAGCATTGCGCAGCTGCGCCTGGCGCTCTTGCAGCGCTCCTTGAGCCTGCTGCAGGGCAATTTCATATGCGCGGGGGTCAATCACTGCGAGCAAGTCACCAGCTTTAACCTGTTGGCCATCCTTAAACAGCAGCTTGACCAGCTCCCCGTCCACTCGGCTCCGTATATTCACCGTGTTGTAAGCCGTCACAGTACCCAGGGCTTTGAGCTCAACGGGAAAGTCGCCCTGGTTGACCGTCGCCACGCGCACCGGCACCGGCCCCATGTCGCCGAAACGGCCACCGCCCATTTGCGCCGAATCCGGTTTGCTCGGCCAGAACCACCACAGCAGGATGATGAGCGCGGCGAAGAGCAGCAAGCCGATCAGCCATTGGCGCGGCAGATTACGAGAACGGGTGGATAGCTGTGTATCAGGCATGGCAACGATCACTGACGTGGGAAGCGTGAACGATATTCACTATCAGCCAGCCTGCAAAGCGTCTTTACCGCCTATTTACCTTTCTCTTACGTAACTAAATATATGATCCACATATAAAAATATTCACTTCGTGGCATCTGCGGGCGCATTCGAATGCCGCGTTCATGTCATCAACGGGTTTCGGTCACGGCGAAGAGCTCAATAAGCCAGTCGATAAAAACCCGTACACGCGGGGAAAGCTGGCGATGAGGCGGATACAGCGCGGTGAGCGGTAAGTCTGGCGGCGCAAACCCAGCCAGTATCTCGTGCAAGCGCCCCTGCTCGAGCTGCTTGCGCACGTGGTAGTGGGGAACCTGGATAATCCCCAGCCCGGCCTCACAGGCGGCGACATAGGCTTCAGCACTGCTGGTGCTGATACGAGCCGGCAGCGACATCTCGACCAGCGCGCCCTCCACGATGAATTCCAGGGCAAAACAGCGCTCCGTCAGTGCCGAGAAAAAGTTCACCGCCTGGTGCCCTTGCAGCTCAGCCAGGCTGGCGGGTGTGCCGTTTTTCTGCAGATAGTCTGCACTGACACAGGTGACCTGACGCAAGTTGGCAATCGGTCGCGCAGCCAGGCGGGTGTCATGCACCTCACCGGCGCGTAAAACACAGTCAACGCCTTCGCGAATCAAGTCCACCGGGCGGTCATTGGCGCCCAGCATCAGTTCAATCTGTGGGTAGCGCTGCACGAAATCGGCCAGTGCCGGCACGATCACACGCTGGGCCAGTGAAGCCGGCAGATCGACCCGCAATTTGCCATGGGGGTTTGTTCCGCCTTCGGCAAATGCCCCTTCAAGCTCATCCAGCTCGGCGAGCAGCGCCACGCAACGCTGGTAGTAAGCCTGGCCATCGAGTGTCGGACTGACATGTCGAGTCGTGCGATGCAATAACGCCGCCCCAAGGTGGGCCTCTAACTGCTTGATCAGTTGCGTCACGGATGCACGCGGCAATGCGAGGCTGTCAGCGGCTTTACCGAAAGCTTGTAATTCAACAATGCGGGTAAACACACGCATGGCTAACAATCGATCCATGAATCACCTGATTGTTTAGATAATGCAAATAGTGAAAGACCTTTTACCCGGTTTATTCAGCGTTACTCAAGCTGCAAGCTGATTCCTCTATCTACCGATGAGGACATTTCCATGAAAACCCGTTTGCTTGGCCGCAATGGCCCTCAGCTTTCTGCCATTGGTTTGGGCTGCATGGGCATGAGTGAGTTTTATCTGGGTAACGTCGATGAGGCAGAGTCGATTGCCACCTTGCATCGGGCTCTGGAGCTGGGTCTGAACTTCTTCGACACAGCCGATGCGTATGGCCCACACAGTAATGAGCAGTTACTGGGGTGCGCGCTGGAGGGCAAGCGTCAGGACGCTTTTATTGCAACTAAATTTGGCTTGCTGCGTGACCCTGCTGATCCGCAAAAGCGCGGTGTCAGCGGCCGCCCCGAGTACATCAGGCAGGCGATTGTCGGCAGCCTAGAGCGCCTGAATACCGATTATGTCGACCTGTATTACCAACATCGCATCGACCCCAGCGTACCGATTGAAGACAGCGTCGGCGCCATGGCAGAGCTGGTGCAACAGGGAAAGGTGCGTTATCTCGGTTTGAGTGAAGTGGCCGCAGAAACACTGGAGCGCGCTCATCGCGTGCACCCGATCAGTGCGGTGCAGAGTGAGTATTCACTCTGGACGCGAGACCCAGAGCAGAATGAGGTGCTCGCCACCTGCCGTCGTTTGGGGATTGCCTTCGTGCCTTACAGCCCCTTGGGTCGGGGCTTTCTCACCGGTGCGTTTAAAAGCCCGGAGGATTTTGCTGCAGACGACTATCGGCGTTTCAGCCCACGGTTCCAGGGTGAAAACTTCACGCGCAACCTGCAATTGGTGAAACAGGTGGAAGCCCTCGCCGCCGACAAAGGTGTCAAAGCGTCGCAACTGGCACTGGCCTGGGTATTGGCTCAGGGTGATGATCTGCTGCCCATTCCAGGTACCAAACAGCGGCGTTATCTAGAGGAAAACATCGCGGCATTGGAGATCAGTTTGAGCCCGGACGAACTCGCAGCAATCAGTGCGATTTTCCCTCCACAGGCGGCGGCAGGTGAACGCTATTCACCTGAGTCAATGGCCATGCTGACCCAGTAACCCAGGTTATTTGCGCCATAAAAAAAGCGGCCGGTAGGCCGCTTTTTTATAACGTTATGCTTTTACTTGAGCACAGCCATGGCTGCGTCGTAGTTCGGCTCGTCGGCGATTTCGCCAACCAGCTCGCTGTGCAGCACCTTGTCATTTTCATCCAGTACCACAACCGCGCGGGCAGCCACACCCACCAGCGGGCCGCTGGCGATGGCCACACCGTAGTTAGCCAGGAAGTCAGCACCGCGCATGGTCGACAGGTTCACTACGTTTTCCAGGCCTTCGGCGCCGCAGAAACGTGCCTGAGCAAACGGCAGATCAGTGGAAATGCACAGCACCACAGTGTTGCTCAGCTTGCTGGCACTGGCGTTGAACGCGCGTACCGAGGTGGCGCAGGTCGGGGTGTCAACGCTTGGGAAAATGTTCAGAACTTTACGCTTGCCGGCCAAGCTGGCCAGGCTGACATCGCTCAGATCACCGGCAACCAGGCTGAACGCCGGTGCTTGTTGACCAATCTGTGGCAGTTGACCGGTGACTTCAACCGGGGAACCTTTAAGGGTGACTTGTGCCATGGAAAAAATCCTTTCAGCGAAAGTGGAGAGGGTTAACTAGTAAGGGCGCGAACCCGCCAAATGGCAAGTGCGCGCCCCATGATGAGCGGCAAGCATTGCTGACCAGAAAGTCAGACTACCCTGCCCGCCCGTACGGCACATCAATTTTTAGCGAAATAATCCTTGGTCAATTTAACTACGATCGGGCTGAGCAACAGCAGCGACAACAGGTTCGGAATCGCCATCAAACCGTTGAGGGTGTCAGCCACCAGCCAGGCGAAGTCCAACTGAGCAATTGCACCGAACGGTACTGCTACCACCCAGAGAATGCGGAACGGCAGGATCGACTTGGTGCCGACCATGTATTCCCAGCACTTCTCACCGAAGTAGCTCCAACCGAGGATGGTGGTAAAGGCAAACACCACTAGAGCGATGGTCAGAATGTAACCACCCACGCCTGGCATGGCTGATTCAAAGGCCGCCGCCGACAAAGCTGCACCGCTGACACCGCTGGTCCATACACCGGAGGTGATGATCGCCAGACCAGTCATCGAGCAGATGATGATGGTATCGATAAAGGTTCCGAGCATGCCGATCATCCCCGAACGTACCGGGCTATTGGTGGTGCCGGCCGCTTGAGCGATACCGGCAGTACCCAGGCCTGCTTCGTTGGAGAAAATACCGCGCGCCACACCAAAGCGAATCGCCGCCATCACCGCAGCACCGGCAAAACCACCGGTCGCAGCCGCTGGGCTGAAGGCATAGGTGAAGATCATTTCAAAAGCGGCTGGAATTTCTGCGGCGTTAACCACCAGCACCACGGCGGCAGCAATGATGTAAGCCACACACATAAACGGCACCAGGGTCGCGGCAACTTTACCGATACGCTTGATACCGCCCAGGATCACCATGCCAACGAAGACCATGGTCACCACACCGGTAACCCACAGCGGCACATTGAACGTGGTTTGCAGGGCGGCGGCCATGCTGTTGACCTGCACCATGTTGCCAATGCCGAAACCTGCAAAACCGCCGAAGATGGCAAACGCAGTACCCAGCCACAGCCACTTTTTGCCTAGGCCGTTCTTGATTGCGTACATCGGGCCGCCAACGTGCTCGCCGCGCTCATCCTTCTCGCGGTAATGCACCGCCAGCACCACTTCGCAGTACTTGGTGGCCATGCCGACCAGTGCGGTACACCACATCCAGAACAGCGCGCCTGGGCCGCCGAGGAAGATGGCGGTGGCAACACCGGCGATATTACCGGTACCGACGGTGGCGGCCAGGCAGGTCATCAACGCCTGGAACGGGCTGATTTCACCACTCTCGGCCTCGCCTTTCTGGCGGCCTTGCCACATTAACTTGAAGCCTGCACCGATCTTGCTCAGCGGCATAAATTTCAGGCGCAGCATGAGGAACAGACCAGTGCCGAGAATCAGCACCAGCATGGGCGGGCCCCAGACCACGCCATTGAGTTGATTAACCAGGGTGTTGACGAATTCCATGCTCTTTTCCTTATTCTTGTAGTGAACGCGAGGTGGGTACCCTTCGCTTGTCCGATTGCCGGGTAGGCATGCTGTTACACAGAAAACGCGCTGGGTCAGCACGTCTGCAAACAGTGGATCGGGCTATACCAGCCAGCACAATAACTGCCCAGTGGTCAGCGGCGGTCAGTATATGAAGACTGTGATAGGGGTTTTCACTGTTTAGATTTAAACGCTCAGACGTTTTGAGCGATGGCCGCAATTTAAACGCGAATTAAGTAGGTTAATCCAGCGCTGCCCCGCAGAAACATGGCCTAGAAATCGCGCCGATAGAATAAATCCAGCGAACTGGCCAGACCGCTGGCGGCTTCAAGATAGAGGCGTCGGCTCAATTCGTAGCGTAAAGCAACGGTATTCGCCGGCTCGAATACGCCCACGCCGTAGCGCAGGCTCAAACGCTCAGACAGGTTGCCGCTGGCCACCACTTGCGTGGCAGCTCCTGAGCCTTGGGTGTCGAGCTGAAAATCACGGATGCCTATACCCTGAGCAAGGCTGTTAACCCGTGGTGCAGTGTTCGCCATGCCCAACGCCAGTGCCGCCTGAGCTAGCATGTTGTTATCGCCCCCCTGCCCCAGCGGACGGCCCATGACCAAATAGGACAGCGCCTGTTCCTGACTCATGGCTGGCTCGGAAAACACCGTGCTGGTGGGTTGCGCCGCATTACCGCTCAAGCGTAGGCCGGCAGTCACGTCGTCGACCTGACGCACGGCTTCGATATCGAGAAACGGCTGATCGATGGGCCCGGCGAACAACAACCGCGCGCGCCGCACATCAAGACGCTGGCCATAGGCACGAAAGCGCCCTTTGTTCAGGTTCAACTCACCACGGGTGTCCAGGTCATTGCCGATATGCACACGCCCTTGAACCTCCGCGTTCAGACCGAAGCCACTGAAGGTCAGGCGCTGCTGGCCGACATCCACCTCGACATCCATGGCGATTGCTGTGGCCTGTTGCTGCTCGCTGGTTTGGCCGACCACCTGAGCGTCGCTAGAAATCTGCACCGTTGAGGGCGGCAGCTCACGCACGCTGATCGAACCGCTGGGGATCAGCACCTTGCCGGTCACCGAAAGCTGCTCATTACGCGCACTCAGGCGTAGATCCGGCGCGACTTCCAATGCGGCGTAGGGCTCCACCGTGACGGGCAAGCGACTGCCGCGCAGTTGCATATCCGCTTGCAATCCATCGGTCCAACTTACTTGGCCGTTCAGGCTGCCCTGGCCCTGCTCACCGCTGCGCCAATCAGCCTCCAGCTGCAGCTGCTCACCTTCAATTTTCGCCTGCAGTTGCAGCTGCTCGATAGTCATCGGCAGCTCGCCACCGCTTATTGCGCCACCCTGCACGCGCAGGCTGCCCTTGATCTGCGGCGCTAGCAGCCCACCTGACAAAGTGCCGGAGCCATTCAACTGCCCGGCGATACGCTCGACCCTCGGTACAAACGGGCGGGCCAAGGCCAGGTCCAAGCCATTCAGACGGAAGTTGCCGGACAGCGGCTTGCTTGCTGGGCGTGGATCTAGCTGAGCCTGAAGTGACAGCTCGCCAATGGCTGGGCCGTGTAACTCCAGCAGGCTGTCGATACGCTGCGGGCGCAGTTGGGTACTCAGGCGCAGGCTGTCGTAGGCAAACTCCAGCCACTGTTGCTGATCACGGATGCGCCAGATGCCGCTGCCGGCATCCAGCTCCAGGCTGCCATTCGGCCCGCTGGCCGGCAGATCCAGCTGCAGCCGACCGTTAAGCTGGCCCTGCCAGGCGAAGTCTTTAGGCCACCACTGCGCCAGGCTGTCCATAGGGAAGTTGCTCAGCTGGTAGTCCAGCTTGGGGTGCGGCAGCAGGCGCTGCTGCGTGCCACACAGGCTGGCATCACCAGAGCGCCAGCAATGCGCACCCAGGTTAAGCTGCCCATTGGCCAGCCGCACCAGCGTGGCCGGCTGTTGCAGGCGCCAATCCTGGCCACCGCTTTGCACCTCGCCACGGCTCAGGCTGCCGCGCCAGTTGCCTTTGTCCAATTTGCCGGCCAGGGCCAGCTGGCTTTGCAGCAAGGGGCCTTGCAGCTGCAATTCGAAGCTTTGTTGTTGCAGGTTACCGGCGGCATTGGCGGTGAGGCGGCCCAGGTTGGTTTCACCGAGCTGAATGCCCTGTGCCTCCAAGGTTAACTGGCCACGTTGAGCGCTGTTCAGGCTGGCGTCGAGTGTGAGCTGTTGCAGGCGCTGGTCGTCAAAGGCCAGGCGTTGGCCTTGCAGTTGCAGCTGACCTTGGGGGGCTTGCAGGTTGCCGGCCAGATCCAACTGGCCATTAAGCTGGCCTTGCAAGCCTGGCCAAAGCTGACCCAGTCGCGGCATCGCCAGCAGCAACTGGCCGTTCAGCTGTTGACGCAGCGTAGCTTGGCCGCTGATGCGGTTATCACCCAGGCGCACATCCAGCGCACTCAATTCGCCCTGCTCCAGGCCACCGGCAAACTTCGCCTGTAACTTGGCCGGTTGCCCGCGCAAACGGCCGGCGAGGTCGATATCGGCGTTAAGGTTGAGTTGCTGATTGATCAGGCTGCCAGAGCTGTTTAACGGACCGGCCAGACTGCCAGGTAACTCGGCCAGCCAGTAAGCCGGGTCAAGCTGACTCAACTGCAATCGCACATCCCAGCTCAGTTGCTCGGCAAACCCCAGGCTCACCTGACCTTCGGCACGACCCTGGCCGGCTTGCAGGCGCAGCTCGGGTAAATACAGCTTCTGCAGGTCACCACTCAGCGGGCTCTGCAGGCTAAAGGCGCCAGCTGGGCCATCCAACTCGGCGGCGAAATGGCCGAGGTAATTACCATCCTGATAGGCCAGCTCGCCTTTGAGCGTTTGCAGCACCACAGGCGAGGGTTGCGCCAAGGGATATAGCCGCTGCCAGGGAAAGTTCTGCCAGTTAAAGCGGCTGTCCAGGCTCAGGCCCTGCTGCCAGTCCAACTCGCCGCTCAGTTGTACCTGCTGCTCGGGGCTGGCGGTCAGGCTCAGGTTGCTGATCGTTGCGCCGTCGGCCTTGAGCAACCCCGCCAACGCCAAGGCAATTGGCCCCTCGGTTGCCGGCAGTTTGGCACTGCCGATGACCTGATAGCCGGCCTGCAAGTCGCCTTGCGCATTTAGCTCAAGCTGCTCAAGGCTCAGGCTATCTGGCAGCTCGGCGCTGGCTTTGAAGGCGGCGACCTGTAAACGCAGTTGCGCGGGCAGGTGCTCGGCTAAGGGGTGTAACCAGCCGCTTAGTTCGCCGCTCAGGTAGCCGCTGCTGCGGGCCGTGATCTGCACCCGCTCACGCAGTTCGCCTTCAAGCTGCAACGCCAGCGGCCAGGCCTGCTGTTCGGGTGCTGGTAATTGCAGTTCCCCGCTCAGCCGCAGCGGCCAGTTGCCAACGGTTTGCAGCTGACCCTGGAGCGCCAACTGCAGATCAGCAGTGTGCAGGCTGAGGTTGTCGATCTGAATGCCCTGCGCCGTCCAGCGCGCGGCCAGTTGCAAGCCTTGCAACTGCTCGACACTATTAAGCTGCAGGCTGTCGATCTGCACCTGCCCAAATTGCAGTGCCAACGGCAGGCTCAGGTCCGGCAGACTGAACGGCTCGTTGCTGGGCTGGCCATCATCGGGGAATATCAGGCTGATCGGCCCGCTGTGCAGCTGCTCGATACACAGAGTCAGACGCAGCAGGCAGGTTGGCGACCAATCCATGCTAGGTGTCATCAGCAGAACACTGTCATCGCCCTGTTGCCAGCGCAGCTGCTGTGCGCTCCAACTGCCGCCCAGGCGGCCATTGAAGTCATCTACCTGCAAACCTGGCACCTGCGCTAATAACCAGCGGCTACCGCCTTGGGTGCCTAGCAGCAGGCTTAGGCTGATAGCCAGTGCAAACAACAGCCCAAGCAGACTGAACAGCCCATAACGCAGCCCGCGCTTCACAGTTCCGGCCCCATGGAGAAATGCAGACGCACACCGCCCTGATCATCCAGCGGATGCGCCAGGTCGAGGCGCAGCGGCCCCAGCGGCGACACCCAGCGCACGCCAACGCCCACTGCGCTTTTCAGCGAGGGAATTTCCAACGAGTCGAAGGTATTACCCTGATCGAAGAAGCTCGCCAGGCGCCAGCGCTCGGTGAGGCTGTATTGGTATTCCAGACTGCTGGTAAACAGATAACGCCCGCCAATTTTGTCGCCGGCGCGGTTTTCCGGCGACAGGCTCTGGTAGTCATAACCGCGCACGCTCTGGTCGCCACCGGCAAAGAAACGCAGCGACGGCGGCACCTGAGCAAAACCATCAGATTCAGTACCACCCACCTGTACACGCCCCAGTAAACGATGGTGTTCGAACAAGGTTGTCAGCCCTTTGAGCTGAATAGAGCCGTGCAGCACATTGGCATCGGACAACAACCCTTCGGCCGCGCCAGACAGATCGAGCTGCAGGCGATAACCCTGGTTGGGGTCAATTTGATTGTCGCTGCGTAAGTAGGAATAGCTGATGCCGGGCATCAACAGCGTGCTGGTGCCGGCGTCATCGCCGAGCTCGTATTGCTCATGCCGCCACTTCAGTGACAGCACCCGCTGCCAGCCGCTGTCGAGCTTGCTGTGCCATTCCGGGCCGACGGTCAGCAAGCGGCTGCTGCTGTCGGTATCGGCCAGATCTTCGGCCTGATAGCCGCCGGCAATCCGCAGTTTATCGGTGAGTGGTGGATCAAGCGGCACGTCGTACCACAGACCGACATTCTGCCGTGGCGCCGACAGCTCAAACTCGGCGCCATAGCTATGCCCCTGTGGATTGGCCCAGTGCCGTGTCCAGTTAGCCCGTCCGCGCGGGCCTACATCGGTCGAAAAGCCCAACCCCAAGCCCATGCTGCGCGGCTTGCGCGCCTGCAGCTGAACCTGCACCGGAATCTGTTCGGCGGCCGCGCTGCCGGGGTTGGCATCCACCTGCACCGATTCGAAATAACCGCTGGAACGCAGCGCCTGGTACAACTCGGCAATCAGTGCCGAGTCATAGGGCGTATCTGCGGGGAACGGCACCATGCGCTGCAGTAACTCTTTATCAAACGGTGCGTCACCGAGAAAACTGACCTTACCCAGTTGATAGCGCGGCCCACTGAGATAGACCAGCTCGATATCGGCAAGCCCGGCTGCGGGGTCGATAGTCAGTTGTTGACGGCTAAAGCGCCCGGCGAAGAAACCATAACGCGACGCCTGGTTCTGAATTTCGCGCTTGGCCGCATCGTAGCGGCCGTGATTGAGCTGTGCCCCGCTGCGCAGCTGCGGGTCACTGGGGGTACGAAAATCGCGTAACTGCGCGGCAGGGCCTTCGACGCGCACCAGCACATGACGCAGGCGCACGGGCTCGCCAGGCTGAACACGCACGGTCAAACGCGGTGTGGCGCCTTCACGAATTTCGCTGCTGATCTGCGCCTGGTAGTAGCCCAGTGCCTGAGCGGCTTTTTCCGCCTGGCTCTCGGCCACTCGGCGAAAGCGTTGCAGGGCTTCGCCATCACGCTCACCCAAATTACCGATATGGCCCTCAATATTGCTTTTTAGCGCGTTATTGGACGGTTCAACGCGCACGCGCAACTGTGCTTCGGCCAGGGCCGTAGCACTCAATAGAAGCAGCAATAGCCCGCTGAACAGGTTGAAAAATACTGACATGTGGCGATGCTAGCACGAGCTCGTGGCCGATTTAGAGCGCCTAGCCGTGGATGAGTTGCGACTCGATGTGTACCCGCCACACCGAGCGCGCAGCGATCAGGCGCTGGCCTTGATCGCGGTTTGAGGGTTGGGGTGAAAAAATACGTGCTCGATGATCGGGCCGATGGCCACTTCGCCGATTTCTTCATAGCCCTGACGCTTGTAGAAGTCCAAGTAATGCGCGTTGCCGGTATCGAGTACCACGCCTTGTGAGCTGGCATCTTCGGCACACCAGTTGTGCAACGCCTCCAGCAGCTGTTCGCCCAGATGCTTGCCCTGGTACTCCGGGTGCACGCCCAGCAGCGGTAACACGTGGTAAGGCCCAGGCGGCAGGCAGGCGATCACCGCATCGTGATACTCCAGATAGCGTTTGGTGCATCGAAAACCGGTGGTCAGCAGCATGCGCATGCGCCAGCCCCAGCTTTCGGTGATGTCCATACGCCGTTGCGGCGGTGCGATCAATGCCATGCCCACCAGACGGTCATCAATCAGCAGGCCGATACCCGGCAGGTCTTCAGAAAAGTGCTGCTGCACCAGCTCACGCACTGTGGCGCGCACGCGCTGGTCGTAACCTGGCCGCTCGGCTTCAAACAGGTAGGCAAAGGTCGGGTCATGACGATAGGCGTGATACAGCAGAGAGCGCGCTTCACGGGCATAACCGCCATCAAGCATACGAACTTCAGCGGGGCTGTTGGGCATAGGGCTGACCTCTGTTTTTATTGGTTTATCGAGCCTTGCGCCACGTTAGCACCGCCGCCCGGTAGCCGCCACAGGCTGGTCGGCGCGCGGTCTAATCGGCTAGCATCACGGGCTATCCAACGCCTCAGTCAGGACTGCCGCCCATGAAGATCGTTTCCTTCAATATCAATGGCCTGCGTGCACGCCCACACCAATTGGCAGCGCTGATCGATAAGCACCAACCCGATGTCATCGGCCTGCAAGAAACCAAAGTCTCAGACGAGCAGTTCCCCGAAGCGGAAATCCGTAAGCTCGGTTACCACGTGTATTACCACGGCCAGAAAGGCCATTACGGCGTCGCCCTGCTCTCGCGCCAGGAGCCGCTAAGCCTGCACAAAGGCTTCCCCGGTGATGCCGAGGACGCCCAACGGCGCTTTATTTACGGCACCTTCGCCGATGCCCAGGGCAACCCAGTCACGGTGATGAATGGCTACTTCCCCCAGGGTGAAAGCCGCGACCATCCGACCAAGTTCCCGGCCAAGCAGCGCTTTTACGCCGACTTGCAGCAATTGCTGCTAAGCCAGTTCAGCCCCGAACAAGCGCTGGTGGTGATGGGTGATATCAACATCTCAACCGAGGACATTGATATTGGCATCGGTGAACCGAACCGCCTGCGCTGGCTAAAAACCGGTAAGTGCAGCTTCCTGCCGGAAGAGCGTGAGTGGCTAGCCACTCTGAAAAGCTGGGGCCTGGTCGACAGCTTTCGCCAGCTCTATCCGCAGGTGAATGACCGTTTCAGTTGGTTTGATTACCGCAGCCGTGGCTTCGAGGATGAACCGAAACGCGGGCTGCGTATTGACGTGATCCTCACGTCACAAGCGCTGCAGGCCCGTATCAAAGAGGCGGGGGTCGATTACGATTTGCGCGGCATGGAAAAACCCTCGGATCATGCGCCTATTTGGCTTCAGCTTGGCCAGTAAGCCCGGAATAGAAACCTCATCCGTATAAGTGACTGTCATATTGCAGTCACTTTTTTGTCTTATCGTCGCGGCACTTTCACTCACCCATACAAGGTGTTTGCCGCATGCTGCGCGCCCGCTCTGCTTCTGATCGTGAAACCTGGACCCGTGCCTTTAGCTTCCTGCTGCTGGGTTCTATTTGCTATGCCTTGCCCTGGTCTGTGTTCGCTGCGCTGCCCATCCCTTATGACGACAGCAGCGTGTTGCGTATTCAGGGCTCCAATACCATCGGTGCGCGGCTAGGTCCGGCCTTGGTCAAGGGCTTGTTGGAAGAACAAGGCCTGAGTGCGATTCGTATTGAAGCCGGCGCAGCCGAAAACGAGCAGAGGATCATTGGTAAGAGCGCCGATGGTCGTACGGTGAGCATTGAGGTAGCCGCCCACGGTTCGGGCACCGGCTTTACTGCACTGGCCGATGGCAGCGCCGAATTGGCCGCTTCGTCACGACCGATCAAAGACAGCGAAGCCGCCAGCCTGCAAGCGCTGGGTGATCTTAAAAGCGCCAGCGCCGAGCAGATTATCGCCCTCGATGGTCTGGCTATCATCCTGCACCCAGGCAACCCCCTCTCCGCGTTAAGCACCGTGCAACTGGCGCAAATATTTGCGGGCGAAATTACCGACTGGGCACAGCTTGGTGCACCAGCCGGCGCCATCACCTTGTACGCACGTGATGACAAATCCGGCACCTACGACACCTTTAAGGAGCTGGTGCTCAGTGCCAACGGCAAAGCTCTGGCCCCTGGCGCCAAGCGTTTTGAGTCCAGCGAAAAACTTTCCGACTTGGTCAGTCAGGACCCTAACGGCATCGGCTTTATCGGTCTGCCCTATATTCGCCAGGCCAAAGCCGTGGCAATTGCCGCCGGCGAGTCGCAGCCCATGCTGCCAAGCCTGACCCTGATCGCCACCGAAGACTATCCGCTGTCACGCCGACTGTTTTTGTACAACCAACCGGACTTGAATAATCCGTGGGCCCGCGCCCTGGTGAAGTTCGCCCACAGCCCGCGTGGCCAGGCGATTGTCGACCAGAACGGTTTTATCGCGCAGACCGTGCAGGCGGTAACAATCGCGCAGAATCCGGACATGCCGCCGCGTTACCAAGCTCTCGCCAAGGCTGCACAACGCCTGTCGGTGAATTTTCGCTTCCAGGAAGGCAGTGCCAACCTTGATAACAAAGCCTTGCGCGACATCAAACGACTGATGAGTTACCTGAATGCCCAGGATAAGTTGCGCAATAAGGTGGTGCTGGTCGGCTTTGGCGACGCCAAGACCGATCCAGCCCGTGCCGAACTGCTGTCCAAGCTACGCGCCATGGCCGTGCGCCGTGAGCTAAGCAAGCAAGGCGTGATCTTCCGCGAGATCATCGGCCTTGGCGACGAACTGCCGGTGGCCACCAACAGCGCCGATGACGGGCGGATCAAGAACCGCCGAGTGGAAGTCTGGGTGTACTGATGACGTAGCGCCAGAATGCACAAGGCCCGCTATCGCGGGCCTTGTGCTGTAGTAAGCCGGCGCTTTAGCGGCTGGCGTTCATCACTTCTTTCGAGACGTACTTACCGATCTCGAACTTGCCGATGGCCGCGCGGTGTACTTCGTCCGGGCCGTCGGCCAAGCGCAAGGTGCGCTGCATGGCGTACCAGTAGGCCAGCGGGAAGTCGTTAGAGACCCCAGCACCACCGTGAATCTGGATAGCCCGGTCGATCACCTTGAGTGCCACGTTCGGTGCGACCACCTTGATCTGGGCGATTTCACTGGCAGCGACTTTGTTGCCGACGGTGTCCATCATATAGGCCGCGTTGAGGGTCAACAGGCGCGCCATGTTGATCTCCATACGCGAGTCGGCGATCAGGTCGATATTGCCACCCAGACGCGCCAGCGGCTTGCCGAAGGCAGTGCGGTTGATCGAGCGTTCGCACATCAGTTTCAACGCGCGCTCAGCCATGCCAATGGAGCGCATGCAGTGATGAATTCGGCCTGGGCCAAGGCGGCCCTGAGCGATCTCGAAGCCACGGCCCTCACCCAGTAACACGCTGTCGTAAGGCACTCGCACGTTCTCGAACAGCACTTCGGCATGGCCATGCGGTGCGTCGTCGTAACCGAATACGGGCAACGGACGCAGTACTTTCACCCCAGGCGTGTCCATTGGCACCAGAATCATCGAATGCTGGGCATGGCGTGGTGCATCGGGGTTGGTCAGGCCCATAAAGATCATGATCTTGCAGCGTGGATCGCACGCGCCGGAAGTCCACCACTTACGGCCGTTGATCACCCACTCATCACCCTCGCGCACGGCGCTGGCTTCCATATTGGTGGCATCGGAGGACGCAACGCCCGGCTCAGTCATGGCAAAAGCCGAACGAATGGTGCCGTCCAGCAACGGCTTGAGCCATTTCTCTTTCTGCGCCTCATTGGCATAACGCACCAGCACTTCCATATTGCCGGTGTCGGGCGCTGCGCAATTGAACGGCTCTGGGCCGATCAGCGAGCTGCCCATGATTTCGGCCAGCGGCGCGTACTCGCTGTTGGTCAAACCAGCACCCAGCTCGGAATCTGGCAGAAACAGGTTCCACAGACCTTCGGCTTTAGCCTTGGCTTTCAGCTCTTCCATGACCGCAGTCGGCTGCCAACGGTCGCCTTGGTTGACCTGCTGTTCAAACACAGCTTCCGCTGGGTAGACATGGGTTTCCATAAACGCAGTGACGCGTTCACGCAGTTGCTGAACCTTGGGGGAGTAGGCGAAATCCATGGATGGCTACCTTCTGACGCTGATTTTTAGGGAATTCGGTGAGGTGCAAATGATGCTAGAGCAGGGATTAAGATTTATCTAATCTATTCTCACCGTGTATAAACATTCATCACCGATATATGATTCACTAATACCGACAACCTGCGGAGCGAGCGTGTAATGAATCTCAACAAGGTCGATCTCAACCTGTTTGTCGTCTTCGATGCCATCTACACTGAAGCTAATCTGACCCGCGCAGGGCAGATCGTCGGCATTACCCAGCCCGCAGTGTCTAACGCCCTCGCGCGCCTGCGCGAAACCTTTAATGACCCGCTGTTCGTGCGTACCGCTCAAGGCATGGTGCCCACACCGATGGCGCAGAACATCATCAGCCCGGTACGCAATGCCCTGCAGCAGCTGCGCATCTCGGTGCAGGAAAGCCGCATCTTCAACCCTGCCCAAGCCAACAAAACCTTTCGCATCAGCATGACTGACCTCACCGAGGCCATCGTTTTGCCGCCACTGTTTCAACGTCTGCGCCGCATGGCGCCGAACGTGAATATTGAAAGCATGTTGGCGCGCCGCCGTGAAACCACCAAGGAACTGGCCGCCGGTCGATTGGATTTTGCCGTGGATGCACCGCTCAACACCGATCCGCAGGTGCGCCACGTTAAGCTGATGGAAGATCGCTACGTCTGCGCCATGCGCCGTGGTCACCCCATGGCCAAGGACAAACTTAGCCTGGACGAATACATGGGCCTGACCCATATCCATATTTCCAGCCGTCGTAGCGGCTTAGGTCATGTCGACCTGGCACTGGGTCGCATGGGTATTCAGCGCAAGATCGCCCTGCGCTCGCAGCATTACTTGATGGCCACCACCGTGCTGCAAGGCACCGACATGGCCATGACCGTGCCTGAGCGCTTTGCCCGGCGTAACGACCTGCATTATGTGGAGCTGCCGATTAAGGACATGACACCGCTGGAAACCCATCTGTACTGGCACGAAAGCACCGACCAAGACCCGGCCAACCGTTGGATGCGCGAGCAGATCATCGAAATATCTCAGCAAGCCACGGCTCAGGAAAAGAAAGCCTAACGGCGAATGCGCCACGCTATTTGTGAGCAAGTAAATCGCCTGCTAGAGGCCAGCACTATGCTTCAATGACCTGGACGGCCCTGCCTTTGAAACCGCTGGCGATGAGCTCAGGTGCCGCACGAGGAACACAGCATGAATTCAATCCGGATTATCTCCATCGCCCTGATCGTGGCAGGCCTATTAGGGCTGCTGTATGGCGGCTTCAGTTACACCAAGGACACCACCGCAGTGAAGCTCGGCCCGATCGAACTCTCGGTGCAGGAGAAGGAAAGAGTCAACGTGCCAGTTTGGGCGGGTATCGGCGCCATACTCGCCGGCGGTTTGCTGTTCGGCTTTGCCGGCAGAAAGCCTTAGGCCTTCCGTTTACCCCAAGCGCTTAGCTCGGGACCGATCAGGGACGATTGTTTGCCACTTAAACTGCTATTTATCTGCGCCAAGAACCGCCTGCGCAGCCCGACCGCCGAACAGTTGTTCGCTGACTGGCCTGGCGTGGAAACCGCATCGTCCGGCGTCAATCACGACGCTGACACGCCGGTCTGCCCAGAGCTATTGGCCTGGGCGGACCTGATTCTGGTGATGCAACGGATTCATCGCAGCAAACTCACCCGCAAGTTCAAAGCTCAGTTGGGTAGCAAGCGCATCGTCTGCCTGGATATCGCCGACGATTACGCGTTTATGGATCCGGCGCTGATTGACCTGCTAAACACACGGGTACTGCGCTATTTGCCTATACAACAGCCCGCCAGCTAACCGCTTATCCCTGGTCAGCCAGCTTTCGCTTGTATTCTCGGCTCAACACTTCATGGCGTGTTGAGCTAAAAGCGCTAAGCAACTGTTTTTAAAGTGATCATGCCCCGCTAGAAATCCCCCTCACTCGGTGCTTAATTAAGTGAGTTGACTAAATGGGCTCGCAGCTTTACGTTAACGTAAAGGTAAGCAAGAGCGTTGCGCATGTCTGTCATCACCTACTCCATTTCTGAACTGGCCCGCGAGTTGGATATCACCACTCGCGCCATCCGCTTCTATGAAGAACAACAGATGCTCAGCCCTGAGCGGCGTGGCCTTGAGCGTATTTACACCGCCAAGGACAAGGTCACCCTCAAGCTGATCCTGCGCGGCAAGCGCATCGGTTTCTCCCTAGCCGAATGCAAAGAGCTGATTGAGCTGTACGACCCCGTGCACGGCAATCACAAGCAGCTACACACCTTTATGAGCAAGATCGCCGAGCGTCGTGCGCAATTGCAGCAGCAGCTTCTGGACATCGAACAGATGCAGCTTGAGCTCGATACCGCCGAGGAGCGCTGCCTCGCAGCCTTATCCGAAACCGATAAAAAACAAGTGTTTACCTCTTAAACCTAAGAACAATTAATACAGGTGGAACCATGAGCTATCCGTCCCTCAACTTCGGCCTCGGCGAGACCATCGACATGCTGCGTGACGCGGTGCGTCAGTTCGCCCAAGGCGAACTGGCTCCACGTGCCGCGCAGATCGACCGCGACAACGAGTTCCCCATGGACATGTGGCGCAAGTTCGGCGACATGGGCCTGCTCGGCATGACCGTCGCCGAAGAATACGGCGGCACCAACATGGGCTACCTGGCCCACGTGGTGGCCATGGAAGAGATCAGCCGCGCCTCGGCCTCGGTCGGTCTGTCCTACGGTGCTCACTCCAACCTGTGTCTGAACCAGATCCACAAGAACGGCACACCTGAGCAAAAAGCCAAGTACCTGCCCAAGCTCTGCTCCGGCGAGCACATTGGTGCCCTGGCGATGAGTGAGCCTAATGCTGGCTCCGACGTGGTGTCGATGAAACTGCGCGCTGACCGCAAAGGCGATCACTACGTGCTTAACGGCAACAAGATGTGGATCACCAACGGTCCGGATGCCCACACCTACGTGATCTACGCCAAGACTGACGTCGCCGCCGGTTCCAAAGGCATGACCGCCTTTATCGTCGAACGCGACGCCAAAGGTTTCTCCCGCCACCAGAAGCTTGACAAGCTGGGCATGCGCGGCTCCAACACCTGCGAACTGGTGTTTCAGGATTGTGAGGTGCCGGCGGAAAATATCCTCGGAGCCGAAGGCCGTGGCGTGGCCGTGCTGATGAGCGGCCTGGATTTTGAGCGCACCGTGCTCTCCGGCGGCCCGACCGGGATCATGCAGGCCTGTATGGATGTGGTCGTGCCCTACGTGCACGAGCGCCGCCAGTTCGGCCAGTCGATCGGCGAGTTCCAGCTGATCCAAGGCAAGCTGGCCGACATGTACGCCGGGATGAACGCGTCCAAGTCCTACCTGTACAACGTGGCCAAGGCCTGCGATCGCGGCGAAGAATCGCGCAAAGACGCCGCTGCGGTGATCCTCTACACCGCCGAAATGGCCACCAAAATGGCCCTAGATACCATCCAGATCCTCGGTGGTAACGGCTATACCAACGAATACCCGGCGGGCCGCCTGCTGCGTGACGCCAAGCTGTATGAGATTGGCGCTGGCACCAGCGAAATTCGCCGCATGCTGATCGGTCGCGAGCTGTTCAACGAAACCAAATAGCACTAACTCGTAGGGTGGAAAACCGCGAAGCGTTTTCCACCAGAGCCGGTGGATGGACAAAGCGCCATCCACCCTACGGACTGAACCGGAGCCAACTCAATGGCCATCCTGCACACCCAGATTAATACCCGTTCGCCGGAGTTCGCTGCCAACACCGCCGCGATGCTCACCCAGGTGAACGACTTGCGCGCCCTGCTCGCCCGCGTTCACGAAGGCGGCGGGGCCAAGGCCCAGGAACGCCACACCTCACGCGGCAAGTTGCTGCCCCGCGAGCGTATCAACCGCCTGCTCGATGCCGGCTCGCCCTTCCTCGAAATCGGCCAGTTAGCCGCCTACGAGGTGTATGGCGAAGACGTACCAGCAGCCGGCGTGGTGGCGGGCATTGGCCGGGTTGAAGGCGTCGAATGCATGATCGTGGCCAACGACGCCACGGTAAAAGGCGGCAGCTACTACCCGCTGACGGTGAAAAAGCACCTGCGTGCGCAAACCATCGCTCAGCAGAATCGCCTGCCGTGCATCTACCTGGTCGACTCCGGCGGCGCCAACCTGCCGCGCCAAGATGAAGTATTCCCGGATCGCGAACACTTCGGTCGCATCTTCTTCAATCAGGCCAACATGAGCGCCATGGGCATTCCGCAAATCGCCGTGGTCATGGGCTCTTGCACCGCGGGCGGCGCTTACGTGCCGGCCATGGCTGATGAAGCGATCATGGTGCGCAACCAGGCCACCATCTTCCTCGCCGGCCCGCCGCTGGTAAAAGCGGCGACTGGCGAAGTGGTCAGCGCCGAAGACCTCGGCGGCGCCGATGTGCACTGTAAAACCTCAGGCGTGGCCGACCATTACGCCGACAACGATGAACACGCCCTGGCATTGGCGCGGCGCAGCATCAGCAATTTGAACTGGTGCAAGCTCGGCGTACTCAACAAGCGCGCGCCGATCAACCCGCTGTACAACGGTGACGAGCTGTACGGAGTGATCCCGGCCGACGCCAAGCAGCCGTTCGATGTGCGTGAAGTAATCGCCCGCACCGTTGACGGTAGCGTGTTCGATGAATTCAAAGCGCTGTTTGGCGCAACCCTGGTCTGCGGTTTTGCACATATCCACGGCTATCCGGTGGCGATCCTCGCCAATAACGGGATTTTGTTCGCTGAATCGGCACAAAAAGGCGCGCACTTCATCGAGCTGGCCTGCCAGCGCGGCATTCCACTGCTGTTTCTACAGAACATCACCGGCTTTATGGTCGGGCAGAAGTACGAAGCCGGCGGCATCGCCAAGCACGGCGCCAAGCTGGTCAACGCCGTGGCCTGCGCCAAGGTGCCGAAGTTCACCGTGATCATCGGTGGCAGCTTCGGCGCCGGTAACTACGGCATGTGCGGCCGCGCCTTTGAGCCACGCTTTCTGTGGATGTGGCCGAATGCGCGCATCGGCGTGATGGGCGCCGAACAGGCTGCCGGCGTGCTGGTGCAGGTTAAGCACGAGCAAGCCGCCCGCGCCGGGCATGAGTTCTCCGCAGAGGATGAGGCCAAGCTCAAGCAGCCGATCCTCGAGCAGTACGAGCGCCAGGGCCACCCCTACTACTCCAGCGCCCGACTGTGGGACGACGGCGTGATCGACCCGGCGCAAACTCGCGATGTACTGGGCCTGGCGCTGTCCGCCAGCCTCAACGCGCCAATCGAGCCGACCACCTTTGGTGTGTTCCGCATGTGACCTGCCTATGTGGGAGGGACTTTAGTCGCGACAAGTTGAAAAGAATCGCGGCTAAAGCCCCTCCCACAAGAATTGGATAATCTTTTGAGTCAGAACTCCATGACCGATTTCACCACCATCCAGCTCGAAACAGACCCACGCGGCTTCGCCACGCTATGGCTCAATCGCGCCGACAAGAACAACGCCTTTAACGCCGAGATGATTCGCGAACTGATCCTCGCCCTCGATGCGGTGATGGCCAACAAGTCCCTGCGCTTTCTGCTGCTGCGTGGCCGCGGCAAGCACTTCTCCGCTGGCGCTGATTTAGCCTGGATGCAACACGCCGCTACACTCGACTACACCGCCAATCTGGCTGACTCGCGCGAGCTGGCCGAGCTGATGCACAACCTTTACCAGTTGAAGATCCCGACCCTGGCCGTGGTCCAAGGTGCGGCCTTCGGCGGCGCGCTGGGCTTGATCAGCTGCTGCGATATGGCCATTGGCGCCAGCGATGCGCAGCTGTGCCTGTCGGAAGTGCGCATCGGTCTAGCGCCCGCTGTAATCAGCCCCTTCGTCGTGCAAGCGATTGGCGAGCGCGCGGCGCGGCGATACGCGCTAACAGCCGAGCGTTTTAGCGGTGAACGCGCGCAAGAGCTGGGCCTGTTTGCCGAAAGCTACCCGCCTACCGAACTCGACACCCAGGTAGAAAACTGGGTCGCCACCCTGCTGCTCAATAGCCCGCAGGCCATGCTGGCCAGTAAAGACCTGCTGCGTGAAGTCGGCAGTGGCGTACTGACCCCGGCCCTGCGCCGCTATACCGAAAACGCCATTGCCCGTATCCGCGTCAGTGCGGAAGGTCAGGAAGGTCTGCGCGCTTTCCTGGATAAACGCAAACCGAGCTGGCAGGAGTAATGACCATGATCATCGTCCTTGACGCAGTGGTTATTTTCGCCCTGCGCGGCCAGCTGCTCGATAAACCTAAGCCCGCCTGGCAGGAGCCATCCGCATGAGCCTCAAGCCTATCGACACATTGCTGGTAGCCAACCGTGGCGAAATCGCCTGCCGGGTGATGCACACGGCCAAAGCCATGGGCATTCGTACGGTGGCGGTACACAGCGCCATCGATGCAAACGCGCGCCATGTGCGCGAAGCCGATGTGGCAGTAAACCTCGGCGGGGCCAAGCCGGCAGACAGTTACCTGCTGGTGGATAAGCTGATCGCCGCCGCCCAGGCCAGCGGCGCCCAAGCGATTCACCCTGGCTATGGCTTTCTTTCGGAAAACGCCGGCTTTGCCCGCGCCATTGAAGCCGCTGGGCTGATCTTTCTCGGCCCGCCTGCCTCAGCCATCGATGCCATGGGCAGCAAATCCGCCGCCAAAGCCTTGATGGACGCCGCCGGCGTACCGCTGGTGCCGGGTTATCACGGCGAAGCGCAGGATGCGCAAACCTTCTGCGACGCGTCTGCGCGTATCGGCTATCCCGTACTGCTCAAAGCCACGGCAGGTGGCGGCGGCAAGGGCATGAAGGTGGTTGAACGCGAAAGCGAACTGGCCGAAGCGCTGGCCTCGGCCCAGCGCGAAGCGCAGTCGTCGTTTGGCGACTCGCGCATGCTGGTAGAGAAATACGTGCTCAAGCCACGCCATGTGGAAATCCAGGTATTCGCCGACAGCCACGGTAACTGCCTGTACCTGAATGAGCGCGACTGTTCGATCCAACGCCGTCACCAAAAAGTGGTCGAAGAAGCACCCGCACCGGGGCTTACGCCTGAGCTGCGCCGCGCCATGGGCGAAGCCGCGGTAAAAGCCGCGCAAGCCATCGGCTATGTCGGCGCTGGCACCGTGGAGTTCCTGCTGGATGAGCGCGGCGACTTCTTCTTTATGGAGATGAACACCCGCCTGCAAGTCGAGCACCCGGTCACCGAACTGATCACCGGCCTTGACCTCGTCGCTTGGCAGATCCGCGTAGCCCGTGGCGAAGCACTGCCGATCAGCCAAGAGCAAGTACCACTGATAGGCCACGCCATCGAAGTGCGCCTGTACGCCGAAGACCCGGACAACGACTTTCTCCCGGCTACCGGCACCCTGGCGCTGTACCGCGAAGCAGCAGCGGGCCCAGGCCGGCGCGTCGACAGCGGCGTCAGTGAAGGCGATGAAGTCTCGCCGTTCTACGACCCTATGCTCGGCAAGCTGATCGCCTGGGGCGAAAACCGCGAAGAGGCACGCCTGCGCCTGCTGGCCATGCTCAAGGAAACCTGCGTGGGCGGCGTGCGCACCAACCTGACATTCCTCACCCGCGTACTGGCCCACCCGGCCTTTGCCGCAGCGGAACTGGACACCGGCTTTATCCCGCGCCATGAAGCACAACTGCTGCCACCAGTGAGCGAACTGCCTGCCGAGTTCTGGCAGTTAGCCGCCGATGCCTTCGTGCAGAGCGAGGCGCCGCAGCAGCGCCATGACGACTACCACTCTCCGTGGGCCAGTAACAACGGCTTGCGCCTGGGTTTACCGGCAGAAACCGACCTGCATCTAAGCTGCCAAGGCGAACGGCAGGTGGTGCGCCTGCGTCACGCGGCCGCCGCAACGGTGCAGTTGCACGGCGAAACGCTGTCGGTGACCTGTGATGGTTTGCGCCAGCAGCATCAGGCGATCCGTCGTGGGAATACGTTGTATCTGCACTACGCCGGCGAACTGCGCAGCATTCAGCGTTTCGATCCCATCGCCGAAGTCGAAGCCAGCCACAGCCAGCACGGCGGCCTTACCGCCCCCATGAACGGCAGCATCGTGCGGGTACTGGTCGAAACCGGTCAGCAGGTCGAAGCCGGCACCGCACTGGTGGTGCTGGAAGCAATGAAGATGGAGCACAGCATCCGCGCCGCCCATGCCGGAACGATCAAGGCGCTGTATTGCAACGAAGGCGAGATGGTCAGCGAAGGCGCGGTGCTGGTCGAACTCGACGAAGCAAACACATCGGATGACGCTGTTTAAAGGATGATCCGTGGGAGGGGCTTTAGCCGCGAGCGGTATATCGCATGTCGCGGCTAAAGCCCCTCCCACAGCCCAGTGACACCAGATCAAACCATTGCAACGTAGGATGGGTTGAGCGCAACGATACCCATCAATAGGCACAACGAGGCAGCCATGAACCTACCCAAACAAGTGCGCCTGGTCGAAGTCGGCCCGCGCGACGGTTTGCAGAACGAGAAACAACCGATCAGCGTCGCCGACAAAGTGCGCTTGGTCGATGACCTGTCCGCCGCTGGGCTGGGTTATATCGAAGTCGGTAGCTTCGTCTCGCCCAAGTGGGTGCCGCAGATGGCCGGCAGCGCCGAAGTGTTTGCGCAGATCCAACAGCAACCCGGCATTACCTACGCAGCCCTCGCCCCCAATCTGCGAGGCTTTGAGGCCGCGCTTGAGGCCGGGGTAAAAGAAGTCGCCGTATTTGCTGCTGCTTCTGAGGCCTTCTCGCAAAAGAACATCAACTGCTCAATCGCCGAAAGCCTTGAACGTTTTGTGCCGCTAATGGACGCGGCCAAGCAGCACGGTGTGCGCGTGCGTGGCTATGTCTCTTGCGTACTGAGTTGCCCCTATGACGGCAGCGTGCCGCCCGAGCAGGTCGCCAGCGTAGCTCGCGAGCTGTACAAGATGGGTTGCTACGAAGTCTCGCTGGGCGACACCATCGGTGCCGGCACCGCAGGTGCAACCCGTCACCTATTTAACGTGGTTGGCCGTGAAGTACCACGCAACTTGCTGGCCGGGCATTTCCACGACACCTACGGCCAGGCCCTGACCAATATTTACGCCAGCCTGCAGGAAGGCATCAACGTATTCGACAGTTCGGTCGCCGGTTTGGGCGGTTGCCCTTACGCCAAAGGCGCAACTGGTAACGTCGCCACTGAAGATGTGTTGTATCTGCTCAATGGCTTGGGCATCGCCACTGGCATTGATATGGACAAGCTGATCGACGCTGGCCAGCGTATTTGCACGGTGCTGGACAAAGCCAACGGCTCGCGAGTGGCACGGGCCAAACTGGCCAGCCAATAACAAGCCCACAGCGGCATGGGCGGTGTCAGGCTTTCTTTACATACTGTAAAGCCCCGCCTTCAAGCACGCTGCCGATTGCCCGAGAGCGGTGCGCGCCGGCTACAGCAGCGCGGCAGGTGTGCCAGCAAAGCCACCGCCGAGGCCCATTCACGCATCCGGCGACCCGCTAGGCTTGCAGCAATAAGCCGGCTTATCGCGCCGGCATAACAAGAACTGAGGAAGCATGATGCAACAGCCCCTATGGACGCCTTCTGCCGAACGTATTGCAGCGACGCGGATGGATGCCTTCCGGCGTTTCGTCAATCAGCGCCACAATCTGCAACTGGCCGATTACCCAGCCCTGCACGCCTGGAGTGTGGATCAGCGCGAGGTGTTCTGGCAGGCCATCGTCGAGTTCTTCGAGGTTCGCTTCAGCGGCAAAGCCGAAGCTGTATTGCGTGAAGACCCAGCCATGCCCAGCGCCAATTGGTTTCCCGGCGCCACGCTGAACTTTGCCGAACACCTGTTGCGCCGTCGTGACAACCACCCTGCCTTGGTCGCTATTGGCGAAGACGGCTCACGCGAACAACTGAGCTACGCCGAACTGGCCGCCCATGTCGCCGGCCTGCAAAAAGGCCTGCAACAAGCCGGCGTTGGCATAGGTGACCGCGTTGCCGCATTTATGCCCAACACCTGGCAAACCCTGGTCGGCATGCTGGCCGCCAGCAGCCTCGGCGCCACCTGGTCGAGCTGTTCGCCGGATTTTGGCACCCAGGGGGTGATCGACCGTTTTGGTCAGATCGAGCCCAAGGTACTGATCGCCGCTGCCGGTTACCGCTATGCCGGCAAGAACCTGGACCTGACGGCCAAGCTCAATGAAATTATCGAGCGGCTGCCCACGCTTGAACAACTACTCGTAGTGCCCTATTCCAATGCCCAAGCCAAAGCCGCCGATTTCCATTCAACGGCCAAAGTCGCGCTGTGGCAGGACTTCTACCAGGCGGGCGGCGAGCCCCAATTCACGCCCGTAGCGTTCGATCACCCGCTGTACATCCTCTATTCCAGCGGCACCACCGGCGTGCCCAAATGCATCGTTCACGGCACCGGCGGCACCTTGCTGCAGCACGTCAAGGAACTCGGCCTGCACACCGATCTGACGGCTGACGACACGTTGTTCTACTACACCACCTGCGGCTGGATGATGTGGAACTGGCTGGTTTCAGGCCTGGCCTTGGGCGCGACCCTGGTGCTGTTCGACGGCTCGCCCTTTCATCCAGACGCCGAGCGCTTGATTGATCTGATCGACGCGGAGGACATCAGCATCTTCGGCACCAGTGCCAAGTTTATTGCGGCGCTGGAAAAAGCCGGCGCCAAGCCCGGCAGTACGCATAAGCTGCAGCGCCTGAAAGCCATCCTCTCGACCGGTTCACCGCTGTCCCACGAGAGCTTCGAGTACGTCTACCGCGATATAAAAGCGGATGTTTGTCTGTCGTCGATCTCCGGTGGTACCGACATAGTGTCTTGTTTTGCTTTGGGCAACCCGGTGCTACCGGTGTGGCGCGGCGAGCTGCAATGCAAGGGCCTGGGCATGGATGTGCAGGTGTGGAACGAAACCGGCCAAGCGGTTAGCGGCGAGAAAGGCGAGCTGGTCTGCGCGCAGCATTTTCCGTGCATGCCGGTGGGCTTCTGGAAGGATGCAGACGGCAGCAAGTTCCAGGCGGCCTATTTCGATACCTTCCCCGGTATCTGGGCCCACGGTGACTATGCCGAGGTTACTCAGCACGGCGGGCTGGTGATTCACGGCCGCTCTGACGCGGTGCTCAACCCCGGTGGTGTGCGTATCGGTACAGCGGAAATTTATCGCCAGGTGGAAAAGGTCGAAGCCGTGCTGGAGTCCATCGCCATTGGCCAGGAATGGGACGACGATGTGCGCGTGGTGCTGTTTGTACGCCTGCGTGATGGTGTGCAGCTTACGGACGAATTGCAGGCGCAGATTCGCCAGGTCATTCGCAGCAACACCACACCCCGCCATGTGCCGGCCAAGATCATCGCCGTGACCGATATACCGCGCACCATCAGCGGCAAGATCGTCGAACTGGCGGTGCGTAACGTGGTGCACGGCAAACCGGTGAAAAACACCGACGCCCTGGCCAACCCGCAGGCGCTGGAGTTGTATCGCGACCTGGTGCAACTGCAAAACTGATAAAACTCAGATGCCTTTGCGCCCTGGGTCTTCAGGCGGCAGTGGCTCCTCTTCGATATCCTCCAGCGTCAGCTCCAGCCCCCACTCGCCCGCTGAAGCGGCTGGGGTTGTCGGCCGTGTCTCGGCAGCCGCTGGAGCGGGTGCCGAGGCTGCAGCGGCCTGCACCGGCGCAGCTGGATTGTCGCGATACAGTTTGAGCTTCAATCGCACGTTGTTTGCCGAGTCGGCATTTTTCACCGCTTCGTCTTCGTCAATCGAGCCATCGTTGACCAAGTCGATCAGCGCTTGATCGAAGGTTTGCATGCCGAGGTTCTTCGATTTCTCCATGATCTCCTTGATCTCGGAAAACTCGTTGCGTTTGATCAGGTCGCGAATGGTCGGCGTGCCCAGCAGTACTTCAACCGCCGCGCGGCGTTTACCGTCGATGGTTTTCACCAGGCGCTGCGAGACGAACGCTTTGAGGTTGTTACCCAGGTCGTTAAGCAGTTGCGGGCGTCGGTCTTCCGGGAAGAAGTTGATGATGCGGTCCAGCGCCTGGTTGGCGTTGTTGGCGTGTAGCGTAGAAATTGCCAGGTGGCCGGTGTCGGCAAAGGCCAGGGCATGTTCCATGGTCTCGCGGTCGCGAATTTCCCCAATAAGAATCACGTCCGGGGCCTGGCGCAGGGTGTTCTTCAGTGCAGCGTGAAAACTGCGGGTGTCCACCCCCACCTCACGCTGGTTGATGATCGACTTTTTGTGCTTGTGTACATACTCCACCGGGTCTTCGATGGTGATGATATGACCACCGCTGTTGCGGTTACGGTAATCAATCAACGCGGCCAGCGAGGTCGATTTACCCGAGCCCGTGCCGCCAACGAACAGCACCAGGCCGCGCTTTTCCATCACCGTCTTGAGCAGCACCTGCGGGAGTTTAAGGTCTTCAAACTTGGGGATGTCCAACTTGATATTGCGCGCCACAATCGACACTTCGTTGCGCTGCTTGAAGATATTGATACGAAAGCGCCCGACGCCAGCAATGGAAATAGCCAGGTTCATCTCCAACTCGCGCTCGAACTCTTCACGCTGCGCCACATCCATCACCGCGTCTGCAATATCCGCCACCTCGCCGGCTTTCAGCGGTTCAGCACTCAACGCCTTGAGCACGCCATTGAACTTGGCGCACGGCGGTGCTCCAGTCGAAAGGTAAAGATCAGACCCGTCCTGACTGGACAGGATTTTCAGCATGGCGTTGAGATCCATAAGGCGCTATCCCACAAGTTGGATGTATTACGTTAGGCCAAAATCGACCAGCCTTCCCGGGAAAATATCCAAGCCTTGAAGGCCGGCGCTAAGCGTTTGAAAATACTGGCACAATAGCCCTTCACCATACCGAGGACTGCGTCATGGCAAAGGCAATGGCCCGCCACATTCTGGTTAAAACCGAAGCAGAGGCCGCTGCGCTAAAAAAACGCATTGCCGCCGGTGAGGCGTTTGATGTGCTGGCGCGCAAATACTCGACCTGCCCGTCTGGTAAAAAAGGCGGCGACCTCGGCGAGGTGCGTCCGGGGCAGATGGTGCGCGCCATCGACCAAGTCATCTTCAAAAAACCGGTGCGCGAAGTTCATGGGCCGGTGAAAAGCCAATTTGGCTATCATCTCGTGCAGGTTTTCTACCGCGAGTAACAAGCATGATGACTGCTGAACAGGTCGCCACGTTCTGCCTGAACCTGCCGGGCGCGCGTGAAGACATCAAATGGGGTGGCGTGCGGGTGTTCTCGGTCGCCGAAACCAAGATGTTTGCGCTATTTCACCTAAGCGGCCGCGACGGCCTGGCATTCAAAGTCGATGCCGATCTGTTTCTTGGCTTCTGCGACCGGCCAGGCATCCGCCCTGCGCCTTATCTGGCCCGCGCACACTGGGTCAGCATGGCTGCGCCCTACCCGCTAAGTGATAACGAACTGCAAGCGCTGCTGACACGCTCCCATCAGTTGGTGGTCAGCAAGCTACCCAAACGCCTGAAGCTGGCCCTGTTACTCGACCCTCCAGCAGCAGATTCGTAACAACCTCGTCATGCCGATGTAACCCGCTCAACGCAGACTGCGCTGGCGCTGGTCTAGCCCACCCACCTTTCGATCATTCTCGTAGTTAACGGTGACTGGAAGACTGGCCATTCCCCTACCTGGAGGCCACCCCATGTATCGCTGCCTGCTGCCACTGCTGTGTTTCAGTACGCTTGCCCTATCCGCCCCGTCCTTTGCCCAGGCAAATCCGGATGAGCAGTTCAAACTGCTGGCACATAACGTGTTTCTGCTGCCCAGCACGATAAAACCGGGTTGGGGCCAGCAACAGCGCGCAGCGTTGATCGCTGAGGCGGCGTATATCCAAGGCCAGGATGCGGTGATTCTCAACGAGCTGTTCGATAATCCGGCGTCGAACATCCTGCTCAATGGATTAAAAAGCCAATACCCATTCCAGACGCCTGTGCTCGGCCGTAGCCGCACGGGCTGGGATGCCACTCTGGGCGCCTATTCGGATACCACGCCAGAAGACGGAGGCGTAGCCATCGTCAGCCGCTGGCCAATCGAGCAACGCGTGCAATATGTCTATAGCCAGGGTTGTGGGGCGGACTACCTGTCGAACAAGGGCTTTGTCTACATCAAACTCAATCGCAATGGACAGGCCGTGCATATCATCGGCACCCATGCGCAGGCGGCGGATACCGGCTGCCCGGATGGCAAAGGCACGGCGGTACGGGCCAGCCAGTTCGATGAACTGCAGAACTTCATCAACGCGCGCGGCATTGCCCTCGATCAGCTGGTGTTTGTTGGCGGCGACTTCAACGTAATCAAGGACAGCAGCGAGTACTACGACATGCTCGCCCGTTTGCAGGTCAACGCACCGGACAGCTATGCCGGCAGCGACACCACCTTTGATACCCAGCGCAACGGTATCGCCAACTACCAATACCCCAACCATGCTCCGGAATATCTGGATTACATCTTCGTTTCGCGCAACCACCGGCAACTGCCGTTCTGGCACAACCAGGTCCTGGATACCCCGGCGCCGCGCTGGACGGTCAACCTGGCGGGCGCGACCTGGCAATTCCAGGACTATTCCGATCACTCGCCGGTAGCCGGCTTTAGCCGCGCCGACAGCACGACGCCAACCCGCGCGAGCAAACCGCAGCAAAACCTCTACGGCGAAGTGGTCTTGCAAAGCACCAGCACCGGCAAAACCCTGCGCGCCGGCAGCAGCAAAGCCAACGACTGGGTGAAGATCAACGGCAGCGGGCTGGAACCGGAAAGCCTGTTCAGTCTGCGTAACTGGTACCACCCGGAAAGTTTCTGCATCCGCGATGGCGACTACATTGAAGTCGAATCTCGTCGCCATCCCGGCTATTGGCTCAACTGGTGGCTGGGCGGTGGCGGCGGTAACTACGCCTACTACATGAAGGCAGGCGACTCATCCAACCAGCTACGTATCGAACTGCCCAACAACAGCGGCTGCCTCAAGGATGGTGACAACATCCGCCTGCGCGACCGTGACACCGTGCGCGGCAGTGACTACTACCTGCAGAACTGGGCTTCCGGCAGCTGGAAAGAGCATCTGTACCTGTGGAGCAGCTCACCTGCCAGCGCCGAACAGTTCCGCGTGCACCTTAAGCGCCCTGCGCACTACCCGGACTGGAGTAGCAAGCTGCACTATTAATAGGCAGAAGGCGGTTGGAATAAACCGCCTTGAAACTGCACCCGCAGCCTTCAGTGATCAGCTGGGTTAACGCTGCTCAGCGTCCCCATCGCGATACAAGGCTGCCGTGTGTTCTCATCTGAGCGGTTGAAAAGCTCGGCGGTGAGCAAAGGCATTGCAACCGCCTAGGCTTTCGTCTTTTTGAACGCTCCACGCGCCGGCTGACGTTGAGAGATGCGGCTGTGGCCGGTATTGCACTAGTGTTGGTGCCGTTGCTGAGTCGCCTGGCAACACCCAAATAATGTGCCGAGAGGCGGAGTGGGCTTCCCAGCGCCCCAATTCCGACCTTCCATGTCAGCGAGCTCAACGCACAAGCATGGTTCCGAAGAACGGCTAAACCCCTTGAATAGAAACCCCGCCTGTCCCATACCCTGCCCTTTACCGGCGTAAACCGCTACAATCGCGCCCCTTTCGCGCCCGTGCGCCCGCTCAACTGGACCAAGATTCGTGATCTCCACCGCTAATATCACCATGCAATTCGGCGCCAAGCCGCTGTTCGAGAACGTGTCCGTCAAGTTTGGCGGCGGCAACCGTTATGGCCTGATCGGGGCTAACGGCTGCGGCAAGTCGACTTTTATGAAAATTCTCGGTGATGATCTGGAGCCGTCCGGCGGCCAGGTGATGCTGGAGCCGAACGTGCGCCTGGGTAAGTTGCGCCAGGATCAGTTCGCCTACGAAGAGTTCACGGTGATCGACACCGTGATCATGGGCCACGAAGAGCTGTGGAAGATTAAAGCCGAGCGCGATCGCATCTATTCGCTGGCCGAAATGAGCGAAGAAGACGGCATGAAGGTCGGCGAGCTCGAAGGTGAATTCGCCGAGATGGACGGCTACACCGCCGAGTCCCGTGCCGGTGAATTGCTGCTGGGGCTGGGTATTCCGCTGGAGCAGCACTTCGGCCCGATGAGTGAAGTCGCGCCAGGCTGGAAACTGCGTGTGTTGCTGGCACAGGCGCTGTTCTCAGACCCTGAAGTGTTGCTGCTCGATGAGCCGACCAACCACCTGGACATCAACACCATCCGCTGGCTGGAAAACATCCTCACCCAGCGCAACAGCACCATGATCATCATTTCTCACGACCGTCACTTCCTCAACAGCGTGTGCACCCACATGGCTGACCTGGATTACGGCGAGCTGCGCCTGTTCCCAGGCAACTACGATGAGTACATGACCGCAGCGACCCAGTCGCGCGAACAGTTGCTGTCCGATAACGCCAAGAAGAAAGCGCAGATCAACGAGCTGCAAAGCTTCGTTAGCCGCTTCTCGGCCAACGCCTCGAAATCCAAGCAGGCTTCCTCGCGCGCCAAGCAGATCGACAAGATCCAGCTGGCCGAGGTTAAGCCGTCCAGCCGCGTCAGCCCGTTCATTCGTTTTGAGCAAAACAAAAAGCTGCACCGCCAGGCTGTAATGATCGACAAAATGGCCAAGGGCTTCGACGGCAAAGCCCTGTTCAAGAACTTCAGCTTCCAGGTTGAAGCCGGCGAGCGCGTGGCGATTATCGGCCCGAACGGTATCGGTAAAACCACCCTGCTGCGCACCTTGGTCGGCGAACTGACCCCGGATGCCGGTAGCGTAAAATGGACCGATAGCGCGGAGCTCGGTTACTACGCCCAGGATCACGCTCACGACTTCGAACGCGACGACACCCTGTTCGATTGGATGGGCCAGTGGACCACCGGCGAGCAGATGATCCGTGGCACGCTGGGGCGCATGCTGTTCAGCAACGATGACATCCTCAAGTCGGTAAAGGTCATCTCCGGTGGTGAGCAAGGCCGCATGTTGTTCGGCAAGCTGATCCTGCAAAAGCCTAACGTGCTGATCATGGACGAACCGACCAACCACTTGGACATGGAATCCATCGAGGCGCTGAACCTGGCGCTGGAAAACTACCCAGGCACACTGATTTTCGTCAGCCACGACCGTGAGTTCGTAGGCTCTTTGGCTACGCGCATCATCGAGCTGTCGGCCAACGGCATCACCGATTTTAGCGGCACCTACGACGACTACCTGCGCAGCCAGGGCGTAATCGTCTAACCCTTGCGATAACAAAAACGCCCCGTTGCAGAGCCTGCAAACGGGGCGTTTTTGTTTGGCGCGGTCGGACTCAGGCGTAGTGGCGACTCAAAAAATCCAGTAACAGCTGATTAACCTGCCCGGCCTGCTCGTTCTGAATCCAGTGCCCGCAGTCTTTGAGCACATGCTGCTCTAACTGTGCGATGCGCTTGGGCATCTGCTTTAGGGTGTAAGCCTCCAGCGTGCCGACCGGATCCATGTCGCCGAGCAAGAACAGCGCGGGTTGTTCAATCTGCCGCTCGGCCAAGGCCTCGGTGCGCTGCCAGTTACGTTCGAAGTTGCGGTACCAGTTGAGCGCACCATAGAAACCACGGCCTTCAAAGGTTTTCAGGTACTGCGCAAAGGCGTTGGGGTCGCACCAGTCAGGCAGCGTACCAGGGTCTTGCATGCCATCGAAAAGCCCGGCACCAGCCGGTTTCTCCTGCAGAAAGTGATCCCTGGGTACAGCCGCCGAGGTGTTGTGCATCATCATGCGCAGGGTGCGCGGCAGGTCGGCATCCATCTCCGCCTCGGCGACGCCAGGTTCCTGGAAATGCAGGATGTAATGAAAGCGCTCGGCATACAGCTGGCGCATGATCTCAATGGCCGGCTGCTTGGGGCGCCCGCCAAACGGCACGGCCATACCAACAACCGCCTTCACCCGCGCCGGCTCAAGCAAAGCCAGGTGCCAGGCTATCGGCGCGCCCCAGTCGTGCCCCACCACGCACACCTCATGCTGGTCGAGCAGGTCCATGGCGGCCTGAATATCGGCGCAGAGGGTGATCACGTCATAGGCAGCAGGATCACGCGGCGCGCTGCTCTGGCCATAGCCACGCATCTCCGGGATTAGCACGCGATAACCGGCAGCCGCCAAGGGGGCGATCTGCTGTCGCCAGGAATGCCAGCACTCGGGAAAACCATGCAGCAACCAAACCGGGCGGCCCGTCACGGGACCAGCGCTGTACAGGCTCAGGTCGATACCGTTAACCGGTAGAAGGTGGTGCTCAAGTTGGTCCATAGATGCCTCCATTAGCTGAGGCCACTATGACAAAGGCGCACCCTGGGGTGCGCCTTTATTGATCTGCCGAATACAGCGTCAGCAGGTAGTTGCAGCGCTCCTGCACGCCATCACGGCTGCGCCGTGCTCCAGTCAATCCACTGCAACTGCCAGGTCGCCAGAATCAGCAAGCCAAACCCGATGCGGTACCAGGCAAAAGCGGCATAACTGTGCTTGCCAATAAAGCTGAGCAACGCCCGCACCGCAATCATGGCGAAGATAAACGAGGTGACAAAGCCTATGGCAAACACCGGCAGATCTGCGGCCTGGAATAAATCGCGGTACTTATAGCCGGAGTACACAGCAGCACCGACCATGGTCGGCATGGCCAGGAAGAAGGAGAACTCGGTGGCGGCCTTGCGCGACAAGCCGAAGAGCAAGCCGCCAATGATCGTTGCGCCCGAGCGTGAAGTGCCTGGGATCATCGCGAGGCACTGAGCGAAACCAATCTTCAGCGCATCTTGCCAGGTCATGTCATCCACGCTTTCGGCATGCACCAGGTGTTGACGGCGCTCCGCCCAGAGCATGATCACGCCACCCACCACCAGCGCCAAGGCTACGGTGATCGGGTTGAACAGGTAGTGGTGAATAAGATCGGCAAACAGCACGCCCAGCGCCACAGCTGGCAGAAAGGCGATCAGCAAGTTGGCAGTGAAGCGTTGCGCCGTGGGCTCTTTGCGCAAGCCCAACGCGATGTCGAGAATCTTGCGCCGGTATTCCCACACCACCGCGAGAATCGCCCCCAGCTGAATGATGATATTGAAAGCCATCGCCCGCTCGCCGCCAAACCCAATCAGGTCAGCCACGATGATCTGGTGCCCGGTGCTGGAAATCGGCAGGAACTCGGTAATACCTTCAACGATGCCTAAAATCAGTGCCTGTACGGCAACCCAAAGATCCATCCCAACTCCTAAATGCGTGCGTTATCAGCACGAACAGCACACATGATGATGAACCTGCGAGCGCGTCGGACTGCGACCCTGTAAAAAGGTTCCCGCTGGAAAGAAAAAATAGACAAATCACAGACTTAACCTGCGACGGCGCAAATCCTAGCAGAGAATTTGCACGCGTAGCGCATGCCGTGTGACGTTCGCACTCCCGTTACGCCAAGAAAGCCCATTGAAGACGCGCACTTAAGCATCGTTTACTCATCAACTAGCCTAAGGTCTAACGTAACGATGCACAGCTCTTGACCTATAAGAAGCGACTAAACGCCTAAGAATAAGGGAGAAACACCCCATGAATAGCCTGCGCAGCCTGCCCATCAACCGCCGCCTATGGCTGATCCTGGTGGTCGCCGTCGTCATGCTGATTATTCAGGGTGCCTGGCTACTCAAGCAGATTCATGGCGATCTGTACGCCGCCAAAGCCGAGAAAACCCAGCACGTAGTACAAAGTGCTGCCGGCATTCTTCAGCACTATCAGGGTTTGGAAACCGCAGGCAGTTTGCCCCGTGAAGAGGCGCAGAAGCAGGCGATGGAAGCCATCCGCGGGCTGCGTTACGCCGGGCAGGAATACTTCTGGATCAATGATCAGACCCCCGTGATGATCATGCACCCGACCAACCCCAAGCTTGAAGGCCAGAACCTATCAGGCTTCAAGGACCCGGACGGTAAAGCCTTATTCAATGAAATGGTCGCCATCAGCAAAAGCCAAGGAGCCGGTCAGGTGGATTACCGCTGGCCCAAACCTGGTGCCAGCGAGCCCGTGCCGAAAATTTCCTATGTGCAGTTGTTTAAGCCCTGGGGGTGGATCATTGGCTCTGGCGTTTATGTTGACGATGTTCAGGCTGAGTTTCAGGCTCAAGCGCTGAAAACCATCGCAGTCGGTCTGGTGATAGCACTGTTGATGGCCATGCTGGTTGTTGTGGTGGTGCGCAGTATTACCGGCCCTTTGCGGCATGCGGTCAGCGCCATGGCTAATATTGCCAGTGGCGACGGTGACCTGACCCACAGCCTCGACACCCATGGCAACGATGAGTTATCGGCCCTGTCCCGCCATTTCAATGCCTTCACTGACAAACTACGCCTGGTGATCAAACAGTCCCTCGACTCTGCCGGCCAACTCGATGCGGCTGCGCGCAACCTCGGCCAGGTTTCTGGCCAGGCGCAACAGCACAGCGATCAGCAGTCACAACAGATGGAGTTGGTGGCCACCGCCATCAACGAGGTGACCTATGGCGTGCAGGATGTGGCGAAGAATGCCGAGCACGCTTCAAGCGAGGTTCACGCCGCTGAAGAGCAAGCCCTGCAAGGCCAGAAGAATATCGAGGCCAGCCTGCGCCAAATCAACGAGCTGTCCGCCACTATCGATCAAGCAGTGGCGGTGATTCAGGCGCTTGCCCAGGAAAGTACGCAGATTGGCAGCGTGCTGGAAGTGATTCGCTCGATTGCCGAGCAAACCAACCTGCTCGCGCTCAACGCCGCCATTGAAGCCGCACGTGCTGGCGAACAAGGCCGTGGCTTTGCCGTGGTGGCTGATGAGGTACGCCTGCTGGCTCAGCGCACACAAAAATCCACGGCAGAAATCCAAGTGATGATCGAACGCTTGCAGGGCAACTCGGAAGCCGCAGTTAAGGTCATCAACGACAGCAGCAAAGCCTCGCAGCTGACGATCGAGCAAGCCAGCCAGGCCGGTGCCAGCCTTAACTTGATCGCCAGCGGGTTGCGCAATCTCAGTGGTTTGAATGCTTCCATCGCCAGCGCGACGCTGCAACAATCGCACGTAATCGAAGACATCAATCAGAACGTCACCCAGGCAGCCAGCCTGGCCCATAACAATGCCATGGCGGCGCAACAGTCCAGTGATGCCGGGCAGCATCTGGGTCAGTTGGCTGAGCAGTTAAATCGGTTGCTTGGACAGTTCAGGGTATGAGAAATAAATGAGCGACATGGAACATCAGGAAGTTGACCTGAGCAAACCGCAGAACCAGGACCTGATCTGGGACTTGGACAGCATCGCCCGCCGCGAGCTGGCAGAGCGTTTTATCAAATTATTCGAGAATCGCTTGTGCGTGTACTCGGAATCGACGCGCCAGCTGTACACCAACTACGATCTGCACTTCCCCAGTGACCTAGGCCGCAAGATGGTGGTGCTGCCCAACCCCTATGCCTTCCATGACACCTTGCATGGCATCGAGTCGCATGCCGTGCGCAAAACCGGACTGTGCGTGCTACCTGGCGTGGTTTTACACAAACCCGGCCTGCTGTTGACCACCATGATCAAGGAAGGCGGCCCTGCGCCGAAGACCATGCCGTTTAAACCGGCGTTAGCGCAAATCATCAGCAATCAGAAAAAAGCCGGTGATATTTTCCTGCCAATCATGATGAAAGGCGATTTGCGCGAGTTTGATCAGAAAATGCCCTACATCCATCTACACCGGCTGCAGGTCAGTCGCCTGACTCGCCTGTCGACCTTCGAACGCGACGATATTCAGCAAACCATCACGCGTAAGCTGCTTACCCTCTATCGCCAAGCCGATAGCCTCAGCTGTCATTAAAAATGACGGGGCATAAAAAAGCGGACCCTCTGTAACAAGGGCCCGCTTTTTTGTATATCAACGGCTAATAACAGTGAAATTTACTCGCTATTGCTGGCTGACCCAAAAAACTGCAGTAACGACGAAGATCACAATCAAGGCGAAAATGGCCTTGGCATCTACCACGCTGTCAGCGTTATCCGGTTCGCTGTGTTCGGTCATGGACTACCCCTCTTGTTGTGTTTATGGGTGAATCTCCAGTTGCAGTTAAGACCAGCGTGCCCGCTTACTCAAGCCATACGGCGATGTTCAGTAGCCTGCTTATCCTTTTAAGTTCTTTCCATATACTCAAACATCACTTTTGCGCATAACCCTGAGCTGGTATCTTCCGCAGCCTCCGCCAGGACTGCGCGGCCGTGCGCGCTGATAAGCTGTAAAAAGCCTGATAACAGGACATGACATGTACGTATACGACCAGTACGACCAAAAAATCGTCGAAGACCGCGTCAAGCAATACCGCGATCAAACCCGCCGTTATCTGGCTGGCGAACTGAGCGGAGAAGAATTCCGCCCACTGCGCCTGCAAAATGGCCTGTATATCCAGCGCTTTGCGCCCATGCTGCGCGTTGCCGTGCCGTACGGTCTGATGTCATCGACGCAAGTGCGCATGATGGCCAAGATCGCCCGCGACTACGACAAAGGCTATGCACACATCAGCACCCGGCAGAACGTGCAGTTCAACTGGCCGGACCTGGAAGACATCCCGGATATCCTTGCCGAGCTGGCCACCGTGCAGATGCATGCGATCCAGACCAGCGGCAACTGCATCCGTAACACCACCACCGATCAGTTCGCCGGTGTGGCCAAGGATGAAATCGTCGACCCGCGCCTGTGGTGTGAAATCATCCGTCAGTGGTCGACCTTCCACCCTGAGTTCACTCACCTGCCGCGCAAATTCAAAATCGCGGTCAACGGTGCAGTTAGCGACCGTGCCGCCATTGAGGTGCACGACATCGGCCTTGAAGCCGTGCAGAACGAGGCCGGCGAGTTGGGCTTCCGCGTTTCTGTGGGTGGCGGCCTGGGCCGTACTCCGATCGTAGGCAGCTTTATTAACGAGTTCCTGCCGTGGCAGCACCTGATCAGTTACCTCGATGCCATCCTGCGTGTGTACAACCGCTATGGCCGTCGTGATAACAAGTACAAGGCGCGCATCAAGATTCTGGTCAAGGCACTCACGCCTGCCGTGTTCGCCGAGCGCGTCAATGCTGAGTGGGCCCACCTGAAAGACGGCCCGACCACCCTGACTGACGCTGAAGTAGCGCGCGTTGCCGCACACTTTATCGACCCAAGCTACAAGGCTCTCGACGATCAGGACGCTGCTCTTAAGGCGCTGGATGCCGAGCACCCAGGCTTTGCCCGCTGGCGTCAGCGCAACACCTTTGCGCACAAAAAGCCGGGCTATGTCGCTGTGACCCTGTCGCTCAAGCCGACCGGCGTGGCGCCAGGTGACGTCACCGACAAGCAGCTCGACGTGATTGCTGATCTGGCCGATCGTTACAGCTTTAGCGAAGTGCGTAACAGTCATAACCAGAACATCATTCTGGCGGATGTCGAGCAGGCGCAGCTGTTTACCCTGTGGGGCGAACTGCGTGAGAACGGTTTCGCCACACCAAACGTGGGCTTGCTGACCGACATCATCTGCTGCCCCGGCGGCGACTTTTGCTCGCTGGCCAACGCCAAGTCGATTCCAATTGCCGAAGCCATCCAGCGCCGTTTCGAAGACCTCGACTACCTGTTCGACATCGGCGATATCGATCTGAACATCTCCGGCTGCATGAACGCCTGTGGTCACCACCATGTTGGCCACATCGGTATCCTCGGCGTGGACAAAAAAGGCCAAGAGTTCTATCAGGTATCGCTCGGTGGTAGCTCCGGCCGTGACGCCAGCCTGGCGCAGATCCTCGGCCCATCCTTCGCAGAAGCGGACATGGCGGATGTGATCGACAAGATCGTCAAGGTCTATGTCGAGCGCCGCACTGAAGAAGAAAGCTTTCTCGACACCTTCCGCCGTATTGGCGTCGACCCGTTCAAGGAGCGCGTATATGCAGCGAATCATTAAGAACGGTCAGCTGATCGATGAAAGCTGGCACCTGTTGCCCAAGGACGCCACGCTGGACGGCATCTCCAACTGCGACGACCTGATCGTGCCGCTGGCGCTTTGGGTCGAACACAGCACCGCACTCAAAGCCCGCGATGGCGGCCTGGGTGTATGGCTGGAGGCTGGTGAGGAAATCGAGGAAATCGCCGATCAGCTGGATAACTTCCAGGTCATCGCGCTGAACTTCCCAGCCTTCACCGATGGCCGGCATTGCTCCACCGCCTATCTGCTGCGCACCCGCTACGGCTACACCGGCGAAGTGCGCGCCATCGGCGACGTGTTACGCGATCAGCTGTTTTCCTACCTGCGCGTGGGCTTTGACGCCTTTGCCCTGCGTGAAGACAAAGACCCACTGGATGCCTTGAAAGCCTTTGAGGAGTTCAGTGAGGTTTATCAAGCCTCCGGTGATCAGCCGCTGCCGCTGTTCCGCCGCCGCGCCTGAACCAAGCTGACAACGCAAAAGGCCACCCCAAGGGGTGGCCTTTTTTGTTTCTCGCAACTTAGCCTAGATTGACCAGTACGCGCCCCACTTGTTTGCCCGCCAGTACTTGGGCAATCGCCGCTGGCAATTGTTCAAGCGTGACTTCGCTCACCAACGCATCCAGATCAACCTTCCACTGCACGGACAAGCGGTCCCACATCGAGGCCTTAACCACCAGTGGCAACTCAACCGAGTCGACCCCGAGAAGATTCACGCCGCGCAAGATAAACGGCAACACACTGCCCTTGAAACCCACACCGGCCGTCAGCCCACAACAGGCAACGCTGGCACCGTAGCGCAGCGACTTGACCACGTTAAACAGAATGTCGCCGCCCACACAATCCACCGCACCGGCCCATTGCTCCTTGAGCATGGCTTTGTCGGTGCCCTCTTGCAGCGTGCTGCGCAGGACAATGTCATGCGCACCCAGACGCTTGAGGTAATCGCCCTGCTCCGCTTTCCCGGTGGACGCGGCAACCTGATAGCCCAGTGTGCTCAACAACGCGACAGCAACACTGCCCACGCCGCCAGTGGCTCCAGTTACCAAAACGCTACCACCATCATTGCTCAGCCCAGCCTGCTCCAGCTTGTCCACACAGAGTGCGGCGGTAAGACCTGCTGTGCCTAACACCATGGCTTCACGCATCGATAAACCCTTGGGCCGTTTCAGCGCCCAACTCGCAGGGATGCGAATGTATTGAGCGAAACCGCCAGAGGTGTTCATGCCCAGGTCATAACCCGTGACGATCACTTCATCGCCGACGCTAAACTCAGTCACGCTGGAGGCTTCTACAACACCTGCAGCATCAATGCCCGGCGTGTGCGGAAAACTCTTGGTTACGCCGCGGTTGCCACTGGCAGACAAGGCGTCCTTGTAGTTGAGCGAGGAATACTTGACTCGAATCAGCAACTCGCCGACCGGCAAATCGTCGATCTCTCGCTGGACAATCACTTGTTCGAATTGACCCGCTGCATTCTCACGGGCTTGCAATGCACTGAACTTGCTCATGCTCTTCCTCTTTATGACGGATCGATTACCAGAAGCGCTGTTGGTTTAACCGGCTCAGCCAGTTCAGAACAAAACGATCCAGCGCTACGCTGCCCGCTAGTCCGACACGCTCCTGCAGGGTTTTCTTCTCGGCATAGTGCAAATGAAACAGCTCGGCGCTCTTCGCGCGCTCTGCCAGGTATTCGTCACTGGTTTTGAGCTCATCGACCAGCAGCTTGTCTAACGCTGCCAGGCCCAACCAAACTTCACCGGTGGCTATTTGGTCGATATCCAGCTGCGGCCGGTAGCGTGCGACAAAGCTCTTGAATAATTCATGGGTGGTTTCCAGATCTTCCTGAAATTTCTCCCGACCCTTTTCGGTGTTTTCGCCAAATACGGTCAGGGTGCGCTTGTACTCACCGGCAGTGAGTACTTCGAAATCGATGTCATGCTTTTTCAGCAAGCGATGCACATTAGGCAGCTGCGCCACCACGCCAATCGACCCCAGAATGGCGAAAGGTGCAGAAATAATCTTTTCACCAATACAGGCCATCATATAACCGCCACTGGCCGCGACCTTATCAATGCAGATGGTCAGCGGTACGCCTGCCTGGCGAATACGCGCTAACTGCGATGAGGCCAAACCATAGCTATGCACCATACCGCCGCCACTTTCCAAACGCAGCACCACTTCATCCTGCGGTGTCGCCATCGTCAGTAAAGCAGTGATCTCATGACGCAAACTGTCGGTAGCAGAGGCTTTGATGTCGCCATCAAAATCCAGCACATAAACGCGCGGTTTATGAAGACCAGCCTTCTTCTCCTGTTTAGCCGTCTTGGCTTCGGCTTTAACGGCGGCTTTCAGCTGATCTTTATCGAGCACCGCGTGCTCCATACGCTGATGCAATTGTTTGAAGAAATCATTGAGCTTATTCACGTGCAACTGGCCAGCGCTCTGGCGGCCCTTGCTGCGCAGGGCTGCGATCGTTACCAGCACCACGACAATGGCCACAACCAGGGTCACTGTTTTGGCCAAAAAGCCGATGTACTCTGCAAAAAACTCCACGTATTCCCCCTCGTCCCAATGGCAGCGCACGCCCATCAATTGCGCTGAGTAGTACCCAAGCATACCGAGGCCATAGGTTGGCGACCAGCAAGCAAGGTCTTACCATTCAGCGCATCCATACAATTCAAACAAGCGTATGTTTTTACGTTGACAGCTCTTAAGCTTCCCCATACCCTCGCGAAACTTTCACCGTACCGGAAACCAGCGGACGTGGGCAGCATCTACCTGATTCGACATGGCCAAGCCTCCTTCGGTGCCGACGATTACGATGTGCTATCGCCTATCGGAATTCGCCAAGCCGAAGTGCTGGGCGCACACCTCGCTCAACTGGGTATACGACTCGATCGCAGCCTCAGTGGCGACTTGCGTCGGCAGCAACATACGGCCAACAGTGCATTGCAGCAGTTGCGCGAGAGCGCCATCACTGTGCCGCAGTTGGAAGTTGATGCCGCATTCAATGAGTTTGATGCTGACGCGGTTATCCGCGCTCTACTCCCGGACATGCTCCTCGAAGAACCAGAAGCGCTGCATATTCTGCGCAACGCTGCGCAGAACCGCGCTGAGTTTCAACGCCTGTTCGCCAAGCTAATAGGCCGCTGGATTTCCGCAGAGCACGACAAACCTGGACTGCAGAGCTGGCAGGGTTTTGTCGAGCAGGTTCAGGGCGGTCTTACTCGCCTGCTTGAGCAAGCCGACAGTAAACAGAACATCGCGGTATTTACCTCGGGCGGTACCATCACCGCCCTGCTACATCTGATTACCGGCATTGCGCCCGTGCAAGCGTTCGAGCTGAACTGGCAAATTGTTAACACCTCACTAAGCTGCCTGAAGTTTCGTGGCAGCCAAGTGAGCCTGGCTTCCTTCAACAGCCATGTGCATTTACAGCTGTTGAAGGCGCCGGAGCTCATCACCTATCGTTGAGCTGCGGCCCACTGCACCCATACGGGCGCTAGAAAAAACCGAGAAAAAGGAAAAAATCATGAGCGTTGCAGACATCATCAATACCATGCAGTCCAAGTTCAACGCCGGTGCCGCTGCAGGCCTGGATTTGGTGTTTCAGTTCAACATCGAAGACGGCGAGAACTACGCTCTGATCGTCAAAGATGGCACCTGCGCCGTTGAGCCAGGCGACAACGCCAATGCCAGCGTGACTCTGATCATGGACACCGAAACCCTGAAAGGCATCACCAGCGGCGAAACCGACGGCATGCAAGCGTTCATGTCGGGCAAACTGCGCGCCGAAGGCGACATGATGCTCGCCATGAAATTGGGCGAACTGTTCCCGGTTTAAGCATCACGGCTACAGCAATCCCCCAAAAACCGGAGTCCTCGACTCCGGTTTTTTTATGGCGCAGCACTGGTTAACTTTGCGACTCATTGCGACTGAGCGTCCTTGCGTTTTTTGCGCTCGATAAAGTCCAGCTTCCACTGCTCCAGACCAATACGCTCAGGGTCAAGATTGGCCTCGACTCGGTGCTGGCTCTTCAGCGCGGTAATCTCAGCCGTATGCTCAAGCATAAACTGGTCAAAGCGCTGTAAAAGCTCGGTATGTTTGATGGTTGATAAGTGAAAGCTACCGCGGTTATGCGGCAGCGTGGCATCAAACACCAACGCTCCCGGGCGAGCGCGAATGTTGTCCAGGTAATGGGTGGCCACCACTACGTTGAAGTAGGCGCCGTCGGTATCCTTCTTCAAGGCCTGGCGAATCATCTGGTGCAGATCATCGCTGTAGGTCAGCTCGATCTTGCCGGCATCAATAAGCTCTTGATATCCCCAGGGCGTCCAACCATTGACCATGGCCAAACGCTTGATCTGCTCAATCGACTGACCTTGCCGTTGCGGTGCCACCAGCACGCCATCCACGTAGTTGACCACTCCCTGGCTGTAACTCAGTGCCTTGCCGGTTTTTTGCGCCTGAGCCCAGGTATCGCTGTCTGGGTACTTCAAATCCACCTGGCCATTGAGCAATGCCGGCAGCAACTCCTCAACCGGTAGCACCTTGTAGCTCAACTCCACCCCACTTTTTGCGGCGAACAGGTCAAACAGCTCACGGGCAAAGCCTTGGTACTGACCTTGCGCGTCGATGCTGTAGTGCGGCGCAAAGGCCAGTTTTTCCACGCCAATCACGTAGCTTTCAGCGCTGACACCGGTGGCACAGACAAGGGCGAACAAACTGCAGACGTGCGAGTGCTTCACAGCAAACCTCCTGGTTAGTCGTGGGATGACGCAAATATGGAACCGCCCGTAGCGGTAGGGGTGAAGTCGCGCTAGCCGCCGGTCATGCTCATAAACCGCACCACCTGCACCTGAGCATCGCTCTCGAAGTGATGGCGTTCAGGCTTGAGTTGCAGGGCATTGAGCAACGCTTCGCGCAGCCGATGGCTGTCGCCGGGATGAGTGCGCATTAGGGTTTTTAGGTCGAGGGCATTTTCGTGGCCCAAACACAGCACCAACTTGCCTTCGGCCGTTACCCGCACGCGATTACAGTCACCACAGAAATTGTGGCTGTGGGGTGAAATGAAGCCGACTTGAGTATCACTACCAACCACCCGCCAATAGCGCGACGGGCCGCCCGTGAGCTTGCTACTGCGCACCAGGGTATGGCGCTGTTCGATGCGCTCACGCACTTCATCACTGGAGCAGAATGTTTGCTCGCGCTGATGGCTGGTGATACTGCCCAGGGGCATTTCTTCGATAAAACTGATGTCCAGACCACGGGCCATGGCGAACTCGACCAAATCGAGCACTTCATCGTCGTTACGGCCCTTCTGCACCACGGTATTCAGTTTTATTTTGCTAAAGCCGGCCGCTCGCGCCACTTCAATGCCGTCGAGCACCTGATCAAGCTTGTCGCGCCGGGTAAAGGCGGCAAAGCGTTCGCGCTGTAACGAATCCAGGCTGACATTCAGACGCTTGACTCCGGCCGCGCGTAATTGCGGCGTAAGGTCGGCGAGTTGCGAGCCGTTGGTGGTGATGGCCAGGTCTTCCAGCTCTGGGCGCTGGCCCAAACGGGTGAGCAGACTGATTAGGTTTTTGCGCACCAGCGGCTCACCACCGGTAATACGGATACGTTTAACCCCAAGGCCGATAAAGGCATCGGCCACGTTATACAGTTCTTCCAGGCTGAGAATCTGCTCACGGGGGGCGAAAACCATGTCTTCGCTCATGCAGTAGGTGCAGCGGAAATCGCAGCGATCGGTAACCGATAACCGCAGGTAGGTGATGCGCCGACCGAAAGGATCAACCAGCTGATTGTTCATGGCATGTCTCCTGGAGCCCAGTGAGCCGAGACTTTTTGTTATGAATGCATAAGACGAGATAAAAACAGAAAAGTTAAATTTTGTATACAACAACCTGACCTTAAAGTCAGATAGCTCGCCAAAGCCCGCCCCGCCCGGCTTGAGCCACGCGCAAAGCCGGTGCTACCATGCCCCGCGCTGCCCAGCGACGGGCGATAGACAGAAGCACAGAGGCTTATGACCAGTATTCGCGAGCGTAACAAAGAGCTGATTTTACGCGCAGCCAGTGAAGAGTTCGCCGACAAGGGCTTTGCCGCCAGCAAAACCAGCGACATCGCCGCCAAGGCTGGCGTGCCCAAGCCCAACGTTTACTACTACTTCAAGTCGAAAGAAAACCTCTACCGCGAAGTGCTGGAAAGCATCATCGAGCCGCTGCTCGAAGCCTCTGCGCCCTTCAACCAGCCGGGCAAACCCGCCGATGTGTTGAAAGCCTATATCCGCTCGAAAATCCGCATCTCCCGCGAGCTGCCATTTGCCTCCAAGGTATTTGCCAGCGAGATCATGCACGGTGCGCCGCACCTGTCCGCCGAGCAAACCGAACAACTGAATGCCCAGGCCAAGCACAACATCTCCTGCATCCAGGGCTGGATCGACCAGGGCCTGATGGCCAAAGTCGACCCCAATCATTTGCTGTTCAGCATCTGGGCCGCGACCCAGACCTACGCCGACTTCGACTGGCAGATCTCCACCGTCACCGGTAAGCCCAGCCTCGACGAGGCCGACTATGAAGCGGCCATTCAAACCATCACCCGTCTGGTGATCAAAGGTTGTGAGATCGATGAGACCCAGGCCAGCCCCTCTGAAGAAGTCACCCGCGCGTAAGACCGAGTGCAGGCGCCCTGCCCCGCTCTAAAACTGCCATAAAAAAACGGTGAATGCCTACACAGCATTCACCGTTTTTTTATGGGTCACCACAGAACCGTAGGAGGCGCTTTAGCGGCGAGCTTTTAACCGCGATCATCGCGGCTGAAGCCCCTCCCACAAAACCGAAAAATCAGCAGCCCTGCGGTTAAAACTCATCCCACATAGCTGACCAAGGGAGGTAGGCGGTAGAGCGAAGCAGAATGGCTAGCCGCCAAGCTTTGCTCACCAGTCCTGAATCATTAGGCAGCGATACCCGCATCGGCCTTAAGCCCAACTGACTCGACCGCGCTGATTGCGCACTGCTCGTCGATGTCCGAGGTATCCCCGGTAATCCCTACCGCGCCGATCACCTCACCGCGTTCATCGCGGATCAACACACCACCCGGTGCCGGCACCAGTTGGCCGTCGGCCAGGTTGTTCACCGCACCGATAAACGCTGGGCGTTGCTGTGCATCGGCGGCGATCAAGCGCGAGCCTTTGCCCAGCGCCAATGCGCCCCAGGCCTTGCCGATGGCGATTTGTGGACGCAGCAAGCTGGCGCCGTCCTCGCGCTGCAGGCTGATCAGGTGTCCGCCGGCGTCCAGCACGGCCACGGTCAGGGGTGCGGCTGATATTTCCCGGGCGACAGCCAGTGCACGGTTACTGATGGTGGTGGCGATTTGCAGATTCAACGTACTCATGCTGGGTCTTCCTCAATGCGGATAAATCCTACGAAACGCCCAAGCCGCGCCACCTGCAGGGGTGGCTAACGGTCGCCGGGCAATCCAAAGCTCAGCGCCACTATCTCACCAGAAACAAAAAACTCAATAGTCGAATACAATCTAATAGTGTTTTGTATACAGAAAAAATTAGACAATCCCGCAAAGGATCAGGCGCCCCAGCTAAAACGCCCGTTTTAAAAGATTTCCCACTGAGCGATGACTGGGCGAGAAAACTTATTGACCAGAAGGTCAAGGCCTGAATAGAATCCAAGCCAGCTGTTTTGTATACAATCTGATAATAAACGAGGCACAAGACAATGGCCAAAATGAGAGCAATCGAGGCCGCCGTACTGGTGATGCGCCGCGAAGGCGTTGACACTGCGTTCGGCATCCCCGGCGCCGCCATCAACCCCCTGTACGCTGCACTGAAAAAAGTCGGCGG